>NZ_JADYWM010000008.1:0-203507 GCF_015864815.1 Pseudoalteromonas sp. NZS100
GTAAGGGAGCAAACATGCAACGTATGGCTAATTGCCGTCGTTGAAACGATTAACGGTCAATGTCTGCTTTTCGCTCATAGCAGTCTGCCTGATGAAGTCTAAACTTATTCACTTAAACTGTGAGATCTGATATGAGCTAGTACAGCTGATATGCTATTTACGACAAAGTCGCTCGGTAATTAGAGCGACATAATCCCTTGGTAATCACACTAGTACATCATCATGTTTTTAAATTAAAGCTGTTGTTTACTTAACAAACATCCAAATACCGGCAGCGATCATAAACAGGTTTTCTGTTAGGGAGATAAACCCTAGTGGTACGTTACTGTCACCGCCTACACACGCACATTTTAACTCTCGTTTATCTATATAGACTGCTTTTATCACTGAAACAGCACCAACCCCACCTATGAACAATGAAATAGGGGCAATAATATAGGCTGGTAATCCGGCTATCATTCCAATGCCAACAAATGCTTCTAAAAATGGGTAAACATAGGCGTACCTGACTACTTTCATAGCGACTAAGTCATAGGTTATAAATGAATTAGTAAAGCTAAATAAGTCTTGAAGCTTTTGTATTGCTAACACTGCCATTGTTAGGGCTACAAACAGTTCAGCGGTTTGCATTGATAATAAGCTATTATTCGCTGCAAAACTAAATGCCACACTAAGCAAAAAACTAACCGAAAAAATCGCAATCACGGGCGTGTAAGTTGTACCTTCTTGCCCAGCTTTTGGCTTATCAAAGTAATCGAGTAAGTCGTCATAGCCACCTATACGTTTATTATCAATAAATGTTTGAGGTGTAGTTTCTACACTGTGTTGTTTTTTAAATTCATCTGTTTGCTCTCGAGAAGTTAATAGCTGATCATCAACTGTATATCCCTCTCGCTCTAGTAGGTCTTTTGATTTTAAACCAAACGGACAAATATGCTCATCTGTGGCCATTCTAAAAAGTTGGGCTGATTTACTCATGTTTAGCTCCCTTTTATGTATTGGTATAAAATTTTACTTAGCATTAAAATCCGGTACGGTCCTAGATTGTGCTTGCTCCTGAGTTTCTGCTAGGCCATTTTTCTCTATATCCTTTAGTAACCACTGCATTTCTTTAATCTCACGACGCTGTGCCTCAATAATATTTGTTGCAAGCTCTTGGACTCGCTTATCTTTGATTTTTGCCCTTTCACTGGTGAGTATTGCAATTGAATGATGTGGGATCATCGCCGACATCCATGAGCTATCATCAACAGTCGCTTGTGATCGAACTAAAAATAAACTTCCCGCAAATACGGTAACACTAGCAATGAGTACTGTTATATTTTTCTTTTTATCTTTATACATATTGAGCATGAAAAGTAGCATTATCACTGCCATCATGGCTCCCATATAAAGCGCCATATAAGTGCGAGTTTCACTAAAAAAAACATGACTTAGCTGATAAGTATTCAAATACATCAGTACAAACATGACTAATGTTGATGTGGCTATCATTAAGAAAAACTTTAAATACTGCGACATTAGATGGCTCCTTTCTATCATTTACTTTGTATATCATTTATACCAATGGGTAATTCTTACAGGTTATTAGGCGTAAACCCACTATATATTTAATCATTGAATCAATGTTTAATATTACATCAAGAGTTGTGCCATAAGTGTTAAAACTGCTCAGCGTATTTGCTAATATGCTTATAAGTATTTTGCTGTAAATCGTGCGTAAGCATTTCAATATTATATTTATAAAAGCGATCGCCCATTTCCATACCTGGCGTACCAGCAGGCATAGCGGGAACAGAGAGCCCTATCGTCTTTTCAGGATGTTGTTCAGCTAAAAACTGTTTTATATGTTTGGCGGGAACATGACCTTCAAATACAAATCCATCGGCTGAAACGGCTGTATGGCATGACCGCATATTTGATTTTATTTGATACTGAGATTTAATCGTCCCCATGTCATTGACGTTAATTGCTTTTGTTTGAATATTGTTTTCGCTCAAATGAGCAATCCACTTATTACAACATCCACAATTTTTACTTTTATAAACGGTAAGCTCAATTTTAGGTTTTTCTGAATTCTCATAAGTTATTAATGCTTTATGTTGTTTTTCGATACTTATCGCCGAAAATGACATAGTTAATGATAAAAATAACGCTGAGGTAATGTAGATTACTCGCATTCTTAACTCCTTAATTTGACCAATGAATATGAGTGATTTTCCAACCTGTATCGGTGTTTTTTAATGTGATTGATTCCATTCCCATAGACTTAATATCTTTTCCTTTGTACTTTCCTTGAGTTTTACTTCTTGAAATTGAGTAAGCTATGTCTCCATTTGTGTAAACTTGATGCTCTAGTAGTTCACTATTAACAGCACTTAAGAATTTCATATCCGCTATCATATGATGTTTCGCGTATTCATCTGCAGAACGCTCAACACTTCCGCCTTCAAAAATGATGACATCGTCGGCCAGTAATTTACGTGCAGCTTCGCGATTACCTTGTTTTAGAGATGCATGAAATAGGCTGACTGTTTTTGCAGCCTCGCTATCAACATTGACAAAGGCCTTGCCTTTTTTTGAATATTTTTCATCGTCATGTGCACTAACAGTAAAAGAACTAACAGTGCTAAAAATTAGTAGCAATAAAATTTTTAAATTAAAGGATTTAATTAACATACGTTTCCCTTTTTATTAATCGTTAAATAGGCGGACCAACAAGTGTGGTAAATACACTTGTTGTAATAAGTACAAACAGGGCAATTACTATTTCAACAGTAATCGAGCGTTTTAATATACTTATATGGTGTTGTTGAGTGATTTGCGGGACTAAAAAAAGCTTATGCCATGCACCTAGGAGCAGCATCGCGCTGACGAGTAACAGCTTTAATAAAATTAGTTGCCCATAATCTGATGTAAACAATGCAGAAAATGACTCTAGGTACTGCAGGAGCAGAGTTAAGCCCGAAATAAGTAGTACAAATACAATAACAATAGCGAGTTGACCAAAGTAATGCATTAACCGCTTTACTTCACTGGTAGGTAGTAAAGTGCAGCTTTTGTAAAGCGGCCACAATGACCCTAACCAGCTCGCAATGGCAATAAGGTGAAAGGTTAAAATACTTTTCACTAACCCATTTTCGTTTGCACTGTGCCCAGTAAAAGTGAAGCTATAAGCGATAAACCCAAGCATGATTAGTATAACGGCATCGTTTTTATAACCTGCTACGTTATCATCTGATTCCACATTCCACATACATGCGCTAATTAGAGCAATAATAAGCGCTGGTATTCTAAACCTTGCTTGGTCACCTATGACTGATTGCCAAACAATTTCAAGCATAAAGGGGTCAAACATTCCCATAAAGCCTAATTCAGCCATTGCTCCAGCTTCTATAGGTACTTGTAAAAGTGCAGCAATACTACCTGTAACTACACACGTAATTTGCCAACGTTTTAAGAACTGATGAAAGCTAATTAAGTGATGCCCTGCAACATTGCTGTTGCCACACATAAAGCGCATTAATAAAGTGCCCGCAAGCCCTACAATTGCTATATAGCTTGCTAGTTTTAATAATAGTAAGAGCACTGACCATTCACTTAATTGCATGATGTTGCTACTTAATGATTATGTTTGCTGTGGGTATTAGATTGTTCTTGCATCATCTTATGCGATTCATTTTTATGTACCATAAATCTAAACGTGCCAGTCATTTTATGTCCATCACCACCCAGTGCTGTCCATTTAACCGTGTAAGTGCCTTGGGCTAGGCTCGGTAATGACCAATTAAAGTCTGTGCTTGGGGTGGCGCTGGGTTTGAAATCAAAGTTTATTGTTTTATTTTTTTCATCTTTGATGATGACTTTTGCTAGCCTTACTTCACCACTAAAAATTAACGAAAGTTCCTCTGGTCCTTGCATTAACATGGCTTCTTGTGCAGGTATTGATTGCTTGAGTGATATATGCGCTGATGCGGAAAATGTAAGCACTAAACCTAAAATGGCTACTGCAGAGTTAAAAAACTTCATAATTACCTCTTATTTAAAATGATTAAAACCAAAATTTAATACCCGCAACAAATGCGGTGTTGTTGCTACTTTGTCCACTTGATGTGGCATAGTCGGCGGTATTGCCAAATTTATTGCCCCATTCAACGCCAATATAGGGCGCAAACTGGCGTGTAAATTCATAACGAACCCTAAAGCCAATCGCGCTGCTTGATAGGCCACTTCCAAGCTCGTTTTGTTTATCGTTTTTGCCATAAAGTGTAATTTCGGCTCGCGGTTGTATAATTAGCTTTTGCGTGAGTAGTAGTTCGTACTCTGCCTCTAACGTAAATGCGGTATTGCCTCGCTCACCTACGTATGCTGTCATATCAAGTTCAAACCAATAAGGGGCTAAACCTTGTAAGCCAAAAGCCAACCATTGCCGATTTTCACCTTCTTTATTGTAATCAAGACGAACACCTGCTTGAGTATCCCAATATGCTGATACGGCGTGACCCCATAAAATATCGGTTTGGTTTTCTTCAATACTTCCTTCGCTGAAATCACCCTCGGTTTTAATTACCAATCGATCAAAGGTAGTGCCGTACCATGCTTGTAAGTCAAATACACCTGCGTTTGCTTGCTCGTTATATTCAAGACGATCGCCTAGTAATGCGTAAAATGGATGCTCATCAGCGAGTGTTAATCGCTCATTGCCCTCAAGCGCATATGGGCCTTCTGTTAAAGTTGTTCCCGCAGAGTAAGCATGGGGGTCTCTTGCATCTTTAGGTGCACTTCCTCCTTGTGGTTGCATCTTAGCGCTATTCATTTGTGCCATTTCACTTTGCGCTAATAAAGGGAAACTAATTAATGAAGCCCCAGTTAACATTAATAAACTAAATGATTTAGATAGTTTTAATTGTTTCATGATACGACTACCTCTCTAAACATGCCGGCATCCATATGGAATAATAAATGGCAATGCCAAGCCCAGCGCCCTACATCGTGAGGGGTGGTTAAAAAGCTGATTCTTTGTGCGGGTTGAACAGGTATTGTATGACGTCGCACTTGCACATCACCTTGCTCGTTTTCTAAATCACTCCACATACCATGCAGATGCATAGGGTGCGTCATCATGGTATCGTTTTGTAAAATAACTCTTAAACGTTGGTTATGCTTCATATGCACTGGCGTGCTTTTACCAAATTCTAAGCCATCAAATGACCAGCTATAACGTTCCATATTTCCGGTTAAATGCAACTCAATTTCAGCTTCTGGCTCTTGCTGGTTAGTGACCCCTTCAAGTGAGTGTAAATCTGCAAGTGTTAAAACACGGCGACCATTTTTACGTAAACCAATACCAGGATCATCAAGATTTGTTCTAGGCATATCAACGCGCATATCAACTGAAGCTCCATACTCCGTTTTGGCATGACGCACTTTAGGGCTGGCAACTGCCAATGGGTTTTCAGACATACCATGTTTGCTATGATCCATCGCCATTGCACCGTGCTCCATAGCGCTATGATCCATTTCTTTAGAGTTCATACCTGACATGCCAGCCATACCTGCCATTGCAGAATGCTCACCGCCGTGGGTCATATTGCCCATCATATCGGTCATCGTTAACCATTCAACAGGGTCAAGTGCAGGTACTGGCGCATCAATATTAGGCGAGCTTGATAAAGTTCCTTTTGCGTAACCAGAGCGATCCATACTTTGAGCAAAAATCGTATAGGCATCATTTTTAGGCTCAACAATTACGTCGTAGGTCTCACCAGGGCCGAATCTAAATTCATCAACTGTCACTGGTTCAACGTTTTGCCCATCAGCTTGTACAACTGTTAGTTTTAGTTCTGGAATACGAACGTCAAAAAAAGTATTGCTTGAGCCATTAATAAACCTAAGTCTTACTTTTTCTCCAACTTTAAACATTCCTCGCCAATTTGACATTGGCGTACTACCGTTCATTAAAAAGGTCATTGCTGATGCAGATAAGTCAGCTAAATCTGTAGGATTCATTCTCATTTGATTCCACATTTTGCGGCGTTGCAAAGCATTCGAAACACCGCTATTTGAAACGTCATCAAAAAATTCTGGAACAGTGGGCTGATTGAAGTTAAATACATCACTCTGTATTTTTAATTTGCGGAACAGCGCCATTGGGTCATCATCAGTCCAATCAGATAATTGAATAACATGCTCGTTATCTGCACTAATAATATCTTTTTCTCGCGGTTCAATAATTAATGCACCGTACATGCCAGTCATTTCTTGAAAGCCACTATGTGAGTGATACCAATATGTACCGCTTTGTTGTAATTTAAATTTATAAACAAAGGTTTCGCCAGGCATAATGCCTTTAAAACTGATACCAGGTACGCCATCCATTTGGTACGGTAAAATAATGCCATGCCAATGAATTGAACTCGGTACTGATAACTTATTTGTTACTCTAATAGTAACGTCATCGCCTTCTTTGAGGCGCAAGGTAGGGGCGGGTATAGAGCCATTGATAGTTGTCGCCATACGTACTACGCCAGTAAAGTTAACCGGCGATTCATCTATAACCAGATCAATTACTTTGCCGCTAAGTTCGGGCACAGTGCCTGTTATTGTTCCTGTTACTAAAGATGATGCAGCATGTAATACACTCGGAAAAGCAGCAAGTACACCTCCTGCAATTAAGCCTTGAACAAATCGTCTTCGTGGTGTGCTAACCTGTTGTGATGACTTTTTAAACCCCATTTCCTTACTCCTTCATACCAGAATATGTATTGAGTATAGAAAATAGACCTGTCTTAAACATGACGCGAACATTACAAAGTTGTAATGTTGGTGTCATGTTGCTGTAGTGACAGATACTGCATAATATTTGCAGAGGTAGTTGTTAGGACTTTAATGAAGGAATTGTATGCGCTTATTAGTTGTTGAAGATGAATCAAAGACAGGAGATTATTTAAAACAGGGACTAAGTGAAGCTGGTTTTCAGGTTTCTTTGGCGCGCAATGGACTTGACGGTCATCACCTAGCAATGACCGACTTATTTGATGTAATAATACTTGATGTCATGTTACCTGACGTATCCGGTTGGAAAATTTTACAGTCGCTACGTGAAGCAGATAACAAAACCCCAGTACTATTTTTATCTGCTCGCGATAGTATAGACGATAGAGTAAAGGGGCTCGAACTTGGTGCTGATGACTATTTAATAAAGCCTTTTGCTTTTGCTGAAGTTTTAGCAAGAGTACGCACTCTTATTCGCCGTGGTGTAGTACAAACAGTTGACGATATACTGATAGTTGCTGATTTAGAAATGGATATTCCAAAGCGAAAAATACAACGTGCAGGCAAGCGTATTTTATTGAGTAATAAAGAGTTTAGCTTACTTGAACTATTGTTACGGCGCGAAGGTGAAGTACTGCCACGTTCGTTAATTGCTTCTCAAGTATGGGATATGAATTTTGATAGCGACACCAATGTGATTGATGTTGCCATTCGTAGGCTAAGAGCAAAAGTTGATGATGACTTTACTGTTAAATTAATTCATACGGTTCGTGGTATGGGCTATAAATTAGAGGTTGAAACTGATGGCTATTAAGTCACGGCCTTTATCACTTACGATGCGTGTTGTGTTGTTTGTCGCTGTAACCGTTATTGCGTGCTTAACTTTAGTTGCCACCTTAATAAATAGTTCGATAAAACATCATTTTTTCCAGCAAGATAGTAGTGAACTGCATGTTATTAATCAATCTATTGAATTAGTTTTAAGACAACAGTATAAATCAAACCTGAAACTTAAAAATGAATTATCTAACGCTGTAGCGGGTCATCACGGTGTTTACTATCAGGTAAATACCGCAAAAGGAGAGCTCATTTTTCAAAGTTCTGAACGAGATTTTAGTGATTTTGTAATGAGTGCTAATGCTTCAGCTGGCTTTAACCGTAACAACATTACCTCATGGCAAAATGATACCCACACCTACCGAGCTCTGGTGAGTAATTTAAGTACTGGGCAACAGCAATACAAAATTACTACAGCGATAGACATGAGCTTTCATTTACACTTTCTCAATCAATTTCAACAAAGTCTTTGGGCTATTATGTTTGGCTCTGCGGTACTCATTTTATTGGTGGCTTGGTTTGCTATACATCAAGGATTGAACCCTTTACGAGGTTTGAGTCAGAAAATGCATGACATCCAAACTAATAAGATGGATGTAAGGCTTGATGAAAATAAAGTGCCTATTGAGCTTGTTAATATGGTGCAGTCGTTTAACTCGATGCTCGACAGGCTCCAAAGTGAATTTATTCGTTTATCAAATTTCTCTAGTGATATTGCGCATGAGTTACGTACTCCACTAACAAATATAATCACTCAAACACAGGTTGGTTTATCTAAAAAAAGACAGTTGTTAGAGTATCAAGAATTATTGTTTTCTAATCTAGAAGAGCTGGAACGACTAACTAAGATGGTTAGTGATATGCTTTGGCTTGCAAAAACTCAGAATGGACTGGTTAAACCCGTTCAAAATACTCTAAAAAGCCATGATGAAATTGAAGCATTATTTGAGTACTTTGATGCTTTGGCTGAAGACTCATTGATTACATTTAAGAAAAAAGGTCAAAACCTTTGTTTTTATTGTGACAAATTACACTTTCGCCAATTATTATCAAACCTCCTATCCAATGCAATAAGGTATGCCCCAAAAGGCTCATCAATCACAGTAAATAGTGAAATATTTACCGCTGATAAAATATGTATTTCAGTGATTAATACTGGGGAGAGAATACCTTCTGAGCATTTACCTTATTTATTTGACCGCTTTTATCGACCCGATAAATCGCGCCAACGACACAGCGATGGAGCTGGTTTAGGGCTTGCAATAGTTAAAGCTCTAGCGCAAGCAAACGGTGGAAATATAGAGGTCAGTTCAAATAATCAAACTACCAGCTTTAAAGTTTTTCTAAATTTAGCTAAAAGCTAATTATTAAATTTAATAACCCAATGTTTGCTTGTACCTCTAGACTTCCCAGCTTTCATTAAACACCGGTTTATAAACTTAAAGTACAAAACGGAAGTAAACTTCCGGTTTCTAACCCAATATTGCTATATTTCGGAAGCAAACTTCCGTTTATAGGAATTCAAAGGTAGTTATCGGAAATATACTTCTGTTTTTGAAAGCGTTGGCCTAGATAGCTATATGAGCCATTTTTCGGGGTCTTATTTGAGCGAAAAGCGGAGGGTCGGGTAAACTCGTTTTTGGACAAAAATGAGTTAGAGCCGACCAGCGACCCTGTGCTCGAAGCGGATACTGACTCATAAATTTTAAATGTCGGCTGTTTGGAGATAAACAGACATTTAACCTGCTCAAATTTTCGTTTTTGTAGGTTGTGCCAGAGGCGCACCAAACGTTTTGGCATATTTTATAAAGTTGTTGGGATTCACTTTGTTCGACCTAATATGTAGGATCAATCAGTAGAAAAGGAAGATGGTTGTTTAACAGGTTTGTAGTTGAGTATACTATTTACCTTATCCTTTAACTTTGGTTCAATATTACTGTGCGCATGAAGCCTACCGAGTAATTTAGGCTCTACCAAAGAAGATATTAATGGTTCATCTCTGCATCCTTTCCATTGCTCTAACGACTCGTAAATCAATTTATGCTGTTTATTGGTTATACGCAGGTCATTGCTCTTAATCACAACACCTGTTATTACCTTTACATCTGATTTTTCAAATAACTTCGTTTTATCTGGGTGAGAAATATGACCGTTAGAAACAATAATTTTCTTTATTACTGACAAAAAGTGTCTATTGATAGCATCTCCCGAAAAAGTCAGGTCGTCCACATAAACCGTCATTTTCACATCATGCTTATTTGCCAAAATATTTAGCTGTTCAAACATTCGAATGTTTGCCCAGAAAGCCAATGGCATACTTAGCTGACTACCTGTTGGAATGTGGCCGTTGTACGTACAAATAGATGCTAATAAATCCGCAACATCTGGCGAGCACTTTAAAGTGTTGTAAAAAAAGTTAAAAATCATCTTTCTAGTAGTCGAAGGAAAAAACGATTTTATATCTGTGGTAAGTACTTTTTTATTACCGGTGTGAGCTTTAGCATTGGTTATATGCGAATGCTTTTTTCTCCCTGAATGAAGGTACTCTGGAAGCTCAATACGACACAAAAGACTAGCTATTCTGCAATGAATAGTTTTTTGACTGTCTTTAGGGTGCTGAATTGTTCTTGCTTTTCCCGACTTACCTTCCTGCTCAAACACAACATAATTGCCAGCATCAGCAGTAGCTATTTTTAATTCTGGGATAGTTACCCGTAATAAATCTGCTAACTTTCGCTTGGTTTTTAACTTATATAGAGAAGATTCGAATAATTTGTGTTTTCTGCGACTATGATCAACTTTAAGCTTTAATTTTTTCGACATTTTTCTCAATAAACCATTCCATGACGTTAACTATTTTAGAAGCTACTGCCTTCTTAAATTTACTAGAAGACAATCCTTCTCTTCCAATGTTCTCTGAGAAAAATATTAAAGAAGATACCGGAATATCAAATACTTCAGAATATTTATTTAATAACTCTAGACTAGCTGGTTTCTTGCCTGATTCTATTTCAGACAGATAGGATTTTGAAATTGCTAATTTATCTGCTAGCTCCACTTGTTTCATTTCGTGAAACTGTCTAATAACTTTTAATGCTCTATTTATCATAACGACCTCAAAAAATTAAGGGGAACACTAGCTAGCGTCATCCCCTTCAAAGAATCTCCAAACTCGATAAATCAAGCCTAAGACTTTTACTGCACCTTTAATAAGTTTCCAAACTAAAGCTTTAGTCTTTTTAGGTTTTTTCTCTTGCTGTGTCTGTTGGGCACGAATAGTATTTTTTTCTGGCATTTAAGCACTCCTCTGAAATTCCAAACCACCGAATGCGGCTTGGCTTCGCCTATCTCAGAGATATGAGAGTGTCCAACAGTTAACCCCTAATTTTCACACCGTGGTTTCGCCCACGGTGTGTCCCCTACGGTCTTATCACGATACTAGCCAAGGAAGCCCAAGGGTAGCAGGAAGTGCGCAGGAAAATGATAGAAAGCAAAGCTTTCCACGGATATCCGAAAACATCCAATTATTTGGCGAGTTCCTCTCTACTAATTCGCAAGGGTAATCTATTGTATTAAAAACTTTCTGTCAATAAAAAGTTCTCTATTAGCGAACTTTTTCAAGTGTATTAGTTGAACTTTGAGAACCTCAAAGCCTAAAGTGCTTAAAACACGCTAACAGCACCTTCTATAGAAGAAAGTGCAGCTTAATAATAGATATATTCTACTAATAAAAATTTATCGCGCCAGCTAATTAAACCGCTTAACCTCGTAAGCAGACGGGTAATTAAAACATATTTAAGATCCGCTTCGCGCTCATCTCGTTATGGGGCAGAAGCGAGTTATACCTGAATGACTGAAATTGACACTTTTGCGAAGTTAGGCTGTGAACGATAAGTCATGGTTAGCTGTAATAAGCTAACTATTAGTAAGAGAAAATTTTCCTATTTACACATGTTTAAACAAGCTTTAGTAAGTCCAATATTTATAGTTGGCAATAAGTTATACTAGATGCTATTAATAAAATGAGGATGTTTTCGCACTAAAGTAGGGGAAGTGTCCTCTGATAAAGCAGTTAGCACGTCGTCCACTATGTATCATTCATCACTTAAGGAAAGTCATGTCACTTATTATGGAAACGCCAATTAATATCGATGACCTTGTTAAAAATGCCAATTGTAAACATGATTGGAAAGCTAGACTCTCAGCGTTAGAAGAACTAAAAAAGTATGATTGTCAAAAATCCCGAGATGTTATAACTAGATTGGCTTTACACGATAAAGTTTTCAAAGTTAAAGAAGAAGCTGTTCGAGCTGCTCAAGCGTTGGGTATTACTAAAAATGGAAAAGTAATCAGCTTAGGCAAAAAAGATATCGGATTTAGACCTAAAGATACCACTAAACTATTTCTTAGAGTTAAGCGTGAGAAAAATATACAAGAGTTTAACCTTGAACAATTCAAAGCAGGGTTTAAAGATACAAACCCTGAAATGTATGATGTACTTAGCTTTGACAAAGGAAGTAAGTTTGACGCATGGGTTGAGAAAACATTTAAAGGGTTACCCAAAAAGTAGACGCGCTAACAAGCACTTAAAACGGAACATTGCTCTTCCCCCCGTTTTAGTGGCGTTATGTGTAAAGAATGCTTGGGAGTAGAGTCATACTCTTCCCAACAACCGTCCGGTCGGGTTGCTACCACCAAAGCATGACCGGTTTTAAACCTAAATATGGTAGCAAAGTCTGAACCGTCTCTTTCCCGATCCAACATGAGGCTGAGGCATTGTTAAAGGAGTGAGTCTATGACAAAACCTACTTTGGCGGGTTCAGCAAGCTTGCATCTTCGGTTAGGTGCTTTTGGTGTATTGTTTACAGCTTTGTCTGTGGCATTCGTACCAGCTGTTGCGTTCGCGTTGACACTAGTAGCATCAATTATACTAGCCAAGCTGTAATGCTTAGGTGCGTAATCAGTTAGGCTGGCGCGCCGCCTTTATTTTACAAATAACAAGTGCCTTGACCAAAGGACCTAAAACAACTGGTTACGCTCCTTCGTCGCTAATTTTAACCTCCTAGGCAAGTGTTGCCAATGACCCAATTGGCACCTTAAGAAGTTCAGATGTGAGCGAGGGATGGACATTCACTTTACTTGTTTTTGGACAAAGACGAGCCAGACATTTACTCACAGTGCACATAACGATTTAGTTAAAACAAATAAACGCTTTTTAATTTCTAAAGTTTAAAGTTTTGATATTTAATATGACCTAAATTTGGAGTACATTAGATTATCGTGCGAACGTATGCATCTAACTTTTAAGGATAAATAAAATGGCTGAAACGGAAAACATCGGAAAAATGGCCGAGCTGGTTTCTCAAAATTTACTTTCATTTTTCAAATGGGAAACTATAGCTCTTTTTAACTCTAACTTTGAGTGTTTGAAGCCCCCCGAGCATGCAAAGTCAAATAATGCAAAAAGCCATACGCATCCTGTAGATGTAGTTTTTCACTACCTTGATCCCTATACAAATAAGCGAGTTTTATTCAATACAGATCTCAAGAGTTATAAAGAAGGTTCAATTACTGAAAGTAACGTCAGAACAGCTTTAAAGTCTTTAGCCAAAACTATTGAGTGCGCAAGAATGAGCAAAGAGTGGCAGAATCGGTTCGCAAATTTTAGCGAGCCTGCAGATATTAGGGCG
Organism: Pseudoalteromonas sp. NZS100; assembly: GCF_015864815.1. Lineage (NCBI taxonomy): Bacteria > Pseudomonadati > Pseudomonadota > Gammaproteobacteria > Alteromonadales > Pseudoalteromonadaceae > Pseudoalteromonas > Pseudoalteromonas sp. NZS100. The sequence goes on from NZ_JADYWM010000008.1 coordinate 13,302, forward strand.
CTGCTATTTACTTATAACCACGATGGACAGTTCGACAGAAACTTTTATGACCGATTTTTTATCAAAAAAAAATCAGATCCTAGTAATAAACGAGTTATAAATACTTCAAGCATTGCTCTAAAGAGAAACCAGCTACTTCACATTATTGAGCCATCTCAGATTTGTTATTTAAACACCATTGTAAACGATTTAAACGCTTTAGCAGCAAAACAAAAGTTTCCACCAATTTACGAAAATAAACATTGGTTCTATTATCCAGAATTGTTCCTGCATAAGACTCACTATGATAAGTATCAAAGAGCAGCAACAATTGAAATGCTGTCATCTCCTGTTTTAATAATTGGACATGATGAAGTCACACATAATTCCGAATTAAAAGAACCAGCAGGATTTATAATTTATTATCATGGCAGAGGTGAAACCCAAGAAGAGTTCATATATCTGCTAGACACTATTTCCAGACACCAAATGCTAGATAGTTCTTGTTCAATTAAAATCAGGTGCACGTCATTTGAAAAACATAAGGATATCACCAGTACGTTTAAGAATGCAGTATCATCATATGCAACGGCGTGGGGCTATGATGAACACAAGAAAAAGCGGTTAGAAGAAATTGAAAATAACTTTGAAACTGTAACACAGTACAAAGAACTATTGAGTGATATTGATGTAGGTTGGAGAAGCTAAAATGAAAGGAAGTCTATACAGTGTAAGTGATAAAGCGATGTTTGATGCAGTTAATCAGTCAAAACTAAAAAATAGTGAAATCAAGGACCTTTTTCTTAGCCGAGGAATAATAATTTCTGATTCAACGAAGCGAGAAAAGCTGGCTAAATATTTTTCTCTTTTCCCGCATTCCTACGGTGACTACAAAACTCTTGCGGGCATTCTAGGCACAAATACTAGGCGCGAAAAGAATACAAGCACTACCATTAGTAGACACATTGAAAAAGAAGTTATTGAAACTGCCGCAGCCGAGTTAGTTGCAGAAATAGAGCATCACGGAGCTACATGTACCATTGAAAAATCAGATAGCAATGGAATCAATATTAAAGTGCAGTACAGAGAGTTTGATTACAGTAACTCAGAATTTAAACAGGTGACAAACAAGGAAGCTGTAATATCTATTGAGGATAACGAAAGTGATTTAGTAATTCGTCATCCGTCGAACAAAACTGTTGAAGAATGGAAAGCCTTATACATCACTAAACTTGAAACTGAACTTGAAGAAGAAGTTGTAGCAAGTAACATAAATTTGACGCACATATCAAACCACACATTGATTACCAAATTCTTTACAGAGCTAATTAATGGTATTACAGGTTTTAAGTTAGTAGATGTAACAGATGTCTACGTATATCACCCCATTGAAGAGACCGAACTTGTATCTTCAGATGATTCGGAAACCGAAGAGCAAGGGGATATAGAGTTAGGAACGCATATATCTAAAGCATCTTTAAAAGGACAGAATGTTCTCAAATCTGAGGAACTAATGGAGCTATACGAGAAGGGGTTTTATATATCAAAAATTGTGTGGCGCTCTAAACTTGATTCAAAGATAGACGATGACTTATTCGAGTTTGAAGCTCAATTTTCTGATGCTGAATTAAAAGACTATTTCTCTTATTTAGTGCGTGGCTTTTATACGTATAAGGGCGCAGGTGAGTACCAGAAAGCAAGGAAAGCATTGAGTAGCAGTCAAGAAAGAAATCTTACACAAAAGGTTGAATTAGCCGCGCATGAAGCGCTTAAAAAAGTAACGGAGTAACTGCAAATGAAATCAAGATGGATAAATTTTTCAGTTGAATTGGAACTTTCAGAACTGATTCAGAGCATAGGTAAAAGGTCGTTTTCTGAAGAACAAAATTTTGGTTTTGAAGTGTTTTCAGTTGAGAACAGTTTTATAGAAGCTTCTTACACAGAAAAAGTAACTAGAATAGAAAAATTCGCTCTTCCTGATGGTACGGAAATTGAAAACGAACAAATAAGCATAATAAATTTCGATTTCGCGGTAGTGCAGTTGCAAGAAAATAAATATTTGATTGAGGTTGTTGCAGCCCCAAGAAGCATAAATAGTTTTATTGACAACTTAGAGCGTACATTATCTACTCCCGTGTTCATTAGTGTACTTCAACTCAAGATCGACAAGTTATTACACTACTTGAACGAATATGACACTATATCAAATGTGAAAATCAATAATATTTCTGTTGGGAATTTGAAGATTGATGAAAACAACTTTGCTGATATTCAAATTAAATCCAGAAAGAATATTTTAGAAGCTCTTAATAATAAGTTCCCAAATCAAGATTATTTATTCAAAAAGGCGAAAGTATCTTTTTTCTACCAGCACCAAAATGTATCTTTAGTTGTAACTAACAAAGGTGCTTTTGACATAGTCGGTGAAGCCAGAGAGCCTCTTCTAAAATTTCTGATGAATAATCTGTACTAGTGTGATTACCTGGGGATTGTGTCGGTCTAATTACCGAGCGGCTTTGACGTAAATAGCATACCAGCCAGCTATTTAACTGGCTACAGTTTATGCGGTTTCTAGTAACACTTGCGAACTTTAAATTCAATAAAGTTAACGGTCGACTTATTAAAACATATACCAGTGGTTATTATAATGTATTGCCAGAAAATAGTGGTATAACGGACAAGGATAGTGACCACCGACTATGGAAATCGGGAAGTGTTCGTCATTTAAATTTATAGCGTTGACAAGCACAGCTTAGAGAAGTGTTATGAGGTGTAATTAACGCTATTAAAAGTACAGTATGGATAAACACTATGTATAACTCTTTCGAAAACCTAATAGGTAAGAATGAAGCACAGTATCTCAAATTAATTGGGGAGCTGCTCTTTGAATTAGAAAATTACAAATATACCTTTATGGGTCAAAGTGAGTTTGAAGCTCTTATGCTTAAAGAGCCCTTGAATGGTAACTCGCAATATATAAAAGAAATACTATATAGAGCCAATTTTTCTTCACTTTCAGCTTTAGTGAGAAATTATGAGTGGTTAATGGGAATGAAGTCTGCCTATGAAAGCCAATTATATCTGCCATTTGCCTCTTCATTTCGTTATTTAATAGAATCGGTAGCTGATAGTTATCATAGTATTGGTAACCTTGCGCCAACCATATCAAAAAGCATAAAACATATTGATAATGCATTAAGAGCCAAATCTGCAGAACTTGTTTTGTGTGAAGAACTCGAAAATCAATTAATTCACTTTACGCACGCTAGAAGATTAAAAAGCGAGGAGAACGCTCCCCAAACTCACAAAGCGAAAACTGCTTCATATTACGTTCGAAAAACTGATGAGGAAGCCGGCTCTCAATTTTACGATTGTTATTCAGAGCTTTGTCAACTCAGTCACCCGGCTGCTCAAGGGGTTCTTACTATGATGCTCCCTGTTGACGAAGAAAACTTTATCTTCGAATGGAAGCTAGGAAGAGAGAAAGTATCTAATTTGGTTGATAAATACGAAGGTATTATGCAGCAGCTTTTTACGTTGGCTTTCAATCCATCAATCATTAGTTTGAAAGTAATAAACAAGCTAAAATTTGAGCCCTTATACGTCAAAGGAATCGATAAATTCAACTTGGATCATATTGCTTCATGGAAAAAATGCAAATTAGATATTGAGAAAGCAGGTATATAAAGTTATTAAATGTTCATTATTTGATAGTACAGGGGAACTCTTTTAGGATTTTGTATGGCTATTTTAAACTCGGTTAGTCGTATCTAAGTTCCCCCAAAGCTAATAACTCTAGGCATTTCTTTATGCTGTAAGAACAGTCATATAACTATGCTGGTCTTGTGCAACACATAGCGCTAAGTTTCAATATTACTAAATATTTAATAGGATCAGGGGTTGAGTAGCTATTTACAGCAAGAGACATATGACTGTATTTTGCATAAAGAGACTACTAAGTCTTATTGATGGCTTACTTAGTACATATTCCTTTTCAATTAATTTAGACGCTAAACTACGATATAATTGTAATTTTTTATCTGAAATTAATGTAAGTGAATATTGTAAGCTTATTTCAATTTAAAAATAATTTAAATTCAATAGCTTGAGTTTTTAAGTTCTATGAACTTACATTTTTTACCCTATAGTTTGATTTTGCAGCAGTAGAAATGCGAGATAATCCAAAACTTGCATGTGTACCGCTTGCTATTGGAGGCAATAGCCGACGAGGCGTGCTCTCAACCGCTAACTATATAGCTAGAGAGTATGGCGTGCGATCGGCTATGTCGAACTATCATGCTAAACAATTATGCCCCGATTTAGTTATTGTCCCAGGGCGCATGGCTGTATACAAAGAAGCTTCAAACCAAATACGTGAAGTATTTAGCCGCTATACAGACTTAATTGAACCCCTTTCTTTAGACGAAGCCTACCTAGATGTAACAGACAGCACCGCTTGTAAAGGCAGTGCCACACTTATTGCACAGCAAATAAGAGCCGATATTTACAATGCTACAGGGCTCACTGCATCAGCTGGTATTGCACCGATTAAATTTATTGCCAAAATAGCCAGTGACGAAAATAAACCGAATGGTCAATTTGTCGTTTTGCCTGATGAGGTTGATGACTTCTTAGCGCAATTACCGCTGGGGAAAATTCCAGGAGTGGGCAAAGTAACGCTCGAAAAGCTAAATTTAAAAGGCTTATATACCGGCAAGGATGTACGTGAAAAAGGCGTTAACTGGATGCAGCAACATGTGGGTAATTTTGGTGTGTCGCTTTATCAAAAATGTGCAGGTGAGTATGTTGGTAAAGTATCCACAGATCGTATAAGAAAATCGCTGAGTGTTGAACATACCTACGAGTACAACAAAACAAGTTTGCAAGAGTGCTTAGATGAGTTGCCAAGATTGTTAGAGGAATTAGTTTTAAGGCTTAATAAACAGCAGTTACAAAACCGTATTAATAAATTGAGTGTTAAGGTGAAGTTTGCAAATTTTGTAGTGACCTCAGCCGATCAGGTATATCACGAGCTAAATACAGAAATATTTGTTCAACTACTTACTAAGGCTTACCAGCGTGGGCTTCAACAGCCTGTAAGATTACTTGGCATAGGCGTTGGCATTAAAAACGAGCCAGAGCAAAACTTCCAACTTAGTATTCTCGATTAAGCTGTAAAGCCTGTAACTCCAAGTTGCCATTTATTGATAGGTTATGTGATTAGCTCATCGCTCCTTGCTGGTCTTCAATATTTAAATCGACGATAATAGGGGCTTATGTTTTCTAACAGGACCTTATTTATGGCATACCCTCAAGCGGTTAGTGCAAGCCTTGAATGCACATCTCATGATGCGCTTATTATTATTAGTAATGACTTTTCTCAGTTACCAAATAACTCATTACGTGATGCTATTTTAGCTCAAGCAAACGTAGATTCTCGCATCGGTAAGCAAGTTACTTTATTAGTAATTGAAAACAAGCGCGTTGTACTTGCGCCAACCGGTCCGTTAAATAGAGATTACGACGACGTGCGTCGTTATTTTGATGTTGCTAAATTAGCAATTAACGAAGCAAAAGCGTCGGGCAGTATTAACCCTGCATTATTTTTACCAAATTTAAATGGCGATAGCCGTTATCAGCATGCTTTAGAGGTTGCTTATTTAGGCGCTTGCCAAGCCTTATGGCAGCCATTAGAAGCGCGTGAATATCACGGTGAAAGCATTGAACCAATTACACAGATTGGTTTAGTTGGCGCGAGCGAGCAAACTATTAAAGCTGTTAATGCAATTGCAGCAGGCCAATATGCAGCGCGTGACCTGTGTGGCACTGAACCTGAGCGTATGGCTCCCCCACGTTTTGCTGATTACTGCGTTGAATTGTTTAAAGGCTCAAACATTGCAGTTGACGTAATTGATGATATTGCAGCTATTGATAAAAACTACCCAATGCTAAGTACAGTTGCTCGCGCATCGTATGCAGTTGAACGCCATCACCCACGTGTTGTTAAGCTTGAATACGTACCAGAGGGCGAAATTACTCGCACACTTATGTTTGTAGGTAAGGGCCTTGTATACGATACAGGCGGTGCAGATTTAAAAGTAGGCGGCCATATGGCAGGCATGAGCCGTGATAAAGGCGGCGCAGCTTCTGTTGCGGGCTTTATGAAAGCCGTTGCTGATTATCAGCCTAAAGGCGTTAAAGTGGTATCGTACTTAGCTGTTGTTCGCAACTCTATTGGCTCAGATTGTTTTGTGCCAGATGAAATTATTACTAGCCGTGAAGGTGTTCGTGTACGTATTGGTAATACCGATGCAGAAGGGCGTTTAGCAATGGGCGACCTGCTTAGCGAAATGAAAGATTTAGCTAAAGGTGAGATTAACCCAACGCTGTTTACTGTTGCTACATTAACGGGTCATGCGGCACGTGCAATGGGTCCTTACGGTGCGTATGTTGAAAATGGTCCAGCTCGTAGTGCTGGTGTCTCACGTCAAATAGCTGACCTTGGAGATTTGTGGGCCGATGGCGCTGAAGTATCGCGTTCACGCCGTGAAGACTACGACTTTATTAAACCACGTACGCTAGCTGACGATGTTTTATCTAGCAATAACGCAGCATCTGCCGTTACAGCTCGTGGACATCAGTTCCCTATGGCGTTTATGGCTATTGTTGGTGGGCTTGATAAGCACGGTAACGACTCTGCACAGCCTCTACCTTATGTGCATATGGATATTGCAGGTAGCGGTGTTGAAGGCGGTGATTGGCAGCATGGTAAGCCAACAGCTGCATCAGTAACGAGCTTGTTTGCACGTTATTGTTTGTAAGCTAAAAAATTACATGTAATAAAAAAGCCCTGTTAATTCAGGGCTTTTGCATTTTATGAGAACGCTATCGATTAATCTAATTTAAAACGATTAACTACGCTCGAAAGACCTTCGCTACTTTGTTTAAGGTTATCACTGGCATCGGTAAGCTGCTTAGTATTATTTAATGATTGCTCAGTTGATTGAGATAGCTCATTAATACGCAAATTAACCTCGTCGGCAGCTTGCGTTTGTTGCTCTGTGGCACGTGCTATTTGGCTGTTCATTTCGGTAATAATTGAAACAAGTCGTTCTATTTCATTAAGTGAAGTATTGGCTGATGACGCCTGCTCCACGGTAGAAACTGAAAGTGCTTGGCTTGATTTAACTGCTTCTACTGCTGCTTTTGCACCTTCTTGTAGTTTAGTGATCATGGTTTGAATTTCGTCAGTACTTTGCCCTGTACGACTGGCCAATGTTCTTACTTCATCTGCAACAACAGCAAATCCCCGACCATGCTCTCCTGCGCGAGCAGCCTCAATGGCAGCGTTTAATGCTAGTAAGTTTGTTTGTTCTGATATGCTTCTTATTACATCAAGCACAGAGCCTATATTATGGCTTTCGTTGGCTAAATCTTCTGTTACACGGCTGACTGTTTCAATGTTGCTTGAGAGTGTTTCTATTGCTGTAATTGTTTGCGCAACCACATTTTTACCCGTTGATGCGTTTTGTGCTGCATCCTTAGCTGCTTGCTCTGCGGCTTCAGCGTTACGGCTCACATCGTGTATTTGGTGAGTCATTTGCTCCATGGCAGCTGCAACTTGGGTTGAACTATCGTTTTGAAGCTCAATAAATGAGTGGCTTGTTCTACTTGAGTCGTCAACTGTATGCGCATGTTCGCTTACATCGTTTGCACTTTGTGCTACATGAACAAGTGACTCTCGCATTTTGAGAGCAAATAAATTAAATGAGCGTGATAGTTCAGATATTTCATCATTACCGGATTCATTTAATTTACGAGTTAAATCGCCTTCGCCTTGTGAAATATCTTTCATCATATCGGCCGCTAAGCGAGTCGGTATTAAAATACTCTTACCTATAAAGTAACTAAGTAAAATAACGGCAATAATCATAATTATTGCACTGACGACTATAAGATTACGTTGCTCACTAAATGCTTCGTCAATTGAATCAAGGTAAACACCCGAGCCAATAATCCACTGCCATTGATTAAAACCTTTAACAAATGCGATTTTTTCAACCGGTTTATCTTTACCTGGTTTAGGCCATTTATAAGGGATAAAGCCCTCGCCATCTTTTTTCACTATATTTACCATATCAACAAACAATGATTTGCCGTCAGGGTCTTTGTTATTGGTTAAATCTTTACCATCAAGCGCAGGTTTTATAGGGTGCATAACCATTGTTGGCTGATAATCGTTAATCCAAAAGTAATTGGTTTTGTCGTAGCGTAGTGCTTTTATTGCATTAAGTGCTTGTGATTGAGCTTGTTGTTGAGTGAGAGTGTTATCTTGTTCAAGCGCATAATAGTGTTCGATTATACTGTACGCCGTTTCTACTACATTTTGTGTTTTTATGTATTGCTCGTCTTTTAGCGAACTATATTGATGGGTTAGGCTCGATATACTAAGTATTATTAGTCCAAATACAACGATGGCTATTAACAGTGAAAAACGCTGGGATATACTAAAACTTCGTAGATTAGGCATACATTTATCCTCAAAAAGTGTGCGCTTTAGCGCATAGAATAAGCGTAGCTAAAAAAAGAGTTTAATCTAGGCTTAACGCCTATTAATGCAAAAAAAAGGCTGATTTATCAATCAGCCTTTAGTCTGTTATTACTTTACTTGCTTATTTAACGTCAAAATGGCGATTAAAGAAGTTTGTAATTGTTTGATGTAAGTGTGTTTGCACTTGTTTACCACGTAGACTGTGCTTAGAGCCTGGGTAGGTCATCATTTCAAACTGTTTTTCGTTATCTTGCAGTTGTTTAAACAACTTAGTTGAATGCGTAAACAATACGTTGTCATCAGCCATTCCATGGTAAATCATTAACGGACCTTTTAAGCCATCTGCATATGGAAATACTGCGCTGTCTTCATAGCCTTTAGCATTTGTATCGGGGTGACCTAAATAACGCTCTGTGTAATGCGTATCGTATAGAGCCCAATCGGTTACAGGAGCACCCGATACGCCGGCTTGAAAGTAATCGCCCGCTTTAAACATTGTCATAAGCGCCATGTAGCCGCCGTAGCTGTGGCCATAAACACCGATGCGTTGTGGGTCAACGTAATCCAGTGTACGTAAAAACTCTACGCCTTTAATTTGATCGGCAACTTCAACCACACCTAAATGTTTATAAATAGCATCTTCAAACTTTTTACCACGGTTGTACGAACCACGGTTATCCAGTTGAAAAATTACATAACCTTGTTGCGCCATGTACTGAAAGTACAAGTTTTTACTGCGCCAGCTATTCGTCACTCGTTGAGCATGCGGGCCGCCGTATACGTTAACAATAACAGGGTGCTTTTTGCCATCAGCAATGTTGCTAGGCTTAAATAAACGGTAATGCATAACTTGACCATCATCGGCTTTAATTGTGCCGTATTCTGGTTTTGCTAAGTCGCTTAAATAAGGGGTAAGCGGATGGTTACTATCAAGCTTATTTTCTTCAAGCCAGGTAATGAATTCGCCGTTTACTTTACGAAGCGCTGCTGAGTTTGGTTTATTATCAGACGAGCTATTATCGATAAAGGTTTTGTTGTCTTTTGCTAGCACAACATTGTGGTACTGACCTTTTTCGGTAATACGTTTAGAATCGCCTTTTTTAAATAAAGGCGCGCTGTATAAATGGCTTTCAAGCGGTGTATCTTTTCGACCGGCAAAGTAAACAATGCCTTTTTTCTCATCAATACCTTTTAAGCTATCAACAGCCCAGTCACCTGAGGTAATTTGGCGAACAAGTTGACCGTTTGTACGATACAGATATAAATGTTTAAAGCCGTCGCGCTCAGATGCCCATACAAAGTGTTTTTTGTCTTTTAAAAACTCAAGATCAAAATGTAGGTTTATCCATGTTTCGCTGTTTTCGGTCAGCGCTACTTTTTGGGCTTTAGTTTCGCTGTTATAAAAACGCAGTTCTAATTTATGTTGCGAGCGATTTTGCCATTGGTACGACAGTGTATTGCCGTCTTTTAGCCATTTAGCGCGTGCAATGTAAATGTCTTCATCTTTACCTAAATCAATCCAATCTACTTTTTGGTCGTTTAACTTAACCACACCAAGTTGGATTTTTACGTTATCGGTACCTGTAAACGGGTAGCGCTGGTTAAATAATTTAACTTCGTCAGCGTAAATTTCGTTACGGATAGCTTCTTTTACAGGGGTTTCGTCAACGCGGGTATAGGCAATTTTAGTTTCATCACCTGACCACCAGTAACCTGTCATACGGCTCATTTCTTCTTGAGCAACAAATTCGGCCATACCATTTTTAATTACGCCGCCGCCATCTTTACTAAGCTGAATCTCTTTACCTGATTCAAGCTCTAAAGCATAAAGGTTTTGCTCTCGAATAAACGATACGTAGTTACCTTTAGGTGAAAAGCGTGCATCGGTTTCAAATGCTTCAGTGTCGGTTAGTTTTTTACTTTTAGCTGAGGCTAAATCGTAATAATAAAGGTCACCATTGAGTGGGAATAAAAGTGCTTTGCCATCTTTAGACCATTTGTATTCAAGTATGCCTTTACCAAAAATACGTTGGCGTTCGCGGCGTGCTTTTTCTTCATCTGATAGGTTTTCTGGGCCTGAAAATAACTTTGCTGAATCAACTAGCACACGGTTGGTGTTATCTTTTAGATTGTATTCCCATAAATCGTAGCGGTTGTAGTCATCGCTTTTGCCTTGTAGGTAAGTTACACGGCTGCCGTCAGGCGAAAATTTAAGTTGTACAGGTGATTTACCAGAAAGGCTCGGATCGTCAAAAATTCGCTCCAGCGATAAAGGTTTTGCTTGAACACTAATAGCGCCAACCATTAACGGTATAGCTAGTGAGAGGTGTTTTATTTTTTTTAGCACAAGGTTGCCTTAGCTTATTATAAATATTGCTTTGATGGTAAAGCCAAGCGTGTGCAACTGCAACTAAATGCTATAAAGTGGCGATTATCAAAGACAAAGTAGGACATAGCAATGACTCACCCTGAATTTAAACTAGCGCCAGAACTTAAACGCGACTGTATAGAACTTGCCGATTGGCCATTGTGTAAAGTACTTTTATTGAACGACAGCTTGTATCCGTGGTTTGTATTAGTGCCTAGGCAGGCTAACTTAAAAGAGATAATTGATTTATCTGAGGATGATCAAATTGTTTATTTAAAAGAGTCAGCCAAGCTAAGTAAATTATTAATGGATGTATTTAAACCTGATAAATTAAACATAGCGGCTTTAGGTAATATGGTGCCGCAGTTGCATATTCATCATATTGCGCGTTTTACGAGTGATGCTGCATGGCCTGCGCCAATATGGGGTAAACACCCAGCAGTGCCTTATACAGATCTACAAATCACAGAGCTAAAAAAAGCGCTGCAGTTATAAGCTGCAACGCTTTTTTAGGGTTTAACTAAGTTTAACTAAACTTATTTAAGCCCTAGTATTTCCTTACCTTGCTTAAATGTTACATCTACAGGGATATTAGCTTTACTTAGTTTTTCTAAGTCTTTAGCAAGTTCTTCTTTAATGTCGCCATGCGTTGCAATTAGTTGATCTACTTTTTCGTAATCGCCATCACCTTGTAAGGTTAAAATTAAGCGAGAAAGCTTAGCCATTGCAATGCTCATTTTTTCCATATTAACGCGGTATAAGCCTTCTTCATTTTTAGAAAAAGCACCTTCTTGAGCAAAAAAGTTAAAGCGGATCATATTTGCTTTACCATGCGCGCTTGATGCGCCAAAACGAACTGAGCGGAATATACCAGCCATGAAGGTCGTGTAATAATCTTCAATAGTGCCTTCAGTAATTTCGCCTTTTTTAAGTAACTGTTCAATCATGTATAGACCTAAAATATCGGCTTTACCTTCTTCAAGGGCACTTGCGTGTTCTTGTAGTGATTGACGAACAGTACCTTTACCTGTGATTGTATTTTTAATACCTAAACCGTGAGCCACTTCATGGAACATCGTATTGGCAAAAAATGCATCAAAAGTAATGTGTTTACGCTGCTCTGGTACAATTAACTGCTCTGAAATTGGCACTAAAATTTTATCAAATTTAGCACGCATTGCGTTTTTAAGTTGCAGACGACGAGTTCCTTTTTCTAGCTGTACTTGCTCATCGTTTGGTAAGTTAATTGCAATTGTTTTACTACCCGCGTTTGAATGTCCAGCGTAGTAAACAACATCATATGCATTTAGGTCGGCGTCAGAGCCTGGTACTTCTTGTTTGTACTTAGCATCTACAGGTAAGCCTTTTTGAAGCTCAGGTAAAAATGCTGCAAATTTAGCTAAGCGTTCGCTCCATTTTAAATCTTTAATAAGTACGTAAGATTCATAAGCTGCGCGGTAACCAAATAATTGATCTTCATAAGTTTCAATTGGACCAATAACCACATCTACTGGGTTATTTTTCATATCCATCCAAGCAAAGTCAGATACTTGAAAGTCATCTTTTTGTAGGGCATCGGCACGCAAGTTTAGATAGTTAGCAAATTCTTTATCGTCAGCAAGTTTGCTTGCTTCACGTAAAATATCAGCGGCTTTTGCAAGCTCATCAGCGTATTCTTTTGAATAAGGCACGCTGTAAAGCTTACCTTGCTCATCACGCTTAATTACAGAATAAAGCCCTGTTTTATCTTCAACGTCTGCATTGTTCAACTCTTCTTTGGTTATATCAGCAGGGTAAAACTGTGCGCCAAGAGGTTTTTCTTTATAGCTGGATAAAAATGCTTCATCACCATTTAAACGATCCCATGGACCATAGTTAATATCAGCAAATTTACGTACTTTTCCATCGTTTAGTTTTGCTAAAAAAGCATCTTTATTTTCACCAAATGCTTGCTTCCAAAATAACTCATCCATTATTTTTGAAGCGTCAATAAGCTTTGCAACCATTGCTCGTTGATTATCGCTTAAGTGCGATAAATCACTTTGTAAGCTAAAGTCGGTGTAAATATCTAAACGTTGTTTATCTGCATTAATAAGCTTAGGGCCTGACTGTGCACTGCTTTTTTGAGCAAGCTCTACGGCTGTGTTGTCGGTAGAAGACGGCGCTTGTTCAGAACATGCGCTAAGAAAAACAACACCAGAGAGCATAATTGCTTGGCTAATTTTATTTAAGATCATTATATTGCCTGTTAAAAAGTAAGTTTAATAATTTGTACTGCTTTAGTTAAAATATTAAGTATGTACAAACGCTTCCTTATTGTGAGTGCATTAAAGCAAAACTAAATGGTAAATAGCAAGTATTTGGCGTTGTAAGGCAAGCATGAGCGGTAAAGCATTATAAATAAAAATAAACTTCTATAATTTTCTTAACTTTATCGGTAAGTTAGACAATACTAATTATATTACTAATACGAAAATTAACTGCCTGAGTTTGCAGTTACTTTACAGGCTGAACACAAAAGGATGGCAGCTTTATGTCTACAGAAAACGCTTTATTAACGATTCTAGTCGATAGAATAAATAACGATACGTTGGTTTTACCAACGCTACCTGAAGTAGCGATTAAGGTTCGCCAAGCTGCAGATAACCCAGATGTGAATTTAATCCAAATGTCAGATGTAATCTCACAAGATCCAGCGCTTTCAGCTCGTATGATAAAAGTAGCTAATAGTGCGATTATGGGACGTTCTGTAAAAGTATCTAATTTACAACAAGCAGTGACTCGTATTGGATTACGTCAAATTAAAAACATTGCTACAGCTATGGCTATGGAACAATTATTTGTATCAAATAATGAGCTAATTAAAGGCTACATGGGTAAGGCATGGCAAAAAACATTAACTGTTGCTAGCCATTCAATATCACTCATGGAGTTTTATTTAAAAAATAGTAAGCACACGTCACTTAACCGCGATTCTATTACACTCGCCGCACTTGTTTATAATATTGGTGTATTACCAATTTTAACTGAAGCTGAGCGCCACCCAGAGGTATTTGCTAATCCAAGCTTTTTGGCTCATGCAATTCAAAAGCTGAGTGGAAAGGTTGGCTCATCTATTATGCAAGCGTGGGAATTCCCTAAAGAGTTTGTTGATGTAGCTCAGAGCTGGGCTGACCCAAGTTACAAACCTGAAAAAGTAAGTTACGTGGATTTTATTCGAGTAGGGGCTATTTTAGAGGGCACATTACAGGTTTCTGATAAGTCTGCAGCGCTGCAAACGTATATAGACAAAGGCGTTATACCGTCTATGCAGCTATTCACAAGTGATGAGTACAACGACATGCTAAAAGATGTGAAAAACATGTTTAGCTAAACATGTTTTATTACACAAACAAAAAGGGTTAACTTGCGTTAACCCTTTTTTAGTTTTATTTTTCGGTGGTATTTTCTGTCTTAGTTTTTTCGTATCGCTTTATTCCTGCTACCCATGTTTGCAGTACGTTTGTTTTGTATATCTCGTCAACAGGCACTTTAAAGTAGTCTTTATCAATTAAAATAAAGTCGGCCCATTTACCTTTTTCTAAACTACCCACCTTAAATTCTTGATGAGCTGCATAGGCGCCACCAAGAGTAAATGCACGTAATGCATCTTCTCGGCTTAGTACTTCACTTGCGCGCCAGCCGTTTTCCGGTAGTTTGTTATGGTCCATGCGTGTAATGGCTGAATACAAACCATCAAATGGATTTGCAAGCTCTACAGGGTAATCAGAGCCCGCAGCAACAACCGAACCTTGCTGTAAAAATGTTTGCCACGCGTAGGCGCCGCTTAGTTGTTTTTCAGTTAAACGCTGCTCTGCCATATGCATATCTGAAGTGGCATGCACCGGCTGCATTGAAGGGATTATTTTTAACGCTTTAAAGCGAGGGATATCATCAGGGGTTACAATTTGGGCGTGCTCTATTCGGTTGCGCAGTAATATACCGCCCGTTTTTTTAAACACATTTTGATAGGCATCAAGTACTACTTTATTTGCTTTGTCGCCAATGGCGTGAGTATTTGCGCTAAAGCCGCTTTTAAAGCTTTGTGTAAAGAGTGCTTCGAGTTTCTCTTGTGTTTCAAGCATTAAACCATGGTGACCCGGTCTGTCTGCATATTCTTCAATAAGTGCTGCACCACGAGAGCCCAATGCGCCATCGGCGTAAACTTTAACACTGCGAATTTCCATAAAGTCATTTTTGTCGTGGTATCGGCCTGCCTTTAACATTGTGTCTAAATCAGGGCTTGCACCACTTAACATTGCCACAATACGTAGCGGTAAATTACCAAGGTCGCCGCGCTCTTTGTAAACCTCCCATGTGGTTTTATCAATACCTGCATCGTGAGTAGAGGTAATGCCTAAACTTAATAAATGTTTACCTGCTGCATCTAGTGAGTCACTTATATCTTGTTTAGAAGGGGCTGGCATATGCTGGGTAATTAGCGATTCTGCTTTGTCTACAAAAATACCCGTAGGATTACCAAATTCGTCTTTAATTATCTCACCGCCTTCAGGCGCTTTTGTTTGGGCGTTAATCCCAGCAAGTTCGAGCGCTTTTGAATTAACCCAAATGGCGTGACTATCAACCCGCGAAAGAACCACAGGTCGATCGCTCACTACTTTGTCTAAATCTTTAGCTGTAGGAAAGCGTGTATCAGCCCAAAGCTCTTGGTTCCAACCTCGCCCAATAATCCAACCTTGTTTGTTATCGGCAAATACTTTTAGTTTATTCGTTACTTCATCAACCGATTTTGCACCGCGTACATCAAGTTGCGATAAATTATCGCCAAGGCCAATAACGTGCCCATGAGCATCAATTAAGCCTGGTAATAAGGTATTACCGTGCGCGTCAATTAGCTTGGCATCTGGGTAGCTATCTTTAAGTGTATCGCTACCTAGTTTTACTACCTTGCCATTTTTAATAACGAGGGTAGTAAACTGCTGTACTTCACCTTGATATAAAGGGGTATAACCATTGGCGTTATAAATTACTTTTGTTTGTGCAAGAGTATAACTAGAACTAGCGCAAAGGCTGGCTAGTATGAGTGGTTTGATTATTTTTTTGAGCGGCATAAGGCATTATTTTTTATTGTTAGTGCGTTAACACTAGCAAACCCAACTTTATAATACCAATATGTGAGACAAATTATGATGAAGAAAAAAGCAGTAAAGCTAGAACATAAAATATCTAGCTTTTGAAAGGGTTTATTTACTAGCGTATAAACTGTATTCACTTAGCGTTAGCTTGCCGTCTTTGTCTTGATCGTAGCTTGAAAACCGAGACCACAAAGCGGGGTCTACAGCGGTTTCTGAACGTGTTAAAAAACCATCCTGGTTTCTATCAAGTTTTTCAAATTGCTCTGCAACATTGTTGCTTGCAGCAAAGCCTAATGTGCTAAAAATACTAAACGCAAAAAGCGCTATATAGCTTGTTTTTTTCATGAAAAATACTCAGTAGAGGTTATTGGTAAGGTAATTTTTAAATTCGATTAACGAAATTTGGTTATCTTGGTTTTTGTCCCATTTTACAAATGTGTTTAATAGTTGTGGTTGGGGATCAAGTTCGTCATGCGTTAAATAGCCACTTTTGTCGCTATCGAGGTGATCAAAGCGTTGCTTTACATCAAGTGCAGCGGCATCAAAGCTTAATAGTATTAAGATGCTTATAATAAGGGGAAGTATCTTCATGGTGTTCCTTCCAAAAGATGTATTTAAAGTTTATGGATAAAAAAAAGGGAAAAGGAAAAAGCACTTGCCGTAATTTAACTCCCAACATTAAATCCTTTTACACACTCCCTCAGGGATTATGGCAAATGCTTTTAATTCCAGTTTACCTATAACAAGCTTAAGTAAAGCTTAATCAGTAATTACTCATTAAGGTTTAAAGCTTTCAAATTCTTTTTTTGAGACTTTTTCATCACCATCTTCATCTAAGTCAGCAAACTGTCTCATTACTTCCTTGTCTTCCTTTGCTTCTGCAATTGATATTTGTCCGTCCATGTCTTTATCTAAGTGGGCAAAGCGCACATTTGTTGGCGATGCAATTACGGTGGCACTAATTGCTAAAAACATTAATGAAAAAGCGGCTATAAGTTGTTTCATAATCACGTTCCTTATTAAATGAGTTTATTGAATAAATTTTTTGAATTCATCTAGCGACAATTGCCCATCTTGATTAGTATCAATTTGAGAAAAATTCTCGTGTAACACAGCATCTTCACCTGCTTCGGCTTCACTTAATGTGCCGTTACTGTCTTTATCAAGTTCGTTAAAAGTCGCGTGAACGTCCATTGCGTGTGCATTAGCGCCTAAAAAGCCTAAAGCCAGTAATGATGAAATTACTAAAATGCGTTTGTTCATAATTATTTCCTTATTGATTGAAGTTATTACTCCTATTACAAAAATGGTGCCAATAATAATTGTTGTTATTTTTCAGTTGGTTATTGTTTTTGCTTTAAGCCAGTGAGAAGTTTTTACTGAGTTTATTGTAATTTTTGTGCGCCTTTTGCAACACTATTTAGTGAGGTTGAAAGGGAGTTTATTAAAATCAACGAGTTACGCTGTCTCTATTTGGCGACACATTGTTTTATAGTGCTGGCTGTTAATCGTATTAAATATAATTGCTGGTTCAGCTAGTGTATAAGGTAAGCACTTAATAATAGAACGCTTAACTTAAAAGGACTAAACGAAATGCCAGCAACCATAGCTAAAAAATACCAAGCAATGCTTAACTGGCGGCCTAATTTAATTGGGCAATTTGCAATGAGTATGCTGCTTTCGCTACTGCCGCTTTCTATAGTGGTGATCGTATTTTTAAATGCGCTTAATAAGCAATTAGCAGTGACTCAAAGTATTGTGAGTAACAACTACCAAGTTACCAAATCGTTTAACACTTTAAAGCAAGAGCTTAACAGTCTTGAACGCGCTACTAGGCAAAACTGGGTATTAAAAAGTGAATCGCTTGATAAGCTCATTGTCGATAAATGGCAATCATCCCTACAAAGCATTGATGAACTCAAATTTGTAAACACGAATAAAGAGTATATCAACCAATGGCAACGCTTATATACCACCTTACAAACCGCGCATGTAAAACTCGTTGAGCAAAAACAACAACAAGCTGAGCTATTTGTGCCAGTGAGCGATTTAATTGCTGAGCTTACTTTATGGTTACGTGATAAAAACGAAGCGCAAATTACCAATAACCAAAATGAGCTTACAAGCCTGCAAGCGTCATTTATAAACTGGCTGGTGGCACTTATTCCACTGACTTTAATTGTTGGGGGAGGTTTTTTATGGCGCATAAGTGGGCGGCTAAAAGGGTTAACTACGGTTATTGATAAGCTTGGGCAGGGGCATTGGCAGCAAAAAATATCTGTGAAAGGTTCAGCTGAGCTTGTTGAGCTAGGAGAAAAACTCCAATGGGTACAAGAGCAGCTTCATATGCTTGAGCAGCAAAAAGATACTTTTTTACGCCATGTAACTCATGAGCTAAAAACGCCGCTTGCTTCAATGGTCGAAGGCACTGACTTATTAACTGATGAAATAGTAGGCCCAATTACCGCTGAGCAAAAAGCGGTGCTTGAGCTCATTAGCCAATCTATGGTGCGCCTTCGTACAATGATTGACAGTTTGCTGAGTTATAATGCGATTCGCACCAGTAAAGACAGCTTAA
This sequence comes from Pseudoalteromonas sp. NZS100, assembly GCF_015864815.1. NCBI lineage: Bacteria > Pseudomonadati > Pseudomonadota > Gammaproteobacteria > Alteromonadales > Pseudoalteromonadaceae > Pseudoalteromonas > Pseudoalteromonas sp. NZS100. The sequence goes on from NZ_JADYWM010000008.1 coordinate 31,913, forward strand.
GCGAAGTTGAATTTAGTCTTCTTATTAATAAAATTAATAGCCATTTTGAGCATCGCTTAACTGCGCGTCAGCAAGCTCTGCAGTGGCAAAATACTTTACCTAACAAACCGCTTGCTTTACCTAGTGAGCTTATTGAGATGATTTTAATTCAGCTTATTTCAAATGGCTTAAAATTTTCAGAGGATAAGCAAAGCGTTACTATTAATTTAGCGCTTGAGCAAAACCAGCTTTGTATCGTTGTACTTGATAAAGGGTGCGGTATTAAAGAGCAAGAAAAAACTCAAATTTTCAGCGCATTTTATCAAGGTAAACACAGTAAAAATGTTACGCTGCAAGGCAGTGGACTGGGTTTAACTATTGTAAAAGAGTCTGTTGAACAGCTAAGAGGTACACTTAGTGTTGAGCATAACGAGCCACATGGTTGCCGGTTTTCAATTAAAATTCCCATAACAAAAAATCTAGGAGTTAATTAACATGCGCTTGCGTTTAATCGCTATTTTATGTGTGCTCAGTAGCAGCATGGTTATATCAGGTTGTGAAATTAATAATGGGCAAGAAGAGCGTGTGTCAATTACACCTGCACCTGTGGTCGATACAAAAAAAACGAACGACAAAAACAGTAACCCTAGTCCAAAGCCTAGACCAAAAATTGAGCCAAGCTATCCTCCTGCAGAGCAGGTTATTGCATGGCATGCTAATCAGTGTGGTGGATTCAAATTGGTACCTAGCAAAGATGTTTTTACAGGCGAAAACGAGCTTAAACGCTTTTTTAAGTTCATGTGCTTAAACATAAATGATGATCCAAATACGGTAATGACTAAGTTGTTAAAGCTCGATCTTGCTTACTTTTGGCCTGATGACATAAAGCAATATTTATGGCTTCAAAAGCAGCAAGTAACTATGCAAATAAATGCTAAAAAAGAGCAGCAAGCACTTAATAATAAAATGCAAGAAACCCTCTCATCGTTAGCAACGATTGAGCAGCAACTTTTACTACGAGAAGAAACGAAGGAGCAGTAACGATGGCCGCAACTAAAGTACAAGGTGCAAAAGTATTACTCGTAGACGACGACGCTAGCTTATTAAAACTGCTCGCTATTCGTATCGAATCAAAAGGATACGAAGTGACAACCTGCGAAAGCGGCTTAACCGCACTACAAATACTTAAAAGCCAAGTGTTTGACGCCGTAATAACCGACTTACGCATGGATGAAATGGATGGTATGGCACTGCATCGTCAGCTGCAAAGCCGCTACCCAGCATTACCTGTCATTATGATGACAGCGCACGGCTCAATTCCTGATGCAGTAGAGGCAACTAAGCAGGGCATTTTTGCATTTATAACTAAACCAGTGGATAAAGATGAGCTATTTGACAGCCTTGCTAAAGCGATAGAAATTCATGGTGTTAACGCCGATGAAGCTGCACCTAAAAGTAATATAGTTTCGCGCAGTGGTGCAATGCTGCACTTGTTAGAGCAAGTAAAACTACTTGGGCCAACGCAAGTTAATGTACTTATTTCGGGGGCTAGTGGTACTGGTAAAGAGTTACTCGCACAGGCGATTCATCAGCATAGTCATGTAAGCGGTGGCCCTTTTGTTGCAATTAACTGCGGCGCTGTACCAGGGGAGCTTTTAGAGTCTGAATTATTTGGTCATAAAAAAGGCTCGTTTACGGGTGCAATTAAAGATCACCAAGGTTTGTTTCAACAAGCACAGGGTGGCACGTTATTTTTAGACGAAATAGGCGATATGCCGCTTAACTTACAGGTTAAGCTACTGCGCGTATTACAAGAAAAAACAATTCGCCCAGTAGGCTTTCAAGAAGAGATAGCAATTGATGTACGTATTGTATCGGCAACACACAAAAATCTTCCTGAAGCTATTTTAAACCAGCAATTTAGAGAAGATTTATACTATCGCTTAAACGTAGTTAATTTAAAATTACCGCCACTGTGTGAGCGCCGCGAAGATATAAGCTTATTAGCACAGCACTTTAGTGCAAGCATTGCTAAGCGCATGAACCAGACTGAAAAACACTTTGCAAGCGATGCTATGCATGCGCTTGTACGTTACGACTGGCCAGGTAATATCCGCCAATTACAAAACGTAGTAGAGCAGGTTGTAGCATTAACACCGAGCGATGTTATTTCAGAGCATTTAGTGTTAGCTGCGCTAAATAGTAACGAAACAAACGTAGAACCATTATCACTAAACGACGCTAAAAAAGAGTTTGAGCGCGACTATGTAATTAACACTTTAAAAATGGCAGGTGGTAACGTAGCTGAAGGCGCTAAGCTTGCCAAGCGCAATCGCTCAGATTTTTATAAGTTGATTAAAAAGCATAATATTGATGTTGATAATTTAGGTTAAGGAAAAGCATGCAGTTATTTATGGTGTATTTAGGTGGCCGGATTCAAGGTTGCCATATTGAAATGCACGATATTCGCTTTGTAGTAGGGGAGAATATAGAGCAAACCTACTCAAAGTTAAAAAGCCAATGGGTAGGCGACAGAAGTAGTGTTCACATGGATAGCTACATGGCAATTAATCATATTGATGGCTTTAAAGTAGAAGTTGTTGATAGCTATGTGGAGCAAAATAAACAACTTTATTTTGTAAATTTAGGCGCTTACAGAAGTGATTCCATGGCTGAGCAACATGACTTTGCACTGTATGTTGCAAGTAGTAGCCATGAAGCTAAAGAGCGCGCTAAAAACGATTTGCTCGCAGGGCTTAGTCATATTCATAAAGATGATTTACATGATGTGGACGATTGCTTTGCCATTGATTTACTCGACAGCCAGCTAAACATTAAGCTCACGCCCAGCGGTATATCGCAGCCGATAAAGCCAGACTGGTTTGGCTATCACATACTTTAAATTATAATAAGTAGCTAAAACAGAGTAGGATTAAGAGTCCTGCTCGTTTTGTTCATCCTTTTCGCTTTTAGCCGCCATTTTAAACGCCACAATAACCAACCCAAACATAGCAAACGGCAGTGCTGCCAACATGTATTCAACCACATTACTGTCTTGAAAATTTGCTTGTAGTAAAAAGTGACCCGCCACACACATCAAAATAACCACTAATAAAATGGGTAGTAACATGAGTTCTTTTTTTGATGAATGGTTTTTCATTAATTATGAGGCTATAGCTAAAAATAATGCGCCATTGTAATGAGCTTACTTAAGCTTGGCAAATACCGCAGAATTTTTTAATTAATGATATGATTAGCGTCAAACAATTGGGCAAGTGTTATTGGGAATAAAGTGAAAAGTAACTTAAAACAAGTTTACCTCGTTGGCGGTGCAGTGCGCGACAAACTGCTAAATATAAAATCAAAAGATAACGACTATGTAGTGATTGGGGAAACACCAAAAACGATGGAATCGCTTGGTTTTGTGCCAATAGGTAGTGACTTTCCGGTTTACTTACACCCAAAAACAAAAGAAGAATACGCACTAGGACGCACAGAGCGTAAAAGTGGCAAAGGCTATACTGGCTTTGTGGTTGATGCCAGCCCAACCGTTACGCTAGAAGAAGATTTAGCAAGGCGCGATTTAACCATAAATTCAATGGCGCTTGATGAACACGGTAATATTATTGACCCGTTTAATGGCCAAACTGACTTACAAAATAAAACACTGCGCCACACCACTGAGGCATTTGTAGAAGACCCTGTTCGAGTACTGCGTATTGCCCGTTTTTTAGCGCGTTATGGCAGCGATTGGCGTATTCACCCAAGTACGTATGAATTGATGCGCGAGCTTAAAAATAAAGGTGAGCTCAATCATTTAGTACCTGAGCGCGTGTGGCTTGAAACCGAAAAAGCACTGGGTGAAAAGCATCCTGAGCTTTATTTTGAAGCATTGCAAGGCTTGGGTATTTTTCCAGAACTTGAGCGCATGGTTAATGTACCGCAACCGGCAAACCATCATCCTGAAGGGGATGTATTTGTTCATACTATGTTGGTACTTAGGCGTGCAGCCGATTTAAATTTTAACTTGGAAGCACGTTTTGCTGCACTTACCCATGATTTTGGAAAAGCGCTTAGTTTTAAAAAATATGGAAACCTACGGGGGCATGAACGCGAAGGCGTTGCAGTTATTGAGGCGTTTTGTGAGCGCTTAAAAGTGCCTAACCGTTTTCGCGATGTTGGTGTACTCACCAGTGATAATCACACCCTTTGCCATACAGTTGATCAGTTAAGGCCGCAAACCATTCACAAGCTAATAGTGACTAACTTAAATGCGTTGGTACACCCAGAACGTTTTATAGCGTTTACCCAAGCATGCCAATGCGATGCACAAGGGCGTGGTGAAACACTGGTAGATAAGCCATACCCGCAAGCAGCTAAGCTGCGAGCAATTCATACTGAACTGCAAAAAATGGATAAGAAACAAGTAGTGCAAGATGCACTTAAAAATGGCAAAAAAGGCCCTGAAATAGGCGAAGAAGTAAAACTTGCAGAAATAAACTGCATTAAAGCATTTTTAGAACATGAGAAGTCCCAAGCGTAATAAAATTAGACTAAGTAGTGCGATACGCCTTGGTTTTTAGTCGTGTCGTGCTTTCTTAGCTCTTTGTAATTGGTGTTTTTTGGTTTTACCTCTTCAGACTTGGGCTTTTTAGAGGGCCTGTATAAGTCAAAAATAAAGTCTAGTTCTTCACGCTCTAGTGATGGTTTCATGAGTATTCCTTCAATTTAATACTTTAATATGATGTAGGGTATGGTCATTTGACTGAATAAAAAGTGAATAGTTACATTTGAAGTTGTACTAAATTGTAACCGGCGGGTTTTAAGGGATGAGAGGGGTTTATTTGTTAATTTATATGGGGTTAAGATAAATTTAAGTAACTCTTTTTAACTAAAAATATACAGCTGAATTTAATTTATTACGTACTTACTATTTGCATATAATGCAGTGGCTATAAATATAACGGTACAAATAAAGCCCTAACCATTAGCTAACGGCAGTGTTACGGTAAATACTACACCATCACCTTGTTCGTTGTTTTGCGCGGTTACACTGCCTTTATGGTAGTCGCACACCAGCCTTACAATATAAAGCCCTAACCCCAAATGTGGCTGTTGCTGCATTTGCAGGCTACGTACCGACACCATTGAATCAAAAATATGCTCAGTTAATCCTTCGGGTAACGCAGGGCCTGTGTTTCTCACTGTTAATGTTGCTTTATTTTCAGTGTGCCTAAGGCTTACATTAATAGCCGTATTGGCTTTGCTGAACTCCAGCGCGTTATTAATAAGTTTATCAAGCAGCTGAGCTATAAACTCCGGTGCACCTTGCATAGGTAATTTGCTTTGGCATACATCAAGCGTAAATAACTGGTTTGGGTAAGTAAGCTGATAGCCTTGCATACAGCCATTTATTACTTTTTGTAAATCAAAAGGCTCAGACTCGTTGCTTTGAATACTTTGCTCAAGGCGGGTGGCTTCGCTCATGGTGGTTATTATTTTACCTAAGCGTTCAACGCCTTCACTGGCGCGGTCGAGGTATTTTTGACTCAGCTCGTTTTGTGGCAAGCTTTGTAAGTTTTCAAGGGATGAGCGCACTACAGCAACTGGCGTGCGCAGCTCGTGGGATAACCGCGACGACATATTCTCTAAGTAATCGGTATAGCCGCCAAGTCGGCTTACAATATTTGAAAAACTACGAGACAGATCGCCAATTTCATCGTTAGCGTCGCTGTAATTAATACTGCCGGTAACACGCCCTTGTGCATCAATCGCTTGTTCAGCTGTATCGCGCAGTCGCCTAATTCGGTTTGATATACGTGAGGCAAAAAAGAACAAGGTGACAGTACCAATTAGCATTACAGCTAAAATAACGTTAAAGAGTTTTTCGAGCGATTTGTTACGCAGCGTACGTACGCCGTTTGTGGTTTCCTCTGCTATTACCGCGCCAATTACTTGGTCTTGAATCCAAATAGGGTAAGCGGCCGATAAAATAACGGCTTTACTGTCGGGTGTTAATCGCCAAGACGATGCTGGTTGTCCTTTTAATGCTTTCGCTAAATGTGTGCCCTGCATAGAGGCTACATCGTGCAGGGTATCTAAAAACTCATTTTCGGGGCGCGTTAATATTTTATAGTAAATAGGGTGTAAGTAATTTTGCTCAAAGCGCTGCCACCAAGTTTCAGGTGCTTTATTAGCAAGCCCATCAGCCCATACGCCATCTGCATTTTGAATAGTACCCGATTGCGCAAGTACGCGATGATGGTTATCGACCACCCAAATGCGGCTACCACTGTGGCCCATGCCTTTTAAAATACGGCTAATTTCTGGAGAAGGGACTAATACTGAGCCTAAATCGTTTGGGTTACTTAAGTTTGAGGTCGACATTATTTTAGGCTCTAACAATGCCTTTTTACTATCTACGTCAACAATAGCAAAGCCAAGTTTGTTGCCTAGCATGCTAATAGGAAAGCGCAGCTCTACGTTATAACCTGATTCGGTACTTTCAAAATAGCCCTGAATTTTTGTAAAAGGGGCTTTGGTATTTGCATCAAATGCATTAACCCAGCCATCTTGGCGTGGCGCAATTATATAGGTATTAAATTGGCCGTCAGGTGTTTTTAAGCCAATTTGTAAATAATCGTTATTGGTAATACTTAAGCTATTTTTAGCGCGATAAATAAGGGTATTGTCGGTGACTTTAAATACGGCGTATAAGTAGTTATCAAATTTTCCCACCATATGATAAAACGATAAGTCACGGGCTTGATGTTTGTTATCTGTTTTTTGTAAGTAGCGCTTGTCGTAATGCCAAAATAGCGGTTGGTAGCTGTCCCAATCGTTAAGTTTACCGTCGAGCTGAATAGGATTTTTAAGATTATAAGCGTATAAATCGCGGCCTTTTACTACTTGGTCTAAAAAGTTGGTTTGTTCGTCAAATAATGCAGGGCGTTCATGTAATGCAGTGGCAAGTGCGCGAGTAGTGCCTACGAGGGTTTTTTCTTGGCCTTGGCGTAAAAACTTTTCCATTTCCCATACGTACTCGTAGCCAAGCCACGGCAGCAAAAACAAAAAACATGAAAGTAATATAAATTTACTGCGCAGACCAAATCGTAGCATTAGTGTTGTTCCCACCGATAGCCCATACCGTACACGGTATCTATACAATCAAAGGTGCTATCGAGTGCTATAAACTTTTTACGAATACGTTTTACGTGTGAAGTAATAGTGCTGTCGTCTACATAAATTTTTGCATCGCTCATTAAATCGTTACGGCTTTTAACATGGCCTGGTCGCTGGGCGAGTGAATGCAGCATCCAAAATTCGGTTACGGTTAAATCAACTAATTGTTGCTGCCAAAATACCTGCATACGTTGCGTGTCGAGCGTTAAGTGCCCGCGTGCTATGAGTGCGTTTGCATCAGCGGGTTGTTCAAGTGCTTCCATTCGGCGAAACAGCGCACCAATACGTGCAGCTAAGTGAGCCAAGCTTATGTCTTTTGTTAGGTAGTCGTCGGCGCCCATGCGCAGGCCGCATACAGTATCTATTTCGCTATCGCGGGCGGTTAAAAAAATAATAGGCAGTGTTTTAGAAAGCGAACGCAATGTTTGGCACAGTAAAAAACCACCATCTATTTCATGGCCTAGGCCAATATCAACAATGGCTAAATCGGGCAGGGCATTTTTAAATTCAGCTTCAGCGCTGGCGCGATTTTCAAAGCCACTTACTTGGTAGCCCTGTGCGCTCAGCATTTCTGTGTAGTTTTCGCGGATTGCGGGTTCATCTTCAACGATGGCTATTTTTTTCATTTTAATCATTATCCTATCGGCTCTGCTGTGCACTATATCGAAGTTTTTAAGCTAAGTAAGGTTAAAAAGGCAATTGCCATTTTTTTGCCACAATTGCTCAGCAGTTTGCCATTTTTGATCCCCTTTGCTGCCACTTGAGCTTGTTTTAATACACCCATCAAAACAAAACATCACAAATTAAAAAGTAAGTTTAAGGATCAAATCATGAAGAAGACATTAATTGCGTTAACACTCGTTGCTAGTTTTTGTACTCCAGCAATTGCCTCAACATCTAACACGCCATCAAAAGAAGCCCATAAAGAAACGGCTATTGGGCTAGGTGCAGGCGCTATTATTGGCGGCGTAGTGGGCGGACCAATAGGTGCGTTTATTGGGGCATTTGCCGGTGGTTTAATAGGTGATTCAAAAGTAGCAGATAACAAAATTGCAGAGCAAGAGCGTGCCATTACGGTTATGAAAGAAAAAACTAGCGATTACCAACACGTGCTTAACCACAATAATATGTTAGAGCAACAGCTAGAAGTGCTTGCCAATCAAAATGAGCAGTTAACTCAAGTTCAAATTAATAACTTATTGGCGATGACGGTGCAATTTAAAACAGGTTCAAGTGTTATTGCCCCGCATTTTGCACTGCAGTTAGACCAACTAGTTACCTTGTTAAACAACCAACCACAACTCGCACTTGATTTAAGTGGCTTTGCCGATCAACGCGGCGATGAACAAGCCAACCTTTTACTTTCTAAAGCGCGTGTAAATGCCGTGCAAAGCTATTTAATAAAACACGGCGTGAGCCACAAACGCTTAAGTACGCAGGCATTTGGCGAGCAGCAAACATTGGCTAACAGCAACACGGTGGAAGATAACTTTTTTGATAGACGCGTAACGCTTACCACTCGCTCAATGAACCCTGTAAATGGCCAAACGGCGAGTAACTAAAACTATTTAAAACAAAGCGTTCGATGGAGTGATTTTATGTTGAGTAAACCAACCAAAATGCTTACTAAAGTAAGCATTTTTATATTCATAGCGATTGTGCTGTTAGCGAGCTTTAAAAGCCAAGCGCAATCACCCAAGTTAGAACTTTTTGATAGCAATGGTGCGCCAGCAGGCCCCGCAATAATATTAAAAAGCGACGCCAATATGACCTTAACCGGCCTAATTAATCATGTTGTAGTTACGCAAACCTATCAAAACGAAAACCCGTTTGCAGTCAACGCGCGCTACGTTTTTCCATTGCCTGATGAAAGCGCCGTACATGCCATGACTATGCGTATAGGTGAGCGAGTCATTAAAGGCCAAATTGATAAAAAAGTGGAAGCCGAAAAAAAATACGAGGAGGCTAAAAAAGCAGGTAAGCAAGCGGCCCTTGTACGCCAGCAACGCGCCAATATGTTTATTACGAATGTGGCAAATATTGGTCCTGGTGAGCAAGTGATTATTGAGCTTGAGTATCAAGAAATAATTGATTACAGCAGCGGTACATTCGCTATTAGGTTTCCTACTACCATTACACCGCGTTATCACGCGATTAGTGGTGAGGTTGAGGTTAGTACTCAAAATCAAGCGCATGTTAATCCGCTCCCAACGGGATGGTTAAGCCCTGTTTACAGCATTCAAAACATCACTCAAAATGATAACGTACCAAGCAGCCAATTTACCTTAAACATAGATATAGACGTAGGCTTAGAGCTGGTGGATATCAGTTCTAAATTTCACAATGTTGATGTGCAAAACACTGCGTTTGGACAATATAAAATAGCGTTAAATGAGACAAATGCAGTTAATCGCGACTTTGTACTGGAGTTTAAACCGCTGCAAAAAGAGCAAGCTCAAGCCGCATTTTTTACTCAGCAGTTTGAAAATGGTGACCGATACGGGCTTGCTATGCTAATGCCACCAGGGGATCACTTTACACAAACTCAGCGCTTACCTCGCGAAATGGTATTTGTAGTTGATACGTCAGGCTCTATGCATGGGCAATCTATGGAGCAAGCTAAAAAAGCGTTGTTTTATGCACTTTCATTACTTGATAGCGACGACAGCTTTAACATTATTGGTTTTGACAACATAGTGACTCCAATGAGCGATAAACCACTTATAGCCAGTGACTTTAATTTACGCCGTGCAGAGCGATTTATTTATAGCCTAGAGGCCGACGGCGGCACAGAAATACAAGGTGCGCTTAATGCCGTACTTGATGGCAGCCAGTTTGATGGTTTTGTACGCCAAGTTGTATTTTTAACTGATGGTAGCGTAAGTAATGAAGATGCATTATTTAAAAATATTCAAAGTAAATTAGGCGATAGCCGCTTATTTACAGTGGGTATTGGCAGCGCACCGAATAGCTTTTTTATGCGCCGAGCGGCAGATATAGGCAAAGGCTCATTTACGTTTATAGGCAGCACAAGTGAGGTGCAACCTAAAATGCAGCAGTTGTTTGATAAGCTTGCACATCCGGCTATTACTAACTTGGCGCTAAGCGATGAAAGCGGTAACAGCTTAGATTTTTGGCCATCACCACTACCTGATTTATATTTTGGCGAGCCTATCATGGTCGCTATAAAACTTAATAATGCTAAAAATTTGGTACTTGCTGGGCAAACAGCACAAGGTCCTTTAAGTATTAAATTAAGCACCCAAAATAACTCAAACGCTCAAGGCATTGCAAAACTATGGGCGCGCCAAAAAATCAAGTCATTACTTTTATACAACGAGCAAAGTACAGTTAAAGAGGAAGTACAGGAGCTTGCGCTTACTCATCAATTACTTAGCCCGTTTACTGCTTTTATAGCGATTGAACAAACTCAAATAAAAGAAGTGGCAGAGCAAACAGCGCAAGCTACTAATGCAGTACCACAAGGTATGGCAATGCGTTTACCGCAAACCGATGGGCAAAGCAGGTTACATATATTACTAGGCTGTATTTTATTATTGGGATTTAGCGCCCTTAAAATAAATAGAGGGCTTAAATTAAGCAGGGCACGTAAATGAAAAAGTGGCTAAGCGTGGGCTTACTAATAGCTGGGCTTGGATTATTTGGTCACGGCGCTTATATGCAGGCAAAAGCGTGGCTTGCTCAAATATTAATTGAGCAAGCATGGCAAGAGGCACTTAAATCACCCGACACTAAAGTAAAACCGTGGTATTACGCCGACAGCTACGTGACTGCAAAGCTTGATTGGCCAAGCCATAATAAAACATTAAGTGTATTGGCTGGAGCGAGTGGTCGTAATTTAGCGTTTGCGCCTAGCCAATTTTTACCTGCAGGGGAGCTGGGCGGAAAAGAATTTGGGAACGAAAAAGGCGCGCTAATAGCAGGGCATAACGACACCCACTTTGCATTTTTACAAAACGCCAAAGTGGGAGAGGCGTTTACTTTGCAGCTGCAAAGTGGGGTGATTCAAAATTATAAGGTAACGGGGATTGAGGTTATTCATCAATCCCAAAACTCATTTTTACAAACACCTGGGCTGTATTTGCTTACCTGTTACCCTTTTGATTCGCTTGCCTCGGGTACTGATTTAAGATTGCTTGTATCTGCGCAAATGTCTTCGCCTGATTCACTAAGCGGTATATCAACCACGAGTTCTTGATGGCGCTGGCTTACCATTACGCCAATAAATACTACAAATATGCTCAGCCATTGCCAAACGTTGAGCACTTCGCCCAAAATAATAGCTGACAAAATAAGTGTAAAAATAGGAATTAAATTAGAGTACGCAGCGGCGGTTAATACCGATACTTTGCTAATTGCATAGTTGTACATGCCGTAGCCGCCAAGGGTTACACACGAACCTAAATACAAGATGCTCATGAGCGCAGTTAAGTCGTGTTGGTTTTCGCTTGGTAGGTCGATAAAAAATAAAAACGGCGCAAAAAACAAGCTGCCGCTAATACCTTGCAAAGCAATTAAAGTCAGGGGCGAGTAGCGATTAGCTAAATGTTTAATACTTACGGTATAAAATGCAGCGCACACCATCGCCATAAGCTCTAAAAAGTTACCTAGTAACGGATTAGGTGCTTGGTCGGTACTTGGTGAAAGAAGAGTAAGTAAAATACTGCCGCCTATACACAGCGTAAAACCGACAACAATGGCTTTGCTTATATGCTCTTTAAGTAATACAAAGGCAAGCAACGCAATAATAATAGGCAAGCAAGAGACAATAACACCGGCCTGCGAGGCTGACGTGTATTCCATTGCATGGCCTTCAAATAAAAAGTATAAGCAAGGCTCAGCAAGCGACATACCCACTAAATACTTCCAGTCACCTTTTAAATACTCAAACCGAATAACGTAGCGCCATAAACAAAGTGACAAAACTAACGTGGTGAGCATGCGTAAAAATATCACCAATGCAGGGTCGTAAATAGCAATGGCGTATTTAAGCGCAATAAAAGAGCTGCCCCATAAAAAGGTGGCAATAATTAAACATAAACTGGCAGGCATAGAGAGTAAGTTACTTAATTTAATAAAATCAGATCCTAGCATGAAAATTTTTAACTTGTTCAAAAATACCGAGCTGGTATAAATTAATTCATCTTTAATTAATCAATAGTAAAAAGCACATGCAAAGGGAACAGGTAATAGTTGTAAAGCTTGGTACAAGCGTACTAACTGGCGGCACCGATAAGCTAGACAAAGCACATATGGTTGAATTAGTACGCCAATGCTGCGAGCTTAAAAAGCAGGGGCATCACGTTATTTTAGTATCGAGCGGCGCGGTAGCTGCTGGGCGCGAACAACTATTAAAACCCTGTGGCAGAAGCTTAATTGATAAACAAATGCTTGCTGCAATTGGACAAGGTCAACTTATTCACATTTGGCAGAACTTGTTTGCTTTATATGGGGTAAATGTAGGGCAAATGCTGCTTACTCGCGCTGATGTAGACGACAGAGAGCGCTACCTTAATGCCCGCGATACACTCAATGCGTTATTAAATTACGACGTTGTGCCCATCATTAACGAAAATGACGCAGTCGCTACCAGTGAAATAAAAGTAGGCGACAACGATAATTTATCGGCACTTGTCGCTATTTTGGCTAATGCTAATAAGTTACTGCTACTTACCGATCAAGAAGGGTTATTTACCAGCGATCCGCGCACAAATGCCGATGCTACCCTCATTGGCGAAGTAACACATATAAACGATGAGCTGCGCCAACTTGCTGGTGGCAGTGGTACAAACTTAGGTACTGGCGGCATGGCGACTAAACTGCAAGCCGCCGACATTGCAAGGCGTGCAGGCGTTGAAGTCATTATTGCTAAAGGCGCTGGTAAAAACGTTATTTTAAAATGTATGAGTGACGAGTTACCTGGTACACGCTTTTTAAAACTCACCGCCCCAAAAGATGGCCGTAAAAAATGGCTACTAGCGGGGCCTAAAAGCACCGGCCAAATTGTTATAGATACAGGTGCTATTAGTGCCCTTCAAAATAAAGGTGCAAGCTTACTTGCTAAAGGCGTTACTAATGCATTTGGACGTTTTGAAAGAGGCGATTTAATTGATTTAATAGATACTAAAAATCAAGTAATTGCGCGTGGCTTAACGCGTTTTAGCAGTACCGAGGTAAATAAAATTAAAGGCGCACACTCAAATCAAATAGGTGAGTTACTTGAATACGATAGTGGCGCAGAAGTATTGCATCGCGACGACTTAGTATTACTTTAATACCTATTCTAAAGGATTAGTTAATAAGTATTACCTCATAACTTAGTAAATTCATGAGTATTGTCTAGACTAATAAAAGTTTAATTAGTTTAGGCAGTGTAATGAAGGCAAATAAGTGTGGGCACGAATGGATTATTAAGCTTACCCAGCAAGAGGAAGAAAGTGATTTAGATAGCGCATTAATACAAATAATTAGCGACTTGCTCGAAGTTGATAATTTTGCCATTTACGTCAATAAAAATTTTCAGCCCCCATACCCCCAACTCTTATTAATTCAAACAGTAATTTAGAGCAATTAAGCCCAGATGAAGCATCATTGTTATTACAAAAGGTCACACAAAATAAAATTAGGGTGATCTATGCCTTTAGTAGCACAACAAGTTACGTGCCTATTTATCATTTTGGAAAAGTAGTCGGCACTTTATTAATAGAAACCGAGCAAGAATTACCAGAACGAACAACTATGTTAGCTGTACATATTTTAAATATTTATGCTAATCAGCTTGGGCTATTATATAAGTCGCGGTTAGATCCACTTACAGAGCTTTTAAATAGGCAAACATTTGATAAAAAAGTAATTGAGATTGTATCGGGTAACGGTTTTTTGTTACCAAGAAATGATAACAATAAAGAGCGACGTTGGTATTTAGCTATTGCCGATATCGACAACTTTAAAAATATTAATGATAACTACGGGCATGTAATTGGCGATGAGGTTATTTTACTTGTTGCACGGCTACTAAAAAATAATTTTAGAATAGAAGACTATGTATTTAGGTATGGTGGTGAAGAATTTGCAATGTTATTTCAAGCAAAAACAGAGGCTGATGCACATGTTGCACTTAACCGGTTACGCCTTAATGTTGCCCAATACCCCTTTCCACAAATTGGCCAATTAACCATTAGCATTGGTTTTTTAGAGTTAGTGAGTATTGATACTGTATCGAGTATTGTAAATCAGGCTGATTTAGCGCTTTACTACTCTAAAAATACTGGCCGTAATAGAGTTACCTCCTACAGTGAATTAGAAGTTAATAACGAACCAAAGATAGATAATAGTATTGAGCTTTTTTGATTGTAAATTTGTGCTAAAATCTGGCTCCTTAAATTGTTGTAAGCAGAGCACAGAGCATGAAATTAGTTCGTTGGTTTTTAGGTTGTATAATCTTATTCTTTAATTTTGTATTTACTCCTCGCAGTAAAAAGCGTGCAAGCGACGAGCAAGCACAGCTTGATCAGCAAACCTCACAATTTAAACTGTACCAATTTAAAGCATGCCCGTTTTGTGTAAAAGTACGCCGCGCTATTAAGCGCGAAGGCTTAAACATAGAAACGCGTGATGCAAAAAATAATGAGCAATATCGTCAAGAGCTTCTTGAGCAAGGCGGCAAAGTTAAAGTGCCTTGCCTGCGTATAGAGAAAAATGGCCAAGTACAATGGCTGTATGAATCAAACGATATTATTGCTTACTTAAACAAAGTAGCTGCATAAACCACTTTTATTATCTCACTTATTTAAAGAGAATTTACCATGACAATTCGCACCCGTGTTGCCCCGTCGCCAACTGGTGACCCGCATCTTGGCACCGCTTATATCGCCTTATTTAACTACTGTTTTGCTAAACAACAAGGCGGTGAATTTGTACTTCGTATAGAAGATACAGACCAAGTACGTAGCACGCCAGAGTCTGAACTTGCGATTATGGATAGCTTACGCTGGTTAGGGCTTGAGTGGGATCATGGTCCTGATGTGGGTGGCGAATTTGGTCCTTACCGTCAATCTGAGCGTAGCGATTTATATAAAAAATACGCGCATCAGTTAGTTGACGATGGTAAAGCGTTTTACTGCTTTGCAACAAGCGAAGAGCTTGATCAAATGCGTGAAGAGCAAATGGCAGAAGGCTTGCGCCCTAAATACGACGGTCGTGGTTTAAACCATACAGATGAAGAAATTAAAGCAAACTTAGCGGCAGGCAAACCTTACGTTATACGTATGAAAATCCCAAGCGAAGGCACATTTAAGTTTAACGACTACCTACGAGATGAAATTGAGATCCCGTGGGAAAACGTAGACATGCAAGTGCTTTTAAAAGCGGATGGTTTCCCAACGTACTTTTTAGCGAACGTAGTTGATGACCACCATATGCAAATTAGTCATATTTTCCGTGGCGAAGAGTGGATTAACTCAGCACCTAAGTTATTAAAACTTTACGAAGATTTTGGTTGGGAAGCGCCGGTACTTGGTCATTTACCATTACTACGTAACCCAGATAAATCAAAGCTATCTAAGCGTAAAAATCCAACGTCTATTAACTACTATAAAGAAATGGGTTACCTACCAGAAGCCGTGCTTAACTACTTAGGTCGTATGGGTTGGTCAATGCCAGATGAGCGTGAAAAGTTCACACTTAATGAAATGATTGAAAACTTTGACATGAAGCGCGTATCGCTTGGTGGCCCAGTATTCGACGTGGATAAGTTAAGCTGGTTAAACGGCATGTGGATCCGCGAAAATCTAACCGACGAGCAGTTAATTCAGCGCTTTGTTGATTGGAAGTTTAACGGTGAAATGTTAGCTAAAGTATTACCAGAGGCTAAAACGCGTATTAATACCCTTTCGGATATGGTTGAGCTGGCAGGGCACTTTGTAGGTGGTATTCCAACTTACGACCCTGCGCTATTAACAGCTGGTAAAGCAGACGAAAACGTAATACGCCAAGCACTACAATTTTTTGTATGGCAGCTAGAAGGCTTACGTAGCTTTGATAAGCCCGCTATTTTTGCAATTGCAAAAGAAGTTGCTACATTCCACGAGCTTAAAATTAAAGACTTTTTAGAGCCAATTTTTGTCGCAATTACAGGCAAAACATCAAGTACGTCAGTGCTTGATGCAATGGAAATATTAGGCTCTGACTTATCACGTGCTCGTTTACGTGTAGCGCTTGCTCATTTAGGTATTTCTAAAAAGCAGGCTAAAAATATAGAGCGTGCGTACCGCGAATACCCAAGTGCATAATTGCTAAACAATGTACTTTTAAAAGCCGAGCTTAGTAAAATAAGTTCGGCTTTTTTGTTTCAGGCTGTTTAGCTATATGACATCGTATTTTGATATTGTTTAACTAAAGTATTAGTGCTTAGCCCAATGATACAATAGGGAATATAAACTCATAGGAGGCAGTATGATTGCACCTGTAAAAAACAAAGCCATTTTTAGCAGTAACACATTTTCGATAAACCTTGTTACTTACCCAACCAATCATAGCGTAATGAACCATATTGACCCTGTGCAGCAAGGGCGCTATTACAAGCTTAATTTTGTATTAGAGAAACCTAAAGCGGGTGGGGTATTTAAATGCTCAAAATGCATTATAAATTTATTTAATCGCGTGTATTTGTTCAGACCCGATAAGTACGAACACAGCGTATCTAAAATCGAGTCTGGAAAGCGCGTACTACTGAGTTTTGCGCTTAATATATAATTTGCACTTTTACTTATTAATAGTCGTAGGCCTGTCCGGTGCATAAAACAGATAGGTCGCAGTACGATACAGAGGTTTCACTACAGGAATTAATAGTAAAAGCATTCCCGCCTCTGCGCATAGCATCAGCTTTAAGTAAATCAATCGCGTTTGATTTAGAGCGATTGTAACTTACATTATTGCTGCCCATACCGTCGCCATCACAGCTTTCACCTTCTATTCGGCCTAGGAGTGTTGCGCCACTTTCGTGTGCTTCTTGGTCGCTATAAAATTGCTGTAAATCTCTTTTATTAACGTAGGTGCCAATTTCTTGAGATAAAACACCGTTGTCTATATCTGTATGATAAGTCATTCCTGAACAACCCGTTATTGTGGCCAGCACTGTTATTGTCATTATAAAACGTGGCATATTTATTAGTCCTTTAATTTATTATTTAAAGTAGTAAATTACTAACAAAATCAAATGCTGGCAATGTTTGCCAACAGGTAAATTGTTAGCATTTGTAAATGTATTTAGATTTTACTGAGCATAGGGTAAGTAAACAAAAAGAAGTGGCAAACATTAACTAACCAATGGCACATAATGGCCCACTCTAAGCGCTGCGTTTTATAAAAAATATAGCCATATCCTAAGCCTGCAATAAATGAAACCAATACATAGTTAAATCCTCCTGCAAAATGTGCCAAAGCAAACACTGCTGCTGTCATTATTGGAGCAAGTAGCGCTGGGCGAGTAGATGTGATTATTTGGCTAAGTTTGGTTTGTAATAAACCTCTAAACAAAGCTTCCTCAGCTACACAGGTAAATAAAAGATTAATAGCAATAAAGGCTAACCAAAAGTTGGGCACTTTTGGGTTAAAGCTTACAAGTCCAAGTGTTAAAGCCGCAGTGAGCGAAGCTAAAACAGTAGCAATAATTATAAAAATAGGTTGTTTAACGTTTAATGGGCCTGCTTTATTAGAGTCTGCTTTTAAAGCTTTTTTATTCGAATAAAAGTAAGCACAAAGGAATAACCCAGCCATAGCTTTATCAAAATTAGCATAAAGGGTAAAAGCAATCGCATCGCTTGTAATACGCTCATCTATAACAATAGGGAGGTTATTAAAACCAGGCACCCAATGAAGTGCTAATGCCAGTGAGGAAATTATAAAAACAGTACCTAAAATAGTGCGTATTATTGCCCGCTTTGCATTTAGCACACAGTAGTATAAAACAACGTAAAGCCCAGTGCTGAGCAGAGCATACAAATTTATATAACCTTGAAAATACCCACTTACTACACTTAAAGCCATTAAGTAGTGCCAAAGGGGTTGCCGCATTATTGATATTTTGTAGTGCGGAAAAACACATATAATTGATAGTGCTAATAAATAAAAGGTCATTGTTTTTTATTACTCTGTTTTATTTAGCCATTAATCTAACAGATTCGACCTCTCAATATTTTTTTTCTGGTAATATAGATAGGTTATAAGCAGTTTAAGCAGTGAACAAACTATGTTAAGTCCTTTTTTTCAGCAGCATGCTGATTATGTTTCTATCTCTCGTGAGCAGGGTTGTCGCTTCGCTAAATGCGTTGCTGACGATTTTAATCCACTTCATGACAAAGATGCCAAAAAGTTTTGCGCGCCAGGAGACTTACTTTTTTCATTGGTACTAGACCGCTACGGTATTAGTGAACAAATGGAATTTACTTTTGCCGGTATGGTTGATGAAAACACCAAACTACATTTCCCTGAGGGAGCCGATGAGTTTGATGTTACCAATGGCGAAAAAGTAATTTTAAAGGTAAAGCGCAGCGGTAAAACCAGCCAATGCCCAGCACTAACTAATAGTCTAATAAAAAATTATGTTGAGTTTTCTGGTACAACTTTTCCGCATGTAATTATCCCATTAATGGGCAAGCAAGAGGTAATGATAAACCCTGCTCGTCCGATGGTAATTTACGAATCAATGCTTATTAATCTTGATAACCTTGATATAACAGCGCCAGTACTTGAATTTGCAGAGCCAAGCTTTGAGTACACTGGTAAGCGCGGAAAAATTACACTACGTTTTAACCTGTTAGAAAACGGCGTTAAAGTGGGTAGTGGTGAAAAGCACATGGTGGTTTCGGGTATTCGCGAATACTGCCAAGCAACAGTTGACGATTTAATAGCGTTTTACAACGAACGTAAAGCGACACTAAAGCCAGCTTAAAGCTACAGCAAATTATAAAAGGCGCTAAATACAACGGTTATTTAGCGCTTTTTTTATTGTTTTAGCGCTAAAGCGAAAGAGAGCAATCACGATTAAATACTTTTCTGGACTGGTTAATTTACGCAGTACAGTAATATGCGTACAATAGCGCTCTTTGTTATTTTAAAGCTAAGCCTATGTCTGCCACTACGTTCTCATCACTTAATCTCGACCCGTTATTATTAACAGCGATTGAGCAAAATAATTACACTCAGCCTACCGCAATTCAGATTAAAACTATTCCGCCTATTTTAGCCGGAAGTGATGTAATGGGCAGCGCGCAAACAGGTACGGGTAAAACCGCCGCCTTTGTTTTACCTCTATTACATAAGCTTTTAAATACCCCTAAAAAAGATGAACAAGGCCTTGCCCGCGTTGTAATTTTAACGCCAACACGAGAGCTTGCTCAGCAAGTATTTGCCAGCTTTGAAAAGTACGCACAAGGCACTAATATCAATGGTGCTTTAGCCTATGGTGGTGCAAGTATTGGCCCTCAAATTAAAGCACTTAAAACAGCGCAAGTTATAGTGGCCACACCAGGGCGTTTGCTTGATCATATAGTTAAAGGCAGTGTGGTACTTTCAAGCGTAGACTCTTTAGTGTTTGACGAAGCCGACCGCATGCTTGATATGGGCTTTATTGATGAAATTAGACGTATATTGCGACATATACCGGGCGATCGCCAAACTTTACTCTTTTCAGCTACGTTTGATG
Source organism: Pseudoalteromonas sp. NZS100 (assembly GCF_015864815.1). Classification (NCBI taxonomy): domain Bacteria; kingdom Pseudomonadati; phylum Pseudomonadota; class Gammaproteobacteria; order Alteromonadales; family Pseudoalteromonadaceae; genus Pseudoalteromonas; species Pseudoalteromonas sp. NZS100. The sequence continues at coordinate 51,798 of NZ_JADYWM010000008.1, forward strand.
ACAGCGTGTTTGAACTCAGTAAAAAGTTACTTAAAAACCCAGAACTAATTGAAGTTGATAAACGTAACTCAGCCGCAGTTGAAGTAGAGCAAGTTATTTACGCTGTAGATGAAGACCGTAAGCGCGAACTTGTATCGCACATGATTGGCATGAAAAACTGGCGCCAAGTGCTTATTTTTACTCGCACAAAACAAATGGCCGATCAGCTTGCTAAAGAAATGTGTAAAGATGGGTTAAAAACCGAATCAATCCATGGCGATAAATCGCAAGGCGCACGTGACCGTGCATTGCAAAACTTTAAAGAGGGTATTACACGCGTACTTGTTGCAACCGACGTCGCTGCGCGTGGTTTAGATATTTCTACACTTAGATACGTAATTAATTTTGAACTGCCTTACATTGCTGAGGATTACGTACACCGTATTGGCCGTACAGGTCGCGCTGGTGAACAAGGGCTTGCTATGTCATTGGTAAGTCTTGATGAGCAATGGCTGCTAGAAGAAATTGAAGTATTACTCGATACGCGTTTAACGCCGCAGTGGTTAGAAGGTTACGAGCCTGACTTAAATAAAAAGCCCAAAGATAATCGTAAAAATACTAATAAATCTCGAAAAGATCGCGATAAAAAACGCATTACAGGTAAAAGAGAGCCAAGTAGACGTCGTAAATAATAGCTTTTACTTTACTTTTTTGCCTATACTGGAGCTATTAAATAGCCGAGGTAAAGTTAATGTTTGAAACTGATAAATGGGCATTCTCTGGTGTTGATGGCCAAATATCTTTGCATAAATGGCAAAAAACAATGGACCTTATCACGGGGCTTTTTTCAGCCCCGTCTGGTTATATAGTTCAGGCAACAAGCAAAGGCTATCGCGTTGTTATTAGAAATAACGAAGGTGGCTCAAGCTTTGAAACCAACCCGATACTTCCCCCTCAAACTCCTCTTTTTTGTCGGCACGTCGCTGAAACTAATAATATTTTATATGTTAATGATGCAAGCAATAACGATGCATGGAACACCCTACCAGAAGTAGTTGAGGACGGTGTTGAATCCTACCTAGGCTTACCTATTCATTGGCCAGAAGGTGAAGTATTTGGCACGCTATGCTTAAAAGACACTAAAATAACTAGCTATACCGATGAATACTTTGAACTCATAGAGCAACTACGCGATTTAATTGAAGACGACCTAGCGCTTGTTTACAGCTATGAACAAATGCGCGAAATAGCCATGTTAGACTCATTAACAGATATTTATAATCGCCGAGCACTTAACTTACTCGCTCAGCAAAAGCTTAATTTAGCACTGCGTTTGGGATTCGACGTATGTTGCTTGTTTATAGATATAAACGACTTTAAAAAATTAAACGACACCTTTGGTCATGAAGTAGGTGACAAAGCCTTAATTATTTTGGCTGATACGCTAAAAAACCATTTAAGAGATGCCGACATAGTAGGGCGTTTAGGTGGTGATGAGTTTGTTGCAGTAATGCAATTAAGCGATAAGAGTAAAATTAATTACATCATGGATAAAATATCCTCTGAGTATTCAAAAGCTTTACTCAAAGCAGACGTTTGCGATTTATCGCTCAGCATAGGTTTTAGTTTTACTAATAAACAAAAGCAGCCCTTTGAAGCGCTATTAAATGATGCAGACCACGCAATGTATAAAAATAAACAAGCGTATAAGCTCGCCAGGAGTTAGGGGGATAGGAATTTAGTTTAGAAAATTATGTGCTAAACAAGCTTAAATGATAGCTTGTTTTTAAGTATATTCTAGTATCTTTAAGTTCAGCTATTTCTTAAGTGTTTTTCCTGCAAATCAAATTTAGATAATATAGTTCGATGATACTCCGTGATGAAAATGTCGCTCACCTCATTATGGTTAGGTACACCTTGGAAAGATAGAAGTGCTAGAACTAACTCTCGTTGACTCTGTAATATTCTGAATAACGAAGAGTCGCTGTTATATCTTTGACTTTTATAATGAATTCCTTCGATTATATTAGGAAATGTTAAACTTTTTTCTATCTCTCTTTTTGATTTATTAGTGTAGCCTTCATCTAAACAATAGCGCTCATAATACTCAACAACATCTTTTAATTCATTTATTATTGTGCGAACTTTATACGGGCAAACTTTTATATCGAATTTGTTGATATGTGATTCTGAAAATATGAGCCGATAAGTAATATAAGGATTAATAGATATATTTGATGATTCTAAAGTTTTAACAAATTCTTTAAATTTATCGAAGTGATTAAAGTAGTTATTTGCAGCATTGTTTACTTCTATAAGTTGGTTGCTTTTAGCTTTTTGTTTTGACGAGTGAAAGCGATTTACCATTATTGTTAATGTCACTGGGATCGTTAGGCAAGTGATGGGTACCGCAAAGAAGTGCACAATGAACTGTAGGTTATCAGAACTTACTGATGAAATAATACGGTTAGAATTCAATAACTCTAAGAGTAGTTTCCAAGATAACCATATGATCACCACCATAGGTACTATGAGTACAACCCAAAAGGAGCAGTTTTTATGAAGTGCCTTATCTTCTTCAATTCTGAAGGGTTTCGTTATTGCTAAATGTAATAACCTTCTAATTTTATTTAAATAAATTTTAGAATATAGAACGTATAGTTGATTGTTTCTTTTTAGTGATTTCATAATTCCCTAAGATAAATATTACTCCTTCACTTTATGCTATATGTAAAAGTACTCAATAGCACATAATTTTTAGTTGTTTTTTGAAGTACTACGTGTTTTTAATAAGTTTTATTTTGTATTTTCCAACAAAAAAAGCAAGCCATGAGGCTTGCCAAGAAGGGTGTTAATTAGCTCTTACCTAGCCTTTAAGCTATTAGCTTTTCCGCAAGGTTCAATTCCATAATGGCTTTTAATAAACGGTATAGGTTAATTGACGCGTCAATTTCTTCTTTACGGTTTGTTAAGCTTTCAATATTTAGGCCCAGCGGTACATCTAAATGCGCACAGCTTTTAAGTATTAAGTCGAGGTTTTCGCGGCAAATACGGACTGATTCGCTTAATGTATTGTCTGCATCAAGCATGCGCCATTTAGTTGCCTCTGGCACTGAGATACCCAACCATTGCATAAATTCTAAGGTTTTTTCGCCGCCGCATGGGGTAAAGGTTAATATAATACGTTGTGGTGCAATACCCTGCGCTTTACATGTACGTGCGTAGCTAGTAATTAGCTCTATAGTAGCTTGTGCGTCGTAAACAGCTTGCGATATAAAAAACTGACAACCTTGTGCTGTTTTTTCTATTAATCGTTCGTGCTCATTTCGTTTACTTGAATGGCGCTCGGCAATAGTAACGCCACCTAAAAAGAAATCATCTGATTGCTCAGCCATCGCTTTATACGCATCTGGCAGGCTTAGCTTTATATCGCCTATTGATGACGGGCTACCTACTAATACAACATTTTGTAAATCGTAGTCGTTTTTAGTTTCACTTAGCCAATCTTTAAATTCGCCTACGCCACGCTGCGCCACACTTTTATAAGTAATCACATCTTGTGCAGATAAATTACGAAGTAAATGGCTGTATTCACGCGGGTCAACGGTTTGTTTAAACGCAAATGGGCGGTCTTGATTGGTTCGGCTGCTTTCGTCTTGAATGTCGTAAATTATCACGCCGTCGTATTCAATTTCGTGTAAGCGACCTAATAGCTTTTCTGCAATGGTTTTTAATTGCGCTTTATCGGTGCCAATTTTAGGCGGGGTAGTACCAATAAGATAAACACCTTGGTTGGTGTCCACTATCTTCTCTTTTAGTGATAAAGCCATAATCCTCATTCCAGCTAAGTTTGTTTTGATGGATTTAATATAGCAGCCATTTAGACGTCTAGATAGATTTATTTAATGAAAGTTTTTCAATTAACATGATGTTTATTCATAGTGCTTGTTCCCATAATTTATAATTGACACAGTTGTTTACATTATAAATCCCCTTGGGACTCTTATATTTATTGGCTTTGGGGCATAATCGAGGGTGAGTTAGTAATACATCTGACAACAAATTTTCTCAATTTAAAAAGGGACAACAATGAAATTTAAATTATTAGCAACCAGCTTAGCGGTATCGCTGGCGTTAACAGGTTGCACCATGCAACAAAACCAAAGCACGGTAACAACAGCACAACAAGAACAAGTAAATAAAGCTGATGACCGTGTTTTCTCGCAAGATTATTTAATTGAAGAGCTAGAAAACGGCTTACGTGTCATGGTTGTTAAAACCGACTACCCTGATGTAGTGTCGCTGCAAATTCCGGTATCGGTTGGGTCGCGTAACGAAGTTGAAGAGGGTAAAACAGGCTTTGCTCACTTTTTTGAACACATGATGTTTAAAGGCTCACAAAAATACCCTGAAGATGTGTACTCAGACATATTAAAAAATTCAGGTGTTGATAACCGCGCTTATACAACAAACGATTACACAAATTACCATTTAAACTTTTCGAAGCAGCACCTTGATAAAGTACTTGAGCTTGAAGCTGATATTTTTCAAAACTTAACCTACACCGAAGAGCAATTTAGAACCGAAGCACAAACGGTAAAAGGTGAGTACTTAAAAAACAACGCGAGCCCAATTCGTAAATTATTAAGCGCTGTACGCGAAGAAGCGTTTGATAAGCACACGTATAAACACACCACTATGGGCTTTTTTAAAGACATAGAAGCCATGCCAGATCAAATGGCGTACGGGAAAGAATTTTTTGCTAAATTTTATAAGCCTGAGTATGTGTCACTTGTTATTGTGGGCGATGTAGACCCACAAGCAACAATGGCAATGGTTAAAAAGCATTGGGGTAGCTGGAAAAAGGGTAACTATGTTGCTGACATTAAAGCAGAGCCTGTTCAACAAGCACCAAAATATTTGCACCAGCAAGATGAAGCGCTACCAGGACATTGGTTACTTGTATCCTACAAAGGCGCTGCGTGGGAGCCTGCTAAAAAAGACAGAGCAGCACTTGATTTAATCTCACAGCTTTATTTTTCTAGTAATTCAGATTTATATCAAGAGCTAGTGGTCGACAAACAAATTGCCAGCCAAATGTTTACTTATAACCCAGAGACCAAAGATCCGGGTTTATTACACGTATTTGTTAAAGTAGAAAACGCAGACGATTTAGCCACTGCGCGCGATGCCATTAATCGAACTTATGCAAAAGCACGCACTGAGCTTGTTGATGAGCAAAAGCTCAGTGATTTAAAATCGAATCTTAAATACAGCTTTATTAATGGCTTAGATTCGTCGCAAGCGATTGCATCAACCCTTGCCAGCTACATGCATTTTGAGCGCGATCCTGAGGTTATAAACCAGCTGTATAAATCGGCAGATAACATCACCAGCGCAGATATTAAAGCCGTTGCTAATAAATACTTTACTGATAACGCACGTACTACATTAACAATGTCGGCACTTGATAAAGCCCCAGGTTTTGAGCGAGAAGTTGATTTAAATGCGCTTACTGCAAAGCTTGAACAAGCACCTGCGAAGCCTGCATTTAAAGTACTTGATAAAACCAATAGCTCGCCATTAATCGATGTTAACTTTTTATTCAATACCGGCGCGGCTGCCGACCCTCAAGGCAAAAAAGGTGTTGCTGCGTTAACTGCGGCTATGCTTGCACAAGGTGGCTCAGAGGCGACAAGCTATAAAGATATTCAAAAAGCACTTTATCCGCTTGCAGGTAGCTTTGGTTATCAAATAGATAAAGAAATGCTGTCGTTTCAAGGGCGTATTCATAAAGACAATGCAGCGCAGTGGTATTCACTTGTGAGCGATCAATTATTAAACCCAGGTTTTAGAGACGACGACTTTAAGCGCCTTAAAAAAGAAATGATCGATGGTATTAAATCAGGCTTAAAAGCATCTAACGATGAAGAGCTAGGCAAAGAAGTGCTCTACAGTGCGCTTTACAAAAATCACCCTTACGAAAGCTACAACTATGGTGATATTTCGGATTTAGAAGCGTTGACGCTAGATGATGTTAAAGCGTTTTATAACAGCGAGCTTACGCAATCTAAACTCACGGTTGGCTTAATTGGGGCTGTGCCTGCAAAGCTTAAAGCTAAAATGATGAGCGACTTTGCAACGCTACCAAAGGGTGAGCAAAGCCGTTTAAGTATTCCTGATGCGCCAGTGCTTAAAGGTCATCATGCAACGATTGTAGAAAAGTCAGCGCAATCGACGGCGGTATCGTTTGGTTTTCCTATTGATACAATAAGAAGTAGCGAAGACTGGACAGCCCTTTGGCTTGTGCGTTCGTATTTTGGTGAGCACCGTAGTTCTAACAGCTTTTTATATGAGCGCATTCGTGAAACTCGCGGCATGAACTATGGCGATTACGCATACATTGAATACTTTCCACGTGGTATGTTTCAAACCAAGCCAGATGCAAACCTAGGGCGCTCAGAGCAAATATTTCAAGTGTGGTTACGCCCACTTCGCTCTAATAACGATGCGCACTTTGCAACACGTACCGCCTTGTTTGAGCTAGATAAGCTAATTAAAAATGGTATGAGCGAAGGCGATTTTGAAGCTACGCGTAACTTTTTAATTAACTTTGTGCCGCAAATGGTTGCAAGTCAAAATCGCCAATTAGGTTACGCGCTTGATAGCGAATTTTACAACACAGATAGCTTTGTAAGTTACGTAACTAATAAACTTAAAACGCTAAGCGTTGCCGATGTAAACCGCGTTATTAAAGAAAACTTACAAACAGACAATGTTCACTATGTGTTTATTACTGGTGACGGCGCTGATATGCAAAAACGTTTAGCATCGCAGCAAACCTCACCAATGGTTTACAACACTAATAAACCTGCTGAGTTGGTTGCTGAGGATAAAGTAATTGCTGATTATAAATTAGCAATTCCTGCAAAGAATATTGAAGTGATGAAAGTCGATAAAGTATTTCAATAATTTAAGCAGTTTTTAAACTATCTTTAAATGTATAAAAAATGCCCCAGTGCTTAAAGTTCTGGGGCATTTTTATTATTTAATAATGAAACTTAATAAACAGTTATACCTAATAACCAGAACAAATAACTAAGGGATTAACACCTTAGTGGTTAAATCCGTTAGACTTGGGAAAAGGCTATTTTATATCAACTTAAGGCAGTGCAGTATTATGCGTCATGCAATTTGGCAACAGCTTCGCGACGAAGCTAACGATGTAGTAAAACGTGAACCATTATTAGCAAGTCATGTTTATTCATGTGTTTTAAATCATGATTGTTTAGGTTCGGCATTGAGCTTTATTGTTGCTAATAAGTTGGCTGATGCGGTGGTATCTGCATTCACTATCCGAGAGCTGTTTGACCAAGCATTTGTAAAATGTGACCGCATGCTATCTTTTGTTGCTGAGGATATTAAAGCGGTAAAAGACCGCGATCCTGCATCAGAAACATATCTTACGGTTATATTAAATCTAAAAGGTTTTCATGCTATTCAGGCGCACCGTTTGGCTAATTGCTTGTGGCAACAAAACCGCAAAGAGCTAGCGCGCTTTATTCAAAGCCGTAACTCTGAAGTGTTTGGGGTCGATATTCACCCTGCATGTAAAGTGGGTAAAGGCATTATGTTTGACCACGCAACCGGTATTGTTATTGGTGAAACAGCGGTAATTGAAGATAACGTATCAATTTTGCAATCTGTAACGCTTGGCGGTACAGGCAATGAGCAGGGCGATCGTCATCCCAAAATTAGAGCGGGCGTATTAATTGGCGCCGGCGCTAAAGTACTTGGTAATATTGAAGTAGGTGAGGGCGCACGAATTGGTGCGGGCTCAGTTGTACTTAGCAATGTTCCACCACACACAACCGCTGTTGGCGTACCCGCTAAAATTATTGGTCGACCGGATTGTGAGTGTCCGGCGCAAAGTATGAACCAAAACTTTTTAGCAAATCCTGAGCCTGAAAACGAATCGCACACGAGTGCAATGCTATAAGTAATTAAAAATAATAAAACTTAAAAGGAATTAACATGAACAAGAATAGTTTATTGGCTCTAGGGATTGGGTTTATTGCGGGTGTAGGTTTAACTTGGGGCTACTTTAATGCAGCTTCAAGTCATCCAGAATCTGTTAAGTCGCAGCCAAGTTATGAAAAACAGCAAAAGCTTCATACTGAACAACAAAGTAATGAGGTATTGAGTAATGCAGACTCTGCAGTACCTGAGCAAGTCGCTAGTATAGAGCCCGCTGAAGTCTCGCCTACAACCAATTCAGAAACCCAAATGCTTGATGAACTACCTTTAGAAGAGCAAGTAATTCAGCTTAAACAACAGCTTGCTGAGCAAAAAGCGACAGTTAAAAGTATTTTAAAGCAGATGAGGGGCCCTTCAGATTTTGAGCAGATTTTACGTGATAAATTTGAAAATCAAACGCGCGATGAAGAATGGGCTTACCGTACTGAAATGGCATTACAAGATTTTTTATTAACAGCTGATTTATCAATTATTCCTGACGTTGTTAGTGCAAAATGTAAAAAAACAGTATGTGAATTTGAACTTGCCGCTCCTACTGATAACGACACATTTGGTAATGCTCAATGGCGAGAGTTAAACGATAAGTTGATGGAACAAGAGTTTTGGCAACAATTTAAAAGCACTACCTCCACATCGAGCGATAGCGAACTTAAAATGTTGCTAAGTACAGAGCTTTAAATAATTTGTGATTCTATAGAGCCATCAACGAGCTCTGTAACTAAAACATCGCCTGTTTTAATTTGCCCCACAGATTTAACTACTTTTCCTTGCTGTGTTTTAGTGATGCTATAACCGCGCGCTAAAACATTAAGCGGACTTACCGAGTCTAACCTGCTTGCTTGCAGTGCTAAGCTATTATTCGCTTGTTGTAACTGATGCTGTATAGCTTGGTTTAGCCTTGCTTGTAATTGCGAGAGTTGATGGCTTGCTGAAGCGAGTTTTTTATCAGGTGATTGGCGCATCAAACGCGGCGTTAAGTTATTGAGTGTGCGTTCTTGTTGATATAAACGATTACGCATAGCTTGTTGCAGCGCAATGCTTAGCTCATCCAAACGTTGTGATTTTTGACTAAGCTGATTACGCGGATGACACAAATTAAGGCGGTGTTGTAACTGCGTTGCTAATGCGCGTTTATCGGCAATACCGTGCTTAAACGCGTTAGATAAACGATTAACTAATTGTGTTACTTTGTTGTGTAACTCTTGCGTATTTGGGCTTACAAGCTCAGCTGCGGCTGATGGAGTTGCTGCACGAACATCAGCAACGTAATCGCTAATGGTTGTATCTATTTCATGGCCTACTGCACTTACTATAGGTAATTCACTTTCAAAAATAGCCCGTGCGAGCTGTTCGTGATTAAAGCACCATAAATCTTCAAGTGATCCACCGCCTCGTCCTAAAATAAGTACGTCAACTTCATCACGAGCATTAGCTAATTCAATTTGATTAATTAAATGTAGGTGCGCTTCTTTGCCTTGTACCATAGCAGGGTAAATGATTACCTCTAGCTGCGGCGCACGGCGTTTAAGTACCGTTAAAATATCTTTTATAGCAGCGCCGGTTGCTGAGGTAATAACACCAATACGGTTAATGTTTTGCGGAAGTGGTTTTTTATACGCAGAGCTAAATAATCCTTCGGCGGCCAAACGCATTTTAAGCGCATCGAATTCTTGTTTTAGCTGACCTTCGCCGGCCGGCTCCATATGCTCAACAATAAGTTGGTAGTCACCGCGAGGTTCATAAAGTGATACACGCGCTTTTACTGTAACTTGCGCGCCATTTGCAGGGCGATAGCTTTGGTTGCGATTATTCCCACGCCACATAGCGGCTTTAATTTGTGCTTTATCGTCTTTTAACGAAAAGTACCAATGTCCAGATGCAGGGGTAATAAAGTTAGAAATTTCGCCCGTGAGCACTAAAGATGCAAAACCTTGCTCAAGGATTGTGCGAATTTCTCTATTAAGGCGCGACACGGTGTAAACCGTCTGCGAAGGCTTCGAAAACATAAAAAACAACCTAAAACTATTTATTGCACTACTTTATCATAAATATTTGCGAAATATTATTTACTCATGCCAACAACGCTGTTAAAATTTGGCCGCAATTCCTTATCTTAGATCCACATGTGAGAAGTTGCCAAAATGCTTAGAATCGCTAAAGAAGCTCTTACCTTTGATGACGTACTTTTAGTACCTGGTCATTCTACTGTTTTGCCACACACGGCAAATATTTCAACTCGCTTAACGCGTGGTATCAAACTTAACTTGCCGCTTATTTCAGCATCTATGGATACTGTTACAGAAGCTCGTTTAGCTATTGCCCTTGCGCAAGAAGGTGGTCTTGGTTTTATTCATAAAAACATGACTATTGAAGAACAAGCGAAAAACGTACGTAAAGTTAAAACCTACGAAGCAGGTATTGTTTCATACCCTGTAACGGTTACTGCCGATTTAACAATTGCAGATGCAATTGAGCTTTCGCACGAAAAAGGTTTTTCAGGCTTTCCGGTTACCGACAGCAATAATGTGCTTGTAGGCATTGTTACTAGTCGTGATATGCGTTTTGAAACTAAGCTTGAACAGCCTGTTTCTACCGTTATGACTAAAAAAGAAAAGCTTGTTACCGTTAAAGAGGGCGCAGCACGCGAAGAGATTTTAGGCTTAATGCACGAACACCGCATTGAAAAAATCTTAGTTGTTGATGATGAATTTAAACTCAAAGGCATGATCACAGTAAAAGATTACCAAAAAGCCCAAGACAAACCTGACGCATGTAAAGATGACCAAGGTCGTTTACGTGTAGGTGCTGCTGTAAGTGTTGGCGCAGGTACTGATGAGCGCATTGCTGCATTAGTAGAAGCGGGTATTGATGTTTTACTTATCGATACATCGCATGGTCACTCTCAAGGCGTTATTGACCGTGTTACTAAAACTCGCAAAGAGTACCCAGACTTACAAATTATTGCAGGTAACATTGCAACGGCTGAAGGTGCGATTGCACTAGCTGATGCCGGTGCCGATGCAGTTAAAGTAGGTATCGGCCCTGGTTCTATCTGTACTACACGTATTGTTACCGGTTGTGGCGTTCCACAAATTACCGCTATTTCAGATGCTGTTGAAGGCTTAAAAGGTCGCGACATTCCTGTTATTGCTGATGGTGGCATTCGTTTTTCTGGTGATATTGTTAAAGCACTTGTTGCTGGTGCATCGTGTGTAATGGTGGGTTCTCTTCTTGCTGGTACAGAAGAAGCACCAGGTGAAGTTGAATTGTACCAAGGCCGTTATTACAAATCTTACCGTGGTATGGGCTCATTGGGCGCGATGGATCAAAAAGAAGGTTCATCAGATCGTTACTTCCAAAAATCAAATGAAGCTGACAAGTTAGTACCTGAAGGTATTGAAGGTCGCGTAGCTTACAAAGGTCCTATTGCAACGATTATTCATCAGCAAGTAGGTGGCTTACGCAGTGCTATGGGCTTAACGGGTTGTGCAACAATTGAAGAGCTTAATACAAAACCACAATTTGTACGTGTTACTTCAGCGGGTATGGGTGAGTCGCACGTTCATGATGTGCAAATCACTAAAGAAGCACCAAATTACCGCTTAGGTTAAGCAGCGTAATTAATTTAATATACTGGGCTTGCTTTGCAAGCCCTCTTTTTAGTCGTTTACATTAACAAACGGCATTTAGCATCAGACTTTACGAGATACTCCATGAGCAAAGATATTCACGATTCACGAATTCTCATTTTAGACTTTGGTTCACAATACACTCAATTAATCGCCCGTCGTGTGCGTGAAATTGGTGTTTACTGTGAGCTGTGGGCATGGGATGTGACTGAAGAGCAAATCCGCGAGTTCAACCCACAAGGTATTATTCTTTCTGGTGGTCCAGAATCAACAACACTTGAAAACAGCCCGCGCGCTCCTGAGTATGTATTTAATGCAGGCGTGCCTGTGCTAGGTATTTGCTACGGTATGCAAACAATGGCAGCTCAACTTGGTGGAAGTGTACACAGCTCTGATAAAAAAGAGTTTGGCTACGCACAAGTTGAAAAAGTAGGCAGCTGTGCATTATTTGATGCAATTGAAGACCATATTACTGATGGCGGCAATGGCATACTTGACGTATGGATGAGTCATGGCGATAAAGTAATGGACATTCCAGCTGATTTTACAACAACAGCTAAAACATCTACTTGTCCACATGCTGCAATGTCTAACGAAGAAAAGCGTTTTTACGGCGTACAATTTCACCCAGAAGTAACGCATACTCATCAAGGGTTACGTTTGCTTGAGCGTTTCGCTATTGATATTTGTGGCTGTGAAAAATTATGGACTCCTGCAAAAATCATTGATGATGCTATTGAGCGTATTAAAGAAACTGTAGGTGATGACGAAGTTATTTTAGGTCTCTCTGGTGGTGTTGATTCATCAGTTGTGGCTATGCTTATTCACCGTGCAATTGGCGCAAAGCTAACATGTGTATTTGTTGACAATGGTTTACTTCGTTTAAACGAAGGTCAGCAAGTGATGGACATGTTTGGTAATAAATTTGGCTTAAACATTGTTAAAGTTGAAGCTGAAGAGCAGTTTTTAAATGATTTAGCTGGTAAATCAGACCCAGAAGATAAACGTAAAGCCATTGGTCACACGTTTATTAATGTATTTGATGAGCAAGCCAAAAAGCTTAAAAATGCGAAATGGTTAGCACAAGGTACAATTTATCCTGACGTCATTGAATCTGCGGCATCTGCCACAGGTAAAGCGCATGTTATTAAATCTCACCACAATGTGGGCGGATTACCAGATGACATGAAAATGGGCCTTGTTGAGCCATTGCGTGAATTATTCAAAGATGAAGTACGTAAAATTGGTCTAGAGCTAGGTTTACCGTACGACATGCTTTACCGTCATCCTTTCCCTGGACCAGGCTTAGGTGTACGTGTACTTGGCGAAATCAAAAAAGAGTACTGTGATTTACTACGCCGCGCAGATGCGATTTTCATCGAAGAGCTACACAAAGCTGAGCTTTACCATAAAGTAAGCCAAGCGTTTACTGTATTCTTACCAGTTAAATCGGTAGGGGTTATGGGCGATGCACGTAAGTACGATTGGGTTGTATCACTTCGTTGTGTAGAAACAATCGACTTTATGACAGCACGCTGGTCACATTTACCATATGAGTTTTTAGGTGTGGTTTCAAACCGTATCATTAACGAAATTGATGGTATTTCTCGTGTAGTTTACGATATTTCAGGTAAACCACCTGCAACTATCGAATGGGAATAATTAATTTTAGTTTTAATTAACTAATTTTAAGTGATTAAAAAACGGCGAATTAGCATGCTAATTCGCCGTTTTGTTTATTTAAAAAGCAGTTAAACTAAAAGAGTGATTTTTCTCTTTACCTTTGGCGAAACTTCTCTATAATTCGTCGTCATTGCAGGGGCGTAGTTCCAATTGGTAGAGCAGCGGTCTCCAAAACCGATGGTTGGGAGTTCGAATCTCTCCGCCCCTGCCATTTCTTCTTTACATCGTTTTTATTACTTCTTATATTGTTCAAATGTCTAATCTACTGAGTTGTTATGCATCCACGTTACGCAGCTATTTTTGATATAGAAAATCTTGAACTCAATCAGCATTATTGTCCTCAAGCAAATGACCAAGCTAATACTTTATCGCAAAGCACGATAGCTAGTTCTTTAACGCTAAATGAGCAACTACTTGCAGACATTAAACTCAGTGCAGAACCTATTATTATAAATAGCGTTGTACAGGGCAGTGAGATGCAATTAAACGACAATCAGCTTACATTGCCAACCCCACAGCTCAACGCCTCTGAGAAGCGCGCTTTATGGGCTTTAATGAGTGAACACCTTGATAAACTTTAAATCAGTAGATGAAACTGCAATACCTCAATTAATGGCCATCGAAACAGCATGTCATAGCCATCCGTGGACTTTAAATACAATGAGTTCATGTATAGGCGGGCGCTATTTTAATGTTGCCGCATTTGATGAAGTGAGCATGATTGGTTTTTATATTGGTGAAAAAGCAGGGCCTGATTTTACGCTTATGGATATTTGTGTAACACCAAGCCACCAGGGTAAGGGTATTGCAAGGCAGTTGTTAGCCCAGTTTATTGAATATGGTGAACAGCAAAATGCTGAAAACCTCTTTTTAGAAGTACGCGAATCTAATACGCGGGCTATTGCGCTATACGAGAACGCTGGCTTTACAGAGATGTCAGTGCGTAAAAACTACTATCCAAGTGATAATCCGGCCAAAAATGGCTTTGAAGACGCTATTTTAATGGGCATGGCATTAGGTTTAAACTTTTCATAATTAAAGTCGGTGATTAGCGTTTTAAGCATAGAGCGCTAACGCACCGAACTTGTACTATTTTGTAAATTTTCTTTTAGGTTACTTTGCCACTAATTGCTTGCTCAATGGCTGCTATTAATTTATTTACCAGCTCGTCTCTTGGCACTTTATTGTTACTTTTTAAATTTTCTTCAAGTGCCGCAGCGCTGTGATAAATTTCATCAAAATTAAAGCACCCAGAACTACCTTTAATACTGTGCGCTATACCTCTTAATGCTTCCCAGTCATTACAATGTTTCAGAGTTTTAACTTCTTCTAAATAAGTAGGTAAGTTGGCTAAATAGTTATCAGTAATTTGCTGAAACTTTTCGCTTTTTAATAAGCTGTCCCACTTATTTTGATTATCCTTTTCAAGATGTAGGTAGCTTACGAGTACATTTTCCAGAGCATCTTTATCAATGGGTTTAGCGAGTGCTTTGTTGCAACCAGCTTCTAGGTAAGTACCTATATCGTGGTTCATTACATTAGCAGTAAGTGCAATAATGGGGCCATCGTATGCTGCATGACGAAGCATTTTAGTCGCTTCTAATCCGCCCATTACAGGCATTTGCATATCCATTATAATAAGCTGATAGTCGTTAACGAGTGCCATTTCTACAGCTTGTGCGCCATTACTAGCAATATCGGGTTCAAGGCCCCAAGTTTGCAGTAATAATTTAATTAATAGTTGGTTATCAGGGTTATCCTCAGCGACTAAAATATTAGCCTCAAAGTTATTGGTCGCAAATGATAATAGAGGGTCTTTCTCTGGTATTAACTGGCTTTCTTGCGTTAAAAACTCAAGCATTGGTTGATCATCAGATAACTGACACGATACCCTAATTGTAAAGCGGCTACCAACGCCAACTTCACTTTCAAGCGTTACATCGCCACCAAGTAACAGTGCTAAATTTTTAGAAATACACAACCCAAGGCCTGTACCACCAAAACGACGTGTAGTTGTGGCATCGGCTTGCTCAAACGGTTTAAACACACGCTCTATTTGATGCTCAGACATACCAATGCCGGTATCTTTAATTACAAATTCTAGCTTTTGACTTGCTTGTAAATAATGCACGCAAATAGACACACTGCCATTTTCGGTAAATTTAACAGCGTTATTTGCAATATTTATAAGTATTTGTTTTAAGCGGGTCACATCACTATAAATGGTGCGAGGTAGCGGCAGTTGGTAATCAATATTAAGGGTTAATTGTTTTTCTTGTGCCAGTGGTTGAATAATCGATTCAATGTCATGCACAAGCTGCACTACGTTTAACGCAGACAAATCGACAGCTAGCTTTTCAGCTTCAATTTTAGATAAATCGAGTATGTTATTTATTAACTCTAGTAAGTGTTTTGAATTACGCAAAATAGTGCTTAGATGTTGTTTGTCGTTGGCTACTTTGTCGTTGTGGAGTAATTGCTCTGTAAAGCCCATAATAGCCGTAAGTGGCGTTCGTATTTCGTGACTCATATTAGCTAAAAAACGACTTTTAAGCTGATTAGCTTGCTCGGCTTGGCCAATTGCAAGCTCTAGTTGGCTGTTCATGGCTTCAAGTGCTTTAGTACGACTTTCTACTTTATCTTCAAGGTGATGTTTATATTCTTCAAGCTGCTGCTGGTAGTGTCTAATTTGATTAACCATGTGGTTAAAGTCGTTAAACAAAACACCCACTTCGTCATTTGTATGAGCTGGTAAGTGCACCGACAAATCGCCATCACCAACACGATGGCTTGCAGCACCTAGTAATTCAATTGGATTAAGTAATAAATTACGTACCACTATAAAAATTAATATTGGCAGGGTGATTATCGAAATAATAACAATTAAGCCTGTTATTAAGCTTATGGCTTTACCAGATTGATAAAGCACACCTTTGGGAATGGTTGAAACGTAATAATATCCACCGGGCATTTGTACGGCAAAAATCATGCGCTCTATTTTATCTATGCTTGAGAGTTCAATGGTAGAAAGCATGCCTATATCGGCAAGATCGTGTACTTGGTTAAGTTCATATTCGCTTATGTATTGGCCGCGCATGTTGTAGTCGGAGCTAAATAAAATTTTCCCGTCTTTGGTCAACATTAAATTAAGTGTGTTGTTATATGGCGCTTCTAAAATACTGGAGTTGAGTATTGAAGGCTCTATATGTATTACAATAAAACCAAGCTGCTGTGGACGTTTCAAGTAGTAATCAACGCTGTCAATTCGTTGAATGAAATATAAGCTCGTGGTGCCATCGTCCTTTTGAATCATAAATTGCTGTGTACTTAAATTACTTTGCAATACTCGATTAAAAAATGGATAGCTTTTGGGCGCTGTTGTTAGGTTATTAGAGTAGTAGGCATCACTTTTCCCACTTGCTGAAACTAAATTAATGCTAATTATATCTGGATAAGCTTCGCTGTAACTGGCAAATACATCCATAAGCGCGCCAAGTTTTCGGGTGTAATTACCGTTGGCGCTAATATCGTTTGCTAAAAAGTCACTAAGTACTGGCGAATTTGAAAGTAGTTTTGCAGTAGAGTGAAAAGAGTCGATATAGTTGAATATTTTTTGCTGTTGCTGCTCAACAAAACGGCTCATTATTAAATCAGCTTGTTTTTGTGTTGAATTAGTTACATTGGTGAGCGTAAAGCCACCTAAAAATAGCAGTGGCAGAATAACAAGAGGTGTTATATACCATAATAATCTTATACTTAACTTACTGGTTTTCATGACCAAACGACTTATCCTCCATGCAATCTGCCAATAATATGCGTTACGACCTGATTACACAAGCTTATAGCGGTCTTGGTGGCTAAATTACAATCATTAGTTGCATGATCTTTAGCTCTTTTTTTTATGTTTAAGTTATTTAAATTTAACAAATCACACTGAATAATATCAATTCAGTGTTTAAAAACTTACATAGTTTTACATCTTTTAAAGTTAATAACTAAAGTTGATGCATTGCCAGGCGTGACATTAAAAGGACACGTTGACAGTCTAAGTCCAGCAAGTGGTGTAAGTTACTCCACTATTGGTGCGCATAATGCAACAGGCAACTTTACTAAAATAGCGCAGCGCCTACCGGTAAAGATTAGTTTAGATGCTAAGCAGCCTTTACTTAGTCAACTACGTGTTGGAATGTCGGTTGTACCTACTATTGATGTTGTTAAGTAACTACTCATTTTTATTTAAGCGATCTACGACTAAATTGTAGGTCGTTTAAATATCGCTTGCTGTACACATTTATTTTAAAGCTAAGATATTTTTAAGTAGATAGCACACTTTTATACCGACTCCTGTTACAATTGCCATTATTAAAAAATCAACTATTGACGCTTTATTATCAGCTGTTTGCAACGTGAAAATCAGCGAGAATAGTAGTTAATTACGATCAACATAACGGGTTTACTCGCAGACGCTTATTAAAATGCATTCAACCCCGCATATAAACTAAAAGAACTTATCAATGGCAGACCAGACTATTATCAATGAAATCAGCAAGCGAAGGACCTTTGCTATCATCTCTCACCCGGATGCTGGTAAAACAACGATTACCGAAAAAGTATTGTTATTCGGACAAGCTATTCAAAGAGCTGGTACTGTAAAAGGTCGCGGCTCTAACCAGCATGCTAAATCTGACTGGATGGAAATGGAAAAAGAGCGTGGTATATCAGTTACTACGTCTGTAATGCAATTTCCATATAACGACGCACTTGTTAATTTACTTGATACGCCAGGACACGAAGATTTCTCTGAAGATACGTACCGTACATTAACAGCAGTAGATTCGTGCTTAATGGTTATTGATGCGGCTAAAGGTGTAGAAGACCGTACCCGTAAGCTAATGGAAGTTACACGCCTGCGTACCACACCTATTGTTACGTTTATGAACAAATGTGACCGTGATATTCGCGACCCAATGGAAGTGCTGGACGAAGTTGAAACAGAGCTAAATATTGCCTGTGCACCCATTACTTGGCCAATTGGTTGTGGTAAAGAGTTCAAAGGTGTTTATCACATTCATAATGATGAAGCTGTTTTATATAAAACGGGCCAAGGTCATAAAATTCAAGATGTTCGCACAATTAAAGGCCTTGATAATCCAGAGTTAGATATTGCCATTGGTGAAGACTTAGCTGCGCAGTTACGCGATGAGCTTGAGCTTGTTATTGGTGCATCAAACGAATTTGATTTAGATCTGTTTTTAGCCGGTGAGCTTTCGCCAGTTTATTACGGTACCGCACTTGGTAACTTTGGTGTTGATCACGTGTTAGATGGTTTAACTAAGTGGGCGCCAACGCCATTACCACGTGAAACCGAAGACAGACTAATTGTTGCAACTGAAGAAAACTTTACCGGGTTTGTATTTAAAATTCAGGCCAACATGGACCCTAAACACCGTGACCGTATTGCATTTATGCGTATTGTATCGGGTAAGTACAGCCAAGGCATGAAAATGAATCACGTGCGAATTGGCAAGCAAGTGAGCATTTCTGATGCGGTAACCTTTATGGCGGGCGATCGTGAACGTGCCGCAGATGCTTTCGCTGGCGACATTATTGGCTTGCATAACCACGGAACTATTCAAATTGGTGATACGTTCACGCAAGGCGAAAAACTTAAATTTAGTGGTATTCCTAACTTCGCCCCTGAATTATTCCGCCGTATTCGTCTTCGCGATCCGCTTAAGCAAAAGCAATTATTAAAAGGCTTAGTACAGCTTTCTGAAGAAGGGGCTGTACAGGTATTTAGACCACTTATTAATAACGACTTAATAGTAGGCGCGGTAGGTGTACTTCAGTTTGATGTGGTTGTAGCGCGTTTAAAAGCAGAATATAACGTTGATGCTATTTATGAAGGCGTAAACGTGAATACGGCACGCTGGGTAAGCAGTGATGACGTTAAAAAGTTTGAAGAATTTAAACGTAAATGCGAAAGCAATTTGGCACTCGATGGCGGCGATAACTTAACTTACATTGCGCCGAGCCGTGTAAACCTTAACTTATCGGTAGAGCGTTACCCAGAAGTAACGTTTAGCCATACACGCGAAAACTAGAGCTCATTTACAAGAATTAAAAGAAAACCTGCTTTGGCGGGTTTATAAAGGTAAAAAAATATGAATATTCGTACTATTTTAATTGAAAAAGCCGTTGCAGCTATGGTTGGTGCAGGCTTACCTGAAGATACAAACCCAGCAGTAACGCAAAGCACACGTCCACAATTTGGTGATTACCAAATTAATGCAGCAATGGGCGCGGCTAAAAAAATGAAAAGCAACCCACGTGAGCTTGCGCAAAAAATTATAGATAACCTTGATGTAAGCGATATTGCTCAAAAGACTGAAATTGCAGGCCCAGGTTTTATTAATATCCATTTAAAGCCTGAGTTTTTAGCGCAAAGCGTTAAAGCGGCTAACAATGATGCAAAACTAGCTGTAAACGAGCATGCTAAGCCACAAAAAGTTGTTGTTGATTATTCATCACCAAACCTAGCTAAAGAAATGCACGTAGGTCATTTACGTTCAACTATTATTGGTGACTCAATTGTACGTGCGCTTGAATTTAGAGGCGATACGGTTGTGCGTCAAAATCACATGGGTGATTGGGGTACGCAATTTGGTATGTTAATCGCGCATTTAGAAGATCAAATTAGCCAAGGCGTTGACTTAGATACTGTTGCGCTTGCTGATTTAGAAACTTTTTACCGCGATGCTAAAAAACGCTTTGACGACGAAGAAGGCTTTGCAGATAAAGCACGTGACTACGTTGTTAAATTACAAGGCGGCGATGCGCACTGTGAAAAACTTTGGAAACTATTTATAGCCACCTCAGTTAAACACTCTGAAGAAGTATACAAGCGTTTGAATGTAACGCTTACTCAAGCCGATATTATGGCTGAAAGCGCATACAATGCAGAGCTTAACGATATTATTAGCCTACTTAAAGATAAAAACATTGCCGTGGAGTCGCAAGGCGCGCAAGTGGTGTTTTTAGATGAGCTAGCTAATAAAGATGGCGAGCCATCAGCGTTTATCGTACAAAAATCTGGCGGTGGTTTTTTATATGCAACAACAGACTTAGCGGCATGTGACTATCGTTCAAACAAATTAGGTGCTGATCGCATCTTAATTTTTGTAGATGCACGTCAAAATCTACACTTTAACCAAGTAGAGCTAACAGCGCGTAAAGCTGGTTTATTAAGAGACGAAACAAGCTACGAGTTTTGCCCGTTTGGCACCATGATGGGCGCCGATAATAAACCATTTAAAACACGTACTGGTGGCACAGTAAAACTTGCTGATTTATTAGAAGAGTCAATTAACCGCGCAGCAGCAAAATTAGCTGAACGTGAGTCTGATTTAAGTGATAGCGATCGCAGCGAAATTGCCCGTAAAGTAGGTATTGGTGCAGTTAAATACGCCGACCTTTCTAAGCACCGTACCAGTGATTACATTTTTAACTGGGACAGCATGCTAAGTTTTGAAGGCGCAACAGCTCCTTACTTACAATATGCTTATACACGCGTACGCAGTATTTTCCGTAAGTCAGATTTAAGTGCCGAAGCGCTAACTCTTATTGGTGTTAATGTTAAAATAGTTGAGCCTCAAGAAAAAGCACTTGCACTTAAGCTACTACAGCTCGAAGAAGTACTTGATTTAATGATCAGCGAAGCAACACCGCACGTACTATGTGGTTACTTATACGAGCTTGCAAGCTTATACATGACATTTTACGAAGCTTGCCCAGTACTTAAAGAAGGCGTAGAGCCAAGCGTGCGCGATAGCCGTTTAGTGTTGTGTAATTTGGTTTCTAAAACACTAGAAACGGGATTGGATTTGCTAGGCATTGAAGTTATGGAGCAAATGTAATCACCGTCGTATTTTAACCTAATACTGCGTTATCCACCCCGACTTACCCTAATCACATACAAACCGTATGCTCATAGGGATAAGTCGGGTTGGATGCCTTGTCTTAGGCTAAACTACTTAGGTGAACCGTCTGCTGCGTGTAGTTCGCTTTAGCTGCGTTGGTAAAACTATTTAGCCTAAGTCACATACAAACCGTATGCTCCTTGGCATAAATAGTTTTACCGCCTTGCTAGCACTCCTACACTTGCAGATATCTGAGTTGTGTAGTTTGCGTTGTAGGTTGGGTTGAGTGAAACGAAACCCAACGATACACCTGAGACTCTATGTTTACTGCTATCGAATACACTCGAGACTCGGTGTTATTACTATCGCATATACCTGAATCTTAATATTTGTTACTACTCAATATCTATTGTTTTAAGCTCGCTACTCTAAGCTCTTTTCTAAGTCTTTATTTAAAGGATTTGTTATGAAACTCGAAGATATCCGCCGTGAATACCTGCAAGACGCGTTAAGCGAAGATAACTTGCAAGATGACCCATTCAAGCAGTTTGAAACATGGCTTGAGCATGCTGTAGCAAGCCAATTACCCGATCCAACAGCGATGGTTGTAGCAACTGTTGATGAAACCGGTCAGCCTTCACAGCGTATAGTGCTTTTAAAGCACCTGGATGATAACGGCTTTGTATTTTTTACCAATACAGGTTCGCGTAAAGCGCAGGAGCTTAAAGGTAATAACAAAATATCGCTTCACTTTCCGTGGCATCACATGGAACGCCAAGTTATTGTATACGGTGGGGCTAAACCATTACCAACTTCTGCTGTGGCAAAGTACTTTTTATCTCGTCCTAAAGAAAGCCAATTAGCAGCGTGGGCATCAGCGCAAAGTCGTCCGGTGTCATCACGTAAAGTACTAATGGAAACCTTTGCTAATATGAAAAATAAGTTTGCTAAAGGTGAAATTCCATTACCTGATTTTTGGGGCGGTTATTGTGTAGTGCCCACTAAAATTGAGTTTTGGCAAGGTGGGGCGCATCGTTTACATGATCGTTTTATGTATCTGCGCCAAGCAGATAATAGCTGGCAAATTACACGCTTAAATCCTTAATAAATAGATGAGTAAGTAACCGTGCAATTTATTGACTCTCATTGCCACCTCGATTTTAGTGAGTTTAATTCAAGTCGTGAATCGCTGATAAACGAGTGTGTAGCAAAGGGAGTTAATCAGTTTGTTGCACCGGGTATTACGCTTGCTCAATCGCATACTCTTATAGAGCTCAAAGCAACCTATCCAAGTATAAAAATAGCGGCAGGGCTACATCCTTACTTCTTAGATCAACATAAAGAATCGCACATAGAAGCATTATTCGAGTTTGCAACTACAAATAAGCATCAGCTGGTGGCTATTGGTGAGTGTGGGCTTGATAGAAGCATTGAAAACCTCTCTAAACAAACTTATTTATTTGAACAGCAAATAAAGCTTTCTAATGAGCTAAGCTTACCGCTCATTGTGCATCATAGGCAAAGCCATGATTTAATTGCGCAATCGTTTAAACGTTGTAAGCCAAAAAATGGGGGAGTGATTCATGCATTTTCAGGTTCAATCCAACAAGCGAAGTACTATATCAAACAGGGCTTTAAGCTTGGCGTAGGCGGTGTTATTACCTATAAACGTGCAGCTAAAACCCGTGCTGTTATTGCCGCTATTGAGCCCGAGCACTTAGTGCTTGAAACAGATTCACCTTCAATGCCTTTAAGTGGCTACCAAGGGGAGGTTAACACGCCATTGCATATACCTGATGTGTTTGACGCACTATGTGATTTAAAGCCAAACAGCGAAAAAGAGACGCTTGCAAAGCAACTTTATGATTCTTGTTCAGATGTTTTTTGCATATAACGATTTACCTGCCAGCGCTTTAATCCACGGCCTAACTGCCACGTAAAAATACAAGCAATCACTAGCATTAGTAAAACCTGCCTGCCTAAGTCATGAAAATGATTATGGCTGTCGGATATTGCAGCGCGAGTTAAATAAGTAATAGATACAAAACCTATAGGGCGGTCATCATCGCTTATAACAGGTTCCATAAAAGGTGTTTTTAACTTACTTATTCCGGGGGTAGAATCAGAAAGTTGACCATAAACATGGTGCGACTGCCAATTGTCGCTACTGGCTAATAAAATACCCTGTTGATCGTAAATAGTGGCCGAAAGCACGAACTCATCTTTACTTATATCGTTACAGATTGCATTGAGCTGGGGTTTGTTTTTTTCGATTAAAGGTGTTTTAACATTTAAAGCCATAAACTGAGTGAGGCTTTTGGCGGTGCTGTCGGCGCTATCGTAAAGTAACTGGTGGCTCTGAAAACTACTATTAACACCCACCCAGCTGAGTAATACAAAACAGCCAGCCGCAAGAATTAAGCGAACGAGTCGCTTTCTTTGGGATGCGCTTATAGGGTTTTTAATATGGTTATTTTTCATAGTCACCGTTTATGCTACTGACAGCATTTTGATTTGATGTTACAACTACACTAACTATAACCTTAAACCCCACCTGATGGCGAATTTAGTGTTGAGAATAGCAGTTTTGAGATGCCAACTATCAGGAAAATAAAAATAAACACGGAGATCCCATGTCGCAAATCAACATGGCACAGCAAGCTGCTGAGCAACCATTACAACACTTAACTCTTAATAAATGGTTTAGCTATAGTGGTGGTGTATCTACACCTCTCGATTATATTCCAAACAAAGCATTAGGGTTATTTAGCATCGCATTTGCAGGTGATTTTGCAGAAAAACACATTGCCAGTATTGTTGACTTTTTAGCGACACATAACCAAAACGTCACCGCTATATGCCAATACCAACCTGATTTAGGGCTTGCACCTGCACTGTGTTTTTACGTGCAAAATGCAGATAAAACTATAAACCCGTTAGTACTACAAGAATTTTCAAACACACTTGATTGTCAATTAGTG
The DNA here is from genome assembly GCF_015864815.1 of Pseudoalteromonas sp. NZS100. Lineage (NCBI taxonomy): Bacteria > Pseudomonadati > Pseudomonadota > Gammaproteobacteria > Alteromonadales > Pseudoalteromonadaceae > Pseudoalteromonas > Pseudoalteromonas sp. NZS100. The sequence goes on from NZ_JADYWM010000008.1 coordinate 76,026, forward strand.
CAAGTTACTACGCCGCCTAATTTATATGAGCCAGGTTTATTGGTTATGGATATGGATTCAACTGCAATAACTATTGAGTGCATAGACGAAATAGCACGCCTTGCGAACGTATACGATGAAGTTGCCTCTGTAACTGCACTTGCAATGGCGGGTAAACTTGATTTTAGTGAGAGTTTATATCAGCGTGTAGCTAAGCTTGAAGGTATTGAAAAAAGCTTAATTGAAGAACTGAAAAGTACATTACCATTAATGCCTGGTATTAAAATACTGTGCCAAATTTTAAAGCAACATAACTGGTATTTGGCGATTGCCTCAGGTGGTTTTGTGCCTTTTGCGGAGCGTGTACAAGAGCTGATTAATTTAGATGAAGTGCACGCTAATGTACTCGAATTTAAAGACGACAAGCTAACAGGTAAAGTACTGGGTACGATTGTCGATGCGCAGCAAAAAGCGGTCGTTTTAGAGGTACTTCAGCAAAAGCTAGGGCTTAAAAAAGCACAAACTGTAGCTATTGGGGATGGCGCAAATGATTTAGTGATGATGGCAAAAGCTGGCCTAGGTGTGGCTGTACATGGTAAGCCTAAAGTGGTTGAGCAAGCACAAGCGGCTATTTGTGAAGGGTCATTATTGCAATTGTTGTATATGTTGGCTATTCCGTTAGAAAAACAACCAACACTTTAAAATAAATTAAGTTAAACCGCTTAACGTAAGCGGTTTAACCAAATTAGCTTACGGCGGCTCATTTGTGCTACTTGCTCTTTTTTTAGTTCTAAATGGCTTAGCGCTTCTTCAGTTATATCTACTACATCACCCACACCAGCTACGGCCCATAAGGCTTCTTCTAAATCTTTAGCTTTGTGCATTGCGTACTGACTTACGTATTTTAGCTCATTAGAAAGGTAATCAGTATCGGGGCGACCTGTGCGCGATATATACAAACGCATTACGAATATAAGTTGCGATGTAATGTCTTTACTAATTTGTTTATAAAAGCTTGAGTAGTCTTCACCTAAAGCGCATTGGCTAACAATAGCCTCTTCAATACTGCCTTTTCGAGGGTCGAAGTTAATAGCAAGTGTAAAAGCAAGTGGTGCATCTTGGCGGCTGCGATCTTTAATATTTGGTGTTATTACATTAATAATTTGCTCTTCAGTCAGAATGCTCGAAAAGTCAGTTTTGTTACTTAATAAACCAAAGTTTTGCAAAATTACGTGAATAGGGCTGGCGTATAACCCATATCCAATTGCACCCGTTTTAAAGTGTGCAGCTTCTTTGTGTAAATATAGCGGAAATTGGCAAACGCTTTTTGTTACCATATTTCTAAGTGCGGTAGATAAGCCTTCTACTTTAGGTGCTTCTTCAGATACTTTAAGTTTGTCTTTATTACCTTCTATTAGCTGAGTGAAAAAGGTCACGCCAGCATGAGGTAAATCAGCAATACGATTTGCTTTTAGGTTAATAGTAGTAAATGACTTACTGATGGCCATTACTTCGTACTTTAGTTCACTAAGCTTATGCTTTTTAGTTATTTTTTGAAGTTCAGGGAATGCTAAAAGTACTATATCGCCTTTTTTAAATGTGGCAGGTTGTTCGCACTCTAACTGCAAACCCATTACCGAAAAGTCACGTGTATAGCCGTTAAATACCTCATCATTAATAGTGACACTAACTGGTGTTTTATAAAGATAGCGCTTATGCGAGCGTAAATTTACGTATTCAAGTGGCACAATATCTAAGTAGGGTGGTGTTTTGTGTTTTGCGTGGCCAAAGTGCTTAAGCTGATTTACTAATGCTTTATCAAAAGTAAGTTGTTTATAATTTGCTTGTTCAGCTTTATTGCCAATATTTGTAAGTACAACAATATACTTAACATCTTTTATAAGGCCTTTTACACGAGGGGAAGGTGGCTTATTTAATTTTTCTATATTTTCACCGGCACTATTAGGTAGTGAAAGCGGTATAAAAGAATCATCTGGATGACTTGGCATTATTTGTATTTTAAAGCATTGCCAGCTCTCTTTTTGGCTACCAAAACCTAAAAATAGATCACGTAATTTAGGGTTGTTATTTAACTCTGTACGCGTCGCTGAGTAGTAATAAATTTTACCTGATGATATATGTGTAAATGTATAGAGGTAATCTTCTTTTACTGCGGTAATTTGAGTTAGTAATTGTGTAATACGCTGATGATTAAGTATATTGTACAAACACGGTGTTTTTCTTTCATCGGTAAAGTAGCGCTGAATAAAAATATTATTTTCAGTGGTAAGGCTAAGGCTTGGGTAATATTGCTCATCTTTTTTACTTAAAAACACATATAAAGACGTTACGCGAGGAATGTAGTACTGCTCATATCCCTTTGATACTACAGCATCGAGCGTATTATCTAGATTTACTTTATAACGACGCTTATTACCATGAATAAAACTTTCTAAAAAGTCATTAAAGGCATCGTTGTTTTCTATATAAGTGCGCTTTAAACGGATGTGATTAAATTCACGAGAGATATTTTCTACTGCAACAACTTCGTATTGAATACCGTTTTTTAGGCCAAGTTCAAAGTCTTGCTCAAGGCCTACTAAGCGCATTGCGATGAGTTCGCCTTTTTTTATAGAGTAGCGCGTTGCAAGCTTAACTTTACAACCGCTTAAAGATATATCTGAGGTGCTAGCAGCAATGTTCTTTTTATCTTTGTAATCAATCGTTACTTTTATTGAGTAATTCATCCGTTCTTCACGGCGGCTCTCGTAAGAGGCAAACTTAATTACTTCAGTGTTTAAGTTATTTTCTAGCTCTTGTAACTCTGATTTTTCGGCTGCTTGTTTTTGTAATACGCGGTGGTTATTTTCTGTATTCATTACGGCTTCGTAAACAGCTAAGGTGTATTCACCATGTTGTTTAAGCGCTTTTTCAAACACTTCAATGGCTGTGTCATCCATAAAGTGTTGCTTGCCGTTATGCTCATATGGTTTTACTTGGCCTGTCACTAATCCGCGAAGATCAACAAAACGTGCCACTGGCTGAGATAAACGCGACATTTCCATTTTCATTAAAAATTGCTCAGGTTTAGTTAACCCTGCGGTTTTTGATTTGAAAATTAGATCAAATTTAGCGTTGCCTAAATATGTTTTTAACTCATTCACGAGGTCTTCGTGTTTGAGCATTATGTCATCAGCCATTTATAAAACCATCACCGTCTAATTGAAAAAGTAGGTATACTGTTAAGTCCATTTATTAGAAGTTCAATAAACGTTAAATCGCGCTATGTTATTAATATAGGTACGATTATTTGAGTTACTACTGTTTAGCTCTTGTTATGTATGTGTTATTTGCCATTTTATTGGCAAGTTACTTTAAACTATTACAAAGCAAAAAGTATGCCCTAAATTATAGCTAAAAAGAAACACCATGTGTATTTATTGATTGTGACGCTAGATTTTTAAGCAGGCAAGAGTTTGTTGCTAAGTAAATGCCTGAAATGGCAAAATAAGCGCTTAATAGTAAGAATTTTTTTTAATTAAAGAATAGTAGGTAAAGTTATCAATGGCTAAAGCGGCAAAAGTAGAATTTGTTTGTACCGAATGTGGCATGAACTATCAACGTTGGCAGGGTCAATGTCGCTGCGGTGCGTGGAACACATTAGCGGAATTTAAGCCTTCAGCAGGGCACAGTAAAAAAGCATCAATACGAGCGAACGTTGGTGGTTATGCTGGTGGTGTTGGTGGTGGCTCTAAAAAAATCAATGATATTGCTACATCAGAGGCTGAAAAGCAGCTAACTGAAATCGGCGAGCTTGATCGCGTACTAAGCGGCGGGGTGACTACTGGCTCTGTTAATATAATTTCGGGCGATCCGGGGGCGGGTAAGACAACTTTGCTATCTGACTTAGTGGCGAGAATGTCACAACGGATGCCGTCACTTTACTGTACGGCAGAAGAATCTTTATCGCAGTTTAAAAACAGGGTAAATCGTTTAAAGTTAAACTATAACCCGGACGAGCTTTATTTACTTTCTGAAACGAGCGTTGAAACCATCATCGAAGAGCTCGAGAAAAATAAAATTAAGTTTGCTGTTATTGACTCTATTCAAGCTGTTGTAACCGATACGGCAAATGGTAGCCCAGGTTCGCCTTCGCAAGTAAAAAGCGCCGCCCAAGCATTAACTCAGTACTGTAAGCAAAATGATGTAACCATGTTCATTATTGCTCACGTAAATAAAAATAACGAAATAGCAGGCCCTCAAACACTTGTACATATTGTTGATGCGCTTTTACACATAGATACCAACGATGGGCAAATACGAACCCTTAGGGCAAATAAAAACCGCTTTGGTGATATTGATACTGTTGGCATTTTTAAAATGTGTGAACGTGGAATGTTAAGCGTTGATAATCCAAGTGAAATATTTTTATCGGGTTCAACTACCGACTCACCTGGCTCTACTATTACCTGTATTCGTAAAGGGAATCGTAATTTATTGCTTGAGATTCAATGTTTAACTACCGAAACAGAAGCTGAATTTCCGCAGCGTGTTTGTGTTGGTTTAAATATGAATCGTATAAAAATGCTGACCGGTATATTACGTAAGCATACTAAAACTAAAATATTTCACGATACGTTTTTTAATATTGTGGGTGGTTTAAGAATTGATGAGACAGAAACCTGCATCGATTTAGCATTAGTAACCGCGTTACTTAGCAGTTTAAACGAATTTGTTGTACCTCGTACCACGTGTATTATGGGAGAACTTAGCTTAAACGGCGATGTACGCCCAATAGACAGTGGTGTACCGCGTGTTAAAGAGGCTGCACAACATGGTTTTACAGAAATATATATTCCATTTCGCAATTACCATAAATCGATGGAAGGGCTAGGCGCTAAAATTACCCCTGTAAAAACTGTACATGAGTTACTTAGTTTGATTAATTAACACTTATCGGTGATGTTCTTCAGTGTTACTCTTAAGTTGAGACACTTTATAGAAAGAATTAAATAAGGAAATGACATGAAAAAATTAGTTATAGTTGCAGCTCTTGTGGCCGCAGGCGTGGGTGGTGTTAGTTACGCAAACTACGTAGCAACTCAAGAAGTGCGTGCAGAAGTAGATAAGCAACTTGCTTTAGTAAGCGAGCAAACTGGCGCTACATTTAAATACGCTGGTTTATCGGCAAGTGTTATTTCAAAGAGTGTAGAAATAACAAATATGGAAGTAATAAGCCCTGAAGGTGACAATGTTGCTAATATTCAAAGCATTGAAATAACTGGCTACGAGCCGGATAAAATATCACCACATACATCATTTGATGTAAAAAGCTTTCAGTTTGATAAAAGCTTTGTATCAAAATTACCAGCCGATACAAACGAAATGTTAGCGTCGGCAAGTTACGACTTACATTCATCACTTGATTACGATGAAGAGTCTGGCAATAGTGATGTAGTAGTTAAGCTTGATGCAAAAGACATTGTTAGTTTTAATATGGATATGGGTTTAGCTAATTCAAAAGCGTTAATGGATGCTTCATTGGCTATTAGCAAGGCGCAACAAGAAGCGGGTGATCAACCGCTGACGTATGAGCAAGAATTACAGCAGCAAACACTTGTTATGCAAGCAATGAGTAAATTAGAGCCGCGTAATGTTAGCTTTGCCTTAAATAACCAAGGTAAATTAAAAGATTTACTATCAAGCGAGCTTGAAAAGCAAGGTATGACGCTTGAGCAAATGGAAATGACGCTAAAGCAACAGTTACAACAAGCTCCTGTAACTGAAGATATTGCAGAGGCTTTAACCAGCTTTGCGAAAGGTTTAAATTCATTCAGTGTGTCTGCAAAGCTACCTGAAGGTAAAACTATGATGGAAATTAACCAACAAGTTATGATGCTAGTAGGGCAACCTGAAGAACTAGTTAAGTTTATTAACTTAGAAGTTAAAGGTGATTAGGCCTTAGTTCTGTATTAATAAAGGCGCCAATTGGCGCCTTTATTGTAATCTTATTAGCTAAAGCAATTTGCTTTTATAAGATCAGTGATTATTTGTTGTGATGGTTTTATTTTTTCCATCGCTAAAAATTCATCAGGCTGGTGTGCTTGGTTAATTGAGCCTGGGCCCATTACAATCGTTTCACAACCGAGTTGCTGGATAAACGGCGCTTCAGTGCAGTAATTTACCGCGACCGCTTTTTGCCCCGCTATTTTTTCAGCCATTTTTACTAAAGCACTGTCGGTGCTACCACTAAATGCCGGTATTGGTTCATGTAAATCAATAACGCTCACCGCATTTGGGTATTGCTGATTTATCTCTTTCGTTGCATCGAGTACTAATGCTTGTAGTTCTTGTACACTTAAACCTGGTAATGGGCGCATATCTATATGCATTTCACAGCAACCACAAATTCTATTCGCGTTATCGCCGCCATGAATATTACCTAAGTTTAATGTTGGATAAGGGATTTCGAAGTGGTTTATTGAATACTTATGCTTTAATTGTTCTTTTAAGATCATCAATTTTGTAATCACTTTATGCATTACTTCAATGGCGTTAAGACCACGTTCGGGATCGGAGCTATGCCCAGAGCGACCAACCACTCTTATTGCTGTACTCATATGGCCTTTGTGCATAAATACTGGCGTCATATCAGTAGGTTCGCCTATTATACAACGCGCAGGTTTTAAATTCGGGTGCTTACATATTTGTTGTGCACCAGCCATCGTTGTTTCTTCGTCGGCGGTGGCAAGGATTAAAATAGGCTGAGTTTGCTGCTTTTCATCAAGTTCACTAATCGCTTGTAATACAAAAGCAAAAAAGCCTTTCATATCAATACTTCCTAGCCCATATAATTTGTTATCGAGTTCGGTAAGTTTAAATGGATTATGATTCCAACGACTGTCATCAAAAGGCACTGTGTCGGTATGACCAGCTAGCATTAATCCGCCATCACCTTCTCCGCGTTTTGCTAATAAATTATAGCGTCCTTTACCTCCTTCTAATTCTATAATTTCACACGTAAAACCGATTGTTTCGCACCAACTGGCTAGGAGTTCAATTACGTTTTTATTGCTCATACACAGGTTGTCTTCAATAGCACTAATAGAAGGGGCTGCAATCAATTGTTGGTACATGGAAATAAACGAAGGCAAAGGCATAAAAAAATCCAAAATTATTATTCAATTTAATTGCATAACAATATAAAAGTATTTATGATGAATATCAATTCACTTTTTGAGCATAAATATATTAAAAGTAACGCCATGAAAATAATGCGACGATAATCAAAATTCATTAATAAAAAAGACTTAATTAGCGTCTAAGCTAGTTTAAGCGAACATTATAGATAAGTAGTAATTAATTTTAAGATAACGAGTAACAAATGAATGTAGTGATTATTGGCGCAAGCGGATACAGCGGCGCAGAGTTAGCAAGTTTAGTTGCTAAGCATCCAAACTTAACTTTAACAGGCTGTTATGTATCTGAGGGTAGCTTAGATAAAAATAAATTGCTAAGTGATTTATACCCAGAGCACCTTGGCTTACTAGACTGCCCTTTACTTCCTCTTAGCGTATCAGCTTTTGATGACATTCAAAGTGATGCTGATTACGTATGCTTATGTACCGATCACAAGGTAAGTGTTGATTTAGCGCCGCAATTTTTAGCTATGGGTAAAAAGGTATTTGATTTATCTGGTGGCTATCGTTTAGCAAACAATGACGACTACGTTACTTACTATGGTTTTGAGCATCAACATCCAGAGCTTTTAAATGAAGCGGCTTACGGTCTAGCTGAGTGGAACCATGATGCTATCGCTAATGCAAAGCTAATTGCTGTTGCAGGTTGTTACCCAACAGCAGCGCTTAATGCGCTAAAACCGCTTAAGCAAGCAGGCTTATTGAGCAGCGAAAGTATTATTATTAATGCGGTTTCGGGCGTTACAGGCGCAGGGCGTAAAGCCAGTGTAGGAACACATTTTTGTGAAGTGTCGCTTGCACCTTATGGTTTGTTTAACCATCGCCACGGCCCTGAAATTGAACAACACCTTGGCCACAAAGTGTTATTTACACCGCACTTAGGTAATTTTCCGCGCGGTATTTTAGAAACTATTTATGTACAGCTTAAGCCAGGCGTTACCAAGGAAAACGTTACATCGGCTTATCAAGTACTTTCGAGCGAGCCATTAATTCGTTTATTAGGCGATAAAGTACCTTCAATTAAAGGTGTAGCTAAGCAGCCATTTGTTGATATTGGCTGGCAGCAACAAGGAACGCAGTTAATTGTGATGTCTGCTATTGATAACTTATTAAAAGGCGCTGCTGGACAAGCTTTGCAGTGTATTAATATTTCTATGAATTTAGAACATACCACTGGTTTAAAAGGAGCGTTTTAAATGAGTAAAAAAACGTGGGTAATTAAGCTAGGTGGTGCAGTACTTAATACAGAAAATGCAGCAAAAGCGTTGTTTGATGTATTAAATGAGCAAACAAATGATGAATTTGTGATTGTACATGGCGGTGGCGCTTTAGTTGATACATGGTTAAAACAAGCGGGTTTTGCCAGTGCTAAACACCAAGGATTACGTATTAGCCCAGCAGAGCAAATGCCTTATATAGTGGGTGCGCTTGCAGGTTGCGCTAATAAACAATTAATGGCTCAAGCTATTAGTGCAGGGCACAAGCCTGTGGGCTTAAGCCTTTTTGAGGCAGGTGTTACTGCCACTCAAAAGCTAAAAGCGCTTTGCTTAGTGGGTAAATGTAAAAGCAACGACGATTCTATTGTTAATGATTTACTTAAAATCGGTCGCCTACCCATTGTTAGCTCTATAGGCTTTGATGAGCAAGGGCTTTGGTACAACGTAAATGCAGATGAAGCTGCAGCGGCTATTGCTAGTAACTTAAATGCTGAACTTATTTTTATGACGGATGTTGAAGCAGTGCTTGACGAAAATAAACAGCCGTTACATCAACTTGACACAAAACACATTGATACTTTAATTACAAATGGAGTAATTGTGGGCGGGATGGAGGTCAAAGTTAAGACCAGCCTTCACGCTGCCCAACATTTACGACGCGGTGTGTATATTTCCAGCTGGCAAAAGCCAGAAAATTTAACTGCTCTGCTACAAGGCGAGCATGTCGGAACTAAGATTACACCATAGGTTTATTATGTTTGAGAATTTTTTAACGGGTTTAGAGTTAGACCAAGAAGGCGCACTTAATTTATTAAAGTTAGCGCAAGATATAAAAGCAAAACCAGAAAAATACAGCAATGTATTAGCGGGAAAATCAATCGTAACATTGTTTGAAAAACAAAGTTTACGTACTCGCTTATCGTTTGATATAGGTATTAACCGCCTTGGTGGCCATGCAGTTTATTTAGATCAGCAAAATGGCGCTATGGGTGCACGTGAATCAATTAAAGATTTCGCACTTAATATTTCTACTTGGGCTGATGGTATTGTTGCACGCGTAAATCAGCACAGCACATTAACTACATTAGGTGAATACGCATCAGTACCGGTAGTAAATAGTTTGTGTGATTTATACCACCCATGCCAAGCTCTTGCTGATTTTTTAACGCTTCAAGAAGTTCACGGCGATGTGAGCGAGCTTAAAGTGGCTTACTTAGGTGAGGGCAACAATGTAACTCATTCATTAATGCTTTTAGCTGCAACGCTTGGCACTGATTTTGTTGCTGTAACGCCAAAAGGTAGCTCGCCTGATTCGCAAATTCTTAAAAAGGCAGAGCAAATAGCGGCAATGAATGGCGCATCAGTGATGGTAAGTGACCGTGTTGAAGCGGCTGTGGGTGCAAACGTTGTATATGCAGATACATGGGTATCAATGGGTGATACAACACCGCTTGAGCAAGTTAAAGAAAAATATATGCCTTATCAATTAAATCAGGCATTGCTAGATCAAACAGGTGCAACTACGGTATTACATTGCCAACCGGCACACCGTGAATTTGAAATTACCTCTGAGGTAATGGATGGTCCAGCATCGAAAATTATTCAACAAGCAGAGAATCGCATGCACGCGCAAAATGCTTTGCTAGTTACATTACTAAATCCAAATTTTGTTAAGGAACACCTATGAGTTCAATTAAAAAAGTCGTTTTAGCCTATTCAGGTGGTCTTGATACATCGGCTATCGTGCCATGGTTAAAAGAAAACTACGGTTGTGAAGTTGTTGCGTTTGTAGCGGATGTAGGTCAAGGCGCAGAAGAACTTGAAGGCGTAGAAGCTAAAGCAATTGCTTCAGGTGCTTCAGAATGTTACGTAGTTGATTTAAAAGATGAAATGGTAAGTGATTACATTTATCCAACACTTAAAACGGGCTCGATTTACGAAGGTACTTATTTACTAGGTACGTCTATGGCGCGTCCTATTATTGCTAAAGCACAAGTTGAAATTGCACGTAAAGTAGGTGCTGATGCACTTTCTCATGGTTGTACTGGTAAAGGTAATGACCAAGTTCGTTTTGAATCATGTTTTGCAGCCCTTGCTCCTGATTTAAAAGTAATTGCGCCATGGCGTGAGTGGGACTTATCGAGTCGTGAATCATTACTTGATTACTTAGCAGAGCGTGACATTCCGTGTTCAGCATCTGCTACAAAAATTTATAGCCGTGATGCTAACGCTTGGCATATTTCGCACGAAGGTGGTGAGCTTGAAGATCCATGGTGTCAACCAACTGAGCAAGTATGGACTTGGACTAACTCTCCAGAGCAAGCACCAGATAAATCAGAACTAGTAACTTTAAAAGTTGTTGAAGGCGAAGTGGTTGCTGTAAATGGCGAAGAACTTAAACCATATGACTGTTTAGTTAAATTAAACGATATTGCATCGCCTCATGGCGTTGGACGTGTTGATATTGTAGAAAACCGTTTAGTTGGTATGAAGTCACGCGGTTGTTATGAAACACCAGGTGGCACAGTAATTATGGCTGCGCTTCAAGCCATTGACGAGCTAGTGCTTGATAAAGCAAGCCGTAAATGGAAAGAAGTACTAGGTGGTGAATTTTCACATTTAGTATACGACGGACGTTGGTTTACGCCTCTTAAAGATTCTATTTTAGCCGGTGCTGAAGCACTTTCTAAAGTGGCAACAGGTGAAGTGGTACTTAAGCTATATAAAGGTCAAGTAACTGCGGTTCAAAAGCAATCACCAAATAGCTTATACAGCGAAGCATTTGCTACATTTGGCGAAGATGATGTATATGACCAGTCACACGCTGAAGGCTTTATTCGTTTATTCTCGCTTTCAAGCAGAATTTCAGCATTGGCTAAAAAGTAAATTATTTATAGCCCCTTATAAAAGGGGCACTACAGGGTTTGGAGAGATTTCATGGCATTATGGGGCGGACGTTTTTCTACGGGTCCAGATGAGGCGTTTAAGCAATTTAACGACTCTCTTCCCTTTGACTACCAGTTAGCAGAGCAAGATATTATTGGCTCTGTGGCATGGGCTGGTGCACTTGAACAGGTAAATGTACTTTCAAGTGATGAGCATACAAAATTAGTTGCTGCATTAAATGAGCTACTTGAAGAAGTTAAAGCTGATCCACAATCAGTTGCTACTTCAGGTGCAGAAGACATTCATTCACATGTTGAAGCTGCTCTAATTGAAAAAGTAGGTGATTTAGCTAAAAAATTACATACAGGCCGAAGCCGTAATGACCAAGTTGCCACCGATTTTAGACTATGGTGCCGTGATACAGCCGATCATTTACTAGATGCCATTGCACAGCTAAAAGGCGAGTTTGTAGCGCTTGCAGAGCGAGAGCTTGGCACAATATTACCAGGTTACACGCATTTACAGCGCGCACAACCAGTATTGTTTAGCCACTGGTGTATGGCGTATGTAGAAATGCTAGAGCGCGATGAAAGCCGCCTGCAAGATGCTAAAGCGCGTATGAATTTTTGCCCATTAGGCAGTGGTGCATTAGCAGGTACAGCTTATCCGATTGATCGCCAAGCATTAGCCCACGGATTAGGTTTTACAGCGGCTACAAAAAATAGCCTTGATGGCGTATCTGATCGTGACTTTGTGTTAGATCTTTTAAGTTGTGCGTCTATTTCGATGATTCACTTATCTCGTATGTCTGAAGATCTGATTTTTTATAATTCGGGTGAAGCCGGATTTATAGAGCTTGCTGATAACGTCACGTCAGGCTCATCGCTCATGCCTCAGAAAAAAAATCCTGATGCACTCGAGCTTATTCGCGGTAAAACCGGACGTGTATTTGGTGCATTTAGCGCTATGATGATGACATTAAAGGCGCTGCCACTTGCATACAATAAAGATATGCAAGAAGACAAAGAAGGCCTGTTTGACGCTATGCCAACATGGCTTGCATGTATTCATATGGCGCAAGCATGTATTAAAGGCGTAAAAGTAAATGGCGATAAAACGTTAGCAGCGGCAAAAGGCGGCCACGCTAATGCCACCGAGCTTGCTGATTACTTAGTTGCTAAAGGTGTGCCATTTAGAGAAGGGCATCACATTGTGGGTGTACTTGTACAGCTTGCGATTAGCGAAGGTAAAACGCTTGAGGAGCTATCACTTGAGCAGTACAAATCAGTAAACACTGTATTTGAAGACGATGTTTACCCAGTACTTGAAATTGATGCGTGTATAAAAGCGCGTCAAGCGCTTGGTGGTACATCTATTGAGCAAGTAACTAATGCTGTTAAAGAAGCCAAAAAAAAACAGCAAATAACGGTACGTGATGCAAATTTAGATGATGTAGAGGCAATTGCTACACTTATACAGCATTGGGCAACGGTAGGCGAAAACCTACCTCGTGCAAAAAGCGATATGGTGCACTCTATTAACGAGTTTGCAGTTACTGAAATAAATGGAAAAGTGTCAGGTTGTGCATCGTTATACATTTACGATACCGGCCTTGCTGAAATACGCTCATTGGGTATAGACCCAAAAAGTAAAGTGACGGGGCAGGGGAGACAGCTTGTAGAGCACCTACTTGCTAAAGCCAAAAAATTGGCACTTAACCGAGTTATTGTATTGACCCGTGTACCCGATTTTTTTGAACAACAACGTTTTACTTTTTGTAGCAAAGACTCTTTGCCTGAAAAAGTAATGAAAGATTGTGAACTTTGCCTTCGTAAAGAAAATTGTGACGAAGTAGCAATGGAATATATTTTGAAGCTAAGTACACGTGCGGAGATCCCGTGTAAATACGTAGCTTAAACTCCCTGGATACAAAAAACGTACGGTTATCCCTGTGCGTTTTTTTATATATGGAGCAAACTGGTCGGAGTTGTTTGGTTTGATTATATTTTTTGAGTGAATTTTAATGTGTCAAAAAAAGTTGGCACATTGGTTGCTTTGTATAAAGTAGATAGCAAAATAGCTATCACTGCTTAAAACAGGTAATGCATTTATCTACATAATAATGTGGTTAAAAGTTGCACCGAATATAATTAAAACTTTTACAAGGATCAATCACATGCAAGTTTCAGCTAATAGCCAATTACAAATGCAAGCATACAACAAAACACAACAATTAAAGCCTGCAATGGAACAAACTGCTAGCCCTAAAACCCTGCAATCTGATACAGTAAGCATCTCACAAGAAGCGATGACTGCTGCGAGTAATGAATTGCAGCGTGGTGGTGGTTCTATTCTTTCAGGCCAGAAACCTAAATAAATGTAAGGTATTGAATGTTTTTAACTGAGTTCTTTGGTCTTTTTTCATTATCAGCTTTTGTTATGTGGGCTTTTTTAATGGCCTTCTTTTTCAATATTTTTGTATATAGCCTAGGCGTTAAAAGAAAGACGACTTTATTACTCAGTTCATTCGTTATGATGGTATCTTATACTGCGACAGATTATTTTTATACTTGGCTTTCCTATTATCAAACAACCTATCTTGACTGGGCTTTACACGACATAGTCACAATCTCTTTTCTTACAACTCTATTTTTTGTGATAAAGAAAACGACTCCCTCTTTTTTGTACTTGTTAATCGGCCTTTTTATTAACACTACCTTTTTTATTTTGATGTACTTAGATGTTTATTTTTATGAGAACCTCGAACCTTGGTGGTTTTGGAGCCTCTATCAGTTCACTATAAATATTATCGATATATTAATGGTTGTATCATTAATAGTAGATAGAGACTTTTTAGGGCTTCATAAGTTAAAGAACAAAACCCTCAGTTACTTCAAGTCTAACGATACCAACAAAGTAACCTAGTTCAAATGTACGTTACTGAACCCCTCATGGTTTATGTAAAAGCCTTCACTCAGTGGGGTTTTTTAATGGCCTTCCTGTATTGTTTGACCTCTGCGATAAATAAAGAAAATAAGTCTCCTGTTTATTTATCTACGCTTATGCTCTGTTCATATGTTTTTAGTGGTTATATAGACTTATTAGAAAGTCTATATTTAAACTCGGCGCTCTACGATTTTATTACAATTTTAGCTTTGTTAATTTTAGAGTACTTTAAAGTACTTCACCGCTCTATAGCTTTTCACTTCATCATCTTTGCGTTAATAATAAATGCTGTACTCACCTTAATATTACATTACGATCTATACGTCTTATATAACTATGAGCCTTGGTGGTATTGGAGTGTTTACTCTATCGGTGTAAATATGTTCGATGTTTTAATGATTCTGTCACTAGTATTCAATAAGAATCTCAAAAATAATGGATAATATTCTAGTTAATCCAGCAATTTCTTTTTACATAGGTGTATTTGTACAGTGGGGCTTTTTAATGGCTTTTTTGTACTCACTAGTTGTAAGTATTAACACACCTAAAAAAGAAGCTGTATGGTTATCGTTGGTTATGTCAATTTCTTACTCCTCAAGCCTGTTTATAGATATACAACACATATCGTATCTTCAGCTCTTTTTGTTTGATATAACAACTATTTTCGCCATTATTATTTTAAGGTTGTTCATTATTAAAAATCTTATATCGATCTACTTGTTGTTAGGGTTGATTATAAACTCATCATTATTTCTTGGTATGTATATAGATGTGTCAGTTTTTAATAATTACGAACCTTGGTGGTTTTGGGTTTTTTATTCAATTGTTGTTAATTTAGCCGACTTTATGATGCTAGCTATATTTTTTATAAACAAAGATTTTTTAGCTTTAGCTGCAATTAAAATATGGTTCCACAATAGTATTATGAAAAGGAATAGAAGTAGTGGTTGATATACTTTGGGGTCTGGTAGATTTAGGATACAACGTAGCAATACTATTTACATGGTTCTTTCTAATCGCATTCTTGTATAACCTATCAGCGAGTATTAATAAAAATGATAAAAGTAGAACGCATCTTTCATTTATAATGATGGTTTCATATATATCTAGTCTTTTTATGGATCCACTTATTGAAAATCCTCACCTAAATTACTTCTATTATGATCTTGCTACTATTAGCGCCCTGATACTTTGGCGATTTATATATAAAAAATTTATACCAATTGCTTTTTACTATTTAATTGTTGGGCTTTTCATTAATGCATGTTTATTTTTAGGTATGCACTACGATATTGAAATTGCAGGTACTCTTTACTATTGGTGGTTTTGGACTGTTTATATTTTTGGAATGTATTTTGTTGACTTTACAATGGCATTGGTGTTGATCATAAACAAAGATTTTTTAGGTTTGTATAAACTAAAAGGGTGGTTGCGAAATAATAAATTCATAAAGGGGCATGATGGCTGACATACTGTGGGATCTGGTAGCGATTAGAGATTATGTAGGTATTTTTATTACATGGTTCTTTGTAATTGCATTTCTTTATAATTTGTCAGCAAGCATAAACAGTCCCTATAAAAATACAATGTACCTTTCTGGTATTATGATGATTTCGTATACCTTAAGTACACTTTTCGATATGGTTATAGTGTCTCACTTAAACTATTTTTACTTCGATATTGTAACTCTAATTATTATTTTTACGTTTCGGTACTGCAGTCGAGGCCCAATTCCTAACGCATTTTATTATCTTGTTTTTGGTCTGAGTATTAACGCATCTTTATTTTTAGCTATGCATTACGATATAGAGATTTTAGGTACTCTATATTATTGGTGGTTTTGGAACGTTTATGTATTTGGTATGTACTTTACAGATTTGATAATGCCATTAGCGCTTATCTTTAACAAAGATTTTTTAGGTCTAGTTAAGCTTACTAAATTTTTAACTGAAAAATTTAAAAGGTCACGCAATGCTTGATTTTTTATGGCAGCTGGCTGGTTTATACGACTATATAACCATTTTTACTACATGGTCTTTTGTACTCGCTTTTTTATATAATTTGTCTGCAAGCATTAACAAGTCTGACAAAAGCTGCACACAGCTTGCATTCATTATGATGGTATCTTACACCTCAAGTATTTTTATGGATCCCTTTAGCAACACACCCCATTTGACCCTTTTTATATTTGATATCGTAACTATATTTTTTCTGATTATATGGCGGATATACTTTAGTAAAAACCTACCCGTAGCCTTTTATTATCTTTTAGTCGGACTTAGCTTTAACGCATTTGTTTTTTTTGGAATGCACTACGACAGTATTGTTTTAGGAAATTTAGACTACTGGTGGTTTTGGGCCTTATATGCAATAGGGCAAATAATTTCTGATTTAACGATGCTTTTAGTTCTCCTAATTAATAAAGATTTTTTAGGTTTGGTTGCATTAAAACGGTATTTACTTAATCGTAGAAAAAGCACTCATCAAAAGGTTGAATAGAATGGAGGATCTATTTTGGCAATTAAATTCAGTTAATGAATATTTTGGAATACTTATTACATGGCTGTTTGTTTTTTCTTTTTTGTTCACTCTATCAATTGCCATTAATAAGCAAGATAAAAGCCGAGTTCACCTTAGCTTTATTATGATGGCTTCGTACACACTTAGTTTATTTATGGACATAACTACTGCAGCTCCGCATTTAAAGATGTTTATATTTGATGTACTAACAATTGCCGTTATTTTTATGTGGCGTATTTTTTTAGGACGCAAAATACCGTACGGATTTTATTATCTTATTGTAGGGCTTGGTATCAATGCCTCACTGTTTATGAGCATGTATATTGATAATACTCTTTATGGCAATTGGGACTTTTGGTGGCTGTGGATGCTGTATGGTTTTCTTATGCCTATTATTGATATTACGATGGCACTAATATTAATTATCAATAAAGATTTGCTAAAACTTGTTTGGTTAATTAAAAAATTAAAATCATCATCTATACAAAAGCCGAATTAGCGCATACAAGTTATGCGCTAATTCGGGAAGTGTTATTGGGCACCACAGCCCAATTTAGTTTTTAGAGCTTTGACAATTACAGGATCTACAAACTCGCTTACATCACCATTGTGACGTGCTACTTCTTTAACAAGCGTTGATGAAATAAATGAATTTCGCTCTGCGGGTGTTAAAAATACACTTTCTAAATCAGGATTCAGGCGGCGGTTCATGTTAGCTAATTGAAATTCATAGTCAAAATCAGATACAGCCCTAATACCACGAATAAGCACATTAGCATTGTGATCGCGCGCAAGGTCAGCCAATAAGCCAGAGAAACCAATGACCTTAACATTATCTAAGTGACTTAAAATAGAGTTTGCAAGTTCAACACGTTCTTCAAGGTTAAAACAGGGTTTTTTACTTGGGTTGTTCGCAACCGCAACTAATACGGTATCAAACATTTTAGCTGCACGTTGAATAAGATCTGTATGACCATTGGTTAGTGGATCAAAGGTGCCCGGGTAAATTGCAATAACTTTCATAATGTTCACTATTTATGATTTTAGCGCTAGTTTAACAGTGTTTATGCCACAAAGCAGCCTAGCTAATAAAGCATATAAACACTTACTTTCTTAGAACAGGTCAGTCCAAGGTTTGAGTGTTTTAATGATTCATATTTGTTTATACTGTTTACCTCTTTTGAGTGTAATGTAGCCTATAGATAATTTGAGTATTAGCATATGAATACCAAGGATAAAATAATACACACCAGTATTTTGTTGTTTAACGAAAATGGTGAGCGTGCAATAACGACAAATCATATTGCATCAAACTTAGGGATGAGCCCGGGTAATCTTTATTATCATTTTAAAAATAAAGAAGACATTATCCGTCATATTTTTGCGCTGTATCGCGATCATTTAAATACTCACTTTAAACCTATTAATAAAGATGATGATGCATTTAATCATTTAACGGCTTATTTAGATTCGTTATTTGAATTGATGTGGCGTTACCATTTTTTTTACGACAATCTTGGCGATATACTCGCCAGAGACACTGAGCTAAAACAAGCTTACATTGATTTTCAGTTAGAGTTATTAGAGCAAGTTCGTAAAATTATTCTAGGTCTTCGCGATAGTGAAATGATTGCTATTGATGAGCAAGATGTCATTGATTTAGCCCATACACTAAAGTTAACTGTTAGCTTTTGGACGCCTTATATTAAGGCTCGTAGGCCAAGCGGTACCCTTGCTGAGCAAGATATATATCACGGTATTTTAAAAGTACTTACATTATTTAGAGCGTACAGTACCGATAAAAGTATCGATAAAATGAACCTATTACGCGAAAAATACACTGAGTTAGCGCAACAAGCCCCAACTGTTGTTTAGCCGTTGCCCTTTGGTTGTTTCCTAGACGCTGGATTTTTTGCTATAATCGCGCGCCAAATGCCTGGGAGCGCGAATTCCCGCAGTCTAAGAGTGAACTATGCTTAAATTTATCGTCAAACTACATCCTGAAATAGCCATCAAAAGCCGTTCGGTCCGTAAACGCTTTACTAAAGTGTTAGAAAATAACATTAAAATTGTATTGCGACGTCTTGACGAAAAAGTACAAGTAAGAAATAACTGGGATAATATTTCAGTTGTTACAAAGCTTGAAGATGCACAAGTTCGCCTTGATTTTATCGACAGCCTTAAACGCATACCTGGTATCGTTCAGTTTATTGAAGTAACTGAGACGCAATTTGAAACTCTCGATGATATCTATCAAAAAACAATAGCGTTAGTGGGTCACACAATTGTGGGTAAAACTTTTTGTGTGCGTGCTAAGCGTATAGGCCAACACGACTTTACCTCGACTGATTTAGAGCGTTATGTTGGTGGTGGGCTAAATCAACATATTGAAGGCGCAAGCGTTAAGCTTAGCCGTCCAGAAGTAACAATACGCTTAGAAGTAAAAGACGATAAAGCTTACATTGTTTCGCAAACGCATTTTGGTATGGCGGGCTTTCCACTACCAACGCAAGAAGATGTGCTTTCTCTTATGTCGGGTGGTTTTGACTCTGGCGTAGCAAGTTACCAAATGATTCGTAAAGGCGCACGTACGCACTTTTTATTCTTTAATCTAGGTGGCGCAGCGCACGAGATTGGTGTTAAGCAAGCGAGCTATTTTTTATGGAAAAAATACAGCTCAACACATAAAGTGAAATTTATAACAGTTGATTTTGAACCTGTTGTTGCTGAAATTTTAGAAAACGTTGAAAACAGCCAAATGGGTGTTGTGCTTAAACGTATGATGATGCGAGCAGGAAGTGTAGTGGCTGAAAAGTTAAACATTCAGGCGCTTGTCACTGGTGAAAGTATTGGCCAAGTATCTAGTCAAACATTAGCGAACTTAAGCGTGATTGACCGCGTTACTGAAACGCTTATTTTACGCCCGCTAATTCAAAATGATAAACAAGAAATTATTAATCTTGCTCGCCAAATTGGTACAGCTGAAATGGCTGAAACGATGCCTGAATATTGTGGTGTTATTTCTAAAAAGCCGACAGTTAAAGCCAAAATTGAAGTAATAGAAGCCGAAGAAGAAAAGTTCGATTTTGATGTGCTAGATATCGTAGTAAATAACGCGCGCATAATGGATGTACGCGATATTGACGTAGAAGCCAAGCAAGAGCTAAAAGAGGCAGAGTCGGTTGCTGATTTACCTGCAGGCTCTGTAGTAATTGATATTCGCTCACCAGAAGAAGAAGAAGCTGCACCGCTTGCAATCGATGGTGTTGAAGTGGTGCATTTGCCGTTCTTCCGTTTGGCTACTAAGTTTGGTGATTTACCAAAAGACACTGACTACTATTTATATTGTGACAGAGGCGTAATGAGCCAACTACAGGCACTTATGCTGCACGAACAGGGCTTCGAAACTGTAAAAGTTTATCGCCCGTAAAGTTAAAAGCTTATATAAGCGTGGTTTATACCACGCTTTTTTTTGCCTGAATTTTGACTAACAACTCATCGTTGTAAGGCGTTGGAATACTGTGAAGTTTACCTTGTTGGCTAATATAGCCACATATAGCGGATATTTCAGTTTCTCTATTGTGAGCTATATCTTGCTGCATTGATGAGTAATTATTTGCGGTTAACTCCATTATTTTATAAGCGGTATTGAGAGCTTTAATTAATGGGATATTAAGCCCTTGAGCCTTTGCAATATTGCATGCTTCAGTAAGTGCATTAAAAATTATTGTATTGTACTTAGGTGCACGTAATTCGCCATTTTTTACATTACTTAAAGCGCTTAATGGATTAATGGCAATGTTGACGAGTAGCTTTTCAAAACGAAGCTGCTGAATGTTATTAGTAAACTTTAGGTTGGGTATTACTTTAAAAATATCAGCTATGGGCGCACTATTTTGAAGTGCAAGCTCATTACAGCCACCAATAACGCTTTGTCCTTCACCTGTGTGTTGCACAATATATTGGTTTGATTTAAAGCCAGCTATGCTTGTCGTTAAAAAGTAGAGTGCTTGATGGATGTTTAGCTGGTTATTTATCTCATCAACGTTGCCCATTCCATTATGAGAAAGTACAACAGAGCAATGTGTTGGTAAAAATGGCTTTATTTGAGAAAACGCATCAAGCACTTGAAAAGCTTTAACGGTAAATAAAATTACATCAAATTCAGTTGCTTTATCTAACTGATTTAAAGAAATAAATTTTGCGTTAATTTTTTTTGATGCACCCTTAGCTCTGCTGTAAAAGCGGGTGTTTGTTGGGTTTTTACGAGTCAAAACACAGACATTATGCGATGCGCTCAAAAAGTGGCTCAGCAATAAGCCAATAGCGCCATCGCCAACGATTAAAATATTAGCCATGTGGGTTCTTTTTTCGAGGTGTAAAAATTACTCTAAGTAAAAAGTAGCTTGCAGCCCCTGCAAAATCAGCAAAAAAATCACCAAGTGATGCTTGCCTATAAGGAAGTGCGTCTTGCATTATTTCTATCGAGGCGCCATAGCCTGCTAATAAGAGTATTTGAGCATATAAAGGAAGCTTAAAAGCCTTATCCATTATTATGGCTAATATAAAAAAAATCCCAAAATGGGCGACTTTATCAACATGAGGGAATAAATTTACAACGCCACCTTTTATTTCTTTAGCAAATAAAAAGGTGAAAGCCACTATGCTGATTAAAAAAACTGCTTGATAAACACGCCTTGTCACGACAAATCCTAAAATCGCTTAAAAAAGAGGCGCAAGTATATCAAACTAATTTAGTATCGCACCTGAACAAGATGCAGAAAAATGTAAAGATTTATAATTTTAGCGTTATAATTGCCACATAAAATTAAGATTAAATAGTTAGGAGTATACTAATGCCTTCATTTGATATTGTATCTGAAGTAGAAATGAACGAAGCTAAAAATGCGGTTGATAACGCAAACCGTGAACTAGAGACTCGCTTTGATTTTAGAGGCGTTGATGCATCTATTGAGCTAAACGATAAAACAATTAAGCTTAAAGCCGAAGCTGACTCTCAAGTTATGCAGTTGTTCGATATTTTAGCGGGAAAAATTTCAAAGCGCGGTATGGATGTAGCTAGTTTAGAACTTCAAGATATTAGCCGTGCAGGAAAAAATGTATTTCGTAACGTTGGGTTAAAGCAAGGTATCGAAAAAGACATGGCCAAAAAAGTGGTTAAAGCCATTAAAGATTCAAAAGTTAAAGTACAAGCCGCTATTCAAGGCGAAGAAGTACGTGTGACAGGTAAAAAGCGTGACGATCTTCAAGAGGCAATGCAGGTAGTACGCAGTGCCGATTTAGGTCAGCCTTTTCAGTTTAAAAACTTTCGCGACTAATTTATAAACTGTTTTTAATAAAAGTGCTTTAATTTGTCTATATTTGCAGACAGATTAAAGCTACTTAATCTTTTTACAACTTTCCCACCTTATCCTCTCGTAGTTCTGCATGTGTTAATCCACTTTTTGATATTTAAGCTATTATATTTAATTGAATATAATAAAAATTTCACTCTAGAAGGTATTAAAATGAGACCCCATCAATTATTTCTGTTATTTGTTTTGCTTATATTTGCCAAGCCAAGCTTATCAAAGCCAGTTGATATTGATGTATTGGTCGAAGATGGCTACTTTCCGATTATTATTAACGCGCAAAAAAAGCAGGGCTTTGCTCCTGAGTTTATTAATATTTTAAACGACGCACAGGAGGAATTTAACTTTATACTTATTTCTTTACCTGTAAAAAGGCTTACTTTGTCTGTTGAAAAAAATAATTTCGACGTTTTATTTTTAATGGCAATGCAATGGTTGCCAAAAACAACGCAGAAAAACATTGAAAAAACTGAATTTTATACCATCACCAAAAACGAGCTTTATACACTCAAAGAGAATGCATCAGAACAAACTTATTTTGACAATCTGGACAAATTAACCAAAGTTGGGGTTTTAGGGTACTCGTATCAATTTGCAGGATTTAATACAAATGCCGAATACTTGAGAGAAGAGCACCAGGTAAGCCTAACAATTGATGAATTCAATGTAGTTAAAATGCTGCTATTAAGGCGCGCTGAAGTCGGGGTTTTAAACAGTATTGCTTATCAGTATTTTAAAAAGCAGAATATCTTAAATATGGATTTACTATTTAAGAGTGACGTACCAGATGCAGTGTATGAAACACATTTTTTGATTAACTCACAATCAAATAAAATATCTAGTCACAAAATGGATGAAATATTAAATTTACCTACTACACAAATGCAACTTCAGAAGCTACTTGATAAGTACGGTATTCCTTCAAGCTATAATAATACAGCACTGAACTGAAATGGCTTTTAGCTATATAGACGTCCATTGACATTTGTAAACAAAATGCTCACAATGACGGCATATTTTCAAGGTGCTTGCTAGCCACTTCATGTAATGATTTTTTTAGCAGGATAATCGGGAAGTTGGTGAGTTTTCATGATGACTACAAGCCCAACACTGCCCCCGCAACGGTAAAGTATTGCATGTTTTTATATGCTTACTGAGTCCGGAGACCGGCCTTGATGCAATCTTACTTACTTAAATCTTTGCGGTGGGCAAAGGTAGGGGACCTCATGTTAAACAAAACAACTCTAGGCGTTGCAATTTCTGCTGCGCTTTCATTTTCTGTGTCTGGTGCAGAGCAATCAATTGAAAAAATAACCGTTACAGCTAATAAGTTTGAGCAATCAATTAACGACGTTTTAGCGAGTGTAAATGTTATTGAACGTGCTGAAATAGAAGCTAGTAACGTACGCGATTTACCTACACTTTTAAGCACGCGAGTGGGTTTTCAGGTTAATCCAAACGGTGGTTTTGGTCAAAATACAGGTGTGTCACTTCGTGGTACGGGCTCTGGCGATACGTTGATTTTAATTGACGGTGTACGTACAGGCTCAGCAACACTAGGTCAAAAAGCATTAAATAATGTCCCTCTAAATAGTATTGAACGCATAGAAATTATTAAAGGCTCTCGCGCGGCTGTTTATGGATCTGATGCACTCGCTGGTGTTATTAATATTATTACGCGTGAGTCAGATAACTTATCCCTAAGCGCTACATTTGGTTCTGACTCTTATCAAAATTATCAAGTTGCGGGCTCTGTAAAATCAGATGATATAACAACAGCATTTAACGCAGGCTTTGAAAAAACAGATAACTTTGATGCACTGCAAGGCGTTGCACCAGATGAAGATGGCTATGAAAATAAAAACCTTGGTTTTAAAATAAACTACACCGATGCACATTACGGCGACTTTAAGTTATTAGGCCAATACAGTGAAGGCTATGCAGATTACGACAGTCGCTTTAGTCCAGCCACAAGTACTATAGAAACAGGTGATTTTAAAAACTATCAGCTTTCTGCAGGTTGGAGTAAAAACTACACTAACCAATCGCACAGTATTGATATTGCTATTTCAACAGATGATTCTCACGATACCTCAGCATTTGGTGTAAATGATTTTATAACGAAACGTGTGCAATTTGATTATAACGGTCAATATATACTATCTGAAGAGCTTAATATTAGCGGTGGTGTTAACTGGTACAACGATGATGTATCGCACAGTTCAACGCAGTATGATATGCAAGAGCGTGATGTATTAGCAGTATTTGTTGGGGCTTATTACAATGCTGAAAAAGTGTTAGCTAATTTAACAATTCGCCAAGACGATGATGAACAGTTTGGTGATGAAACAACATATACAGCCGCTGCTGGTTATCACTTATCTGAAGATGCAACATTTCGTATAAGCCAAAGTACTGGCTTTAAAGCACCTACATTTAACGATTTATACTTTCCGGCTTTTCCTGGTTTTCCACCTTCATCTAATCCAGATTTAGAGCCTGAGAAATCATTAAATCAAGAGATTGGGTTAAATGTAGATTTTGATATAGCAAGTATTGACGTTGCTATTTTTAGAAATGATATTGAAGATAAGATATCTTTAGATTCTAACTTTTTTCCTATCAACTTAAATGAAGCACGCTACGAAGGGGTTGAATTTAGCTTATCTCAGCAGTTTTTTGGTTTTGATAGCAACCTTAACTTTGCTTACTTAAGCGCTGAAGACGAAGAAACGGGCGCAGAGTTGCGTAATGTTGCTAAACGTACTTTTAACTGGGAACTTGCAAAACAGTTTGGTGCTTTTGATGCAAGCTTAGACATGCAATACCGTAGCGACCGACAAGGTGCTGTGACTCGCTTAGGCTCTTATACACTTTGGAACTTAGCGGGTAATTATCAAGTAAATGAACATATTGAAGTTTCGCTTCGTGTAGAAAACTTATTTGATAAAGAATATAACGCTGTTGATTCAAACACTGATTTTACAACGGGTGAAGTGTATTACTACAACACGGCAGAGCGTCGCTTTTTTGCAGGCGCAAGCTACCAGTTTTAACGGTATTTATTAATATTAAAAAGCCCGACTTATGTCGGGCTTTTTAATGTGTAGCTAAGTTTAACTACTCAAATTAGCTAGTCAGCTAAGAACTCTTTAAATACGGTTTCAAACTTGTGTAACTTAGGTGCTATTAAAATACTACAGTAACCCTGCTGTGGGTTTTCGTTATAGTAATCTTGATGATAATGCTCTGCTGGATAATACGTAGTGGCAGGGCTGACTTCTGTCACAATTGGCTCAGCGACATGGCTTTGCAGTTGAGCTATCACTTCGTTGGTTTGCTTAAGTTGAGCTTCATCGTGATAGTAAACCACACTTCTATATTGTGTGCCTATATCGTTACCTTGGCGATTCAATTGTGTTGCATCATGCAGTGTGAAAAACATTGCTAAGAGTGTTTCAAAGCTAACTACAGTCGCGTTAAATTCAATTTTAACAACCTCAGCGTGACCGGTTGTGCCTGAGCATACAGAATCATATGTTGGGTTATTTGTTTCACCGCCGGTGTAGCCAGAGCTTACGGTTAGTACGCCATTTACACGTCTAAATGCAGCATCTATACACCAAAAACAGCCGCCACCAAATGTTGCTACTTGCGTTGTTGAGCTCATAAGTATTCCTAAAATGTATATGGGGTTTAAAGGCGAGCATAAATTGTATGCGCCGTAACAACAAGGTTACGGCGCAATTAAGAGGCTAGATCTCTTCGAAAGGTTTTTCAGCGGCTTGTTTGTCTAATTTTTGCTGTAAAAACTCAGGTGATTGAGTGTTACGTGCAAGTGCATAATATGCAGCAGGTACAACAAAAAGAGTTAGTAGGGTCGATACAATAACCCCGGTAAACACGACTACACCTATCACCATACGGCTTTCAGCGCCCGGACCTGAAGCAAGTACTAAAGGTACCGAACTCATAACCGTAGTCAGCGAGGTCATAATAATAGGGCGCAAACGCTGAGTTGCTGCTTGCAAAATAGCTTCACTAAATTCAACGCCTTTATCGCGCAGTTGGTTAGTAAATTCTACAATCAAAATACCGTTTTTAGCACTTAACCCAATGAGCATGACAATACCTATTTGGCTGTAAATATTTAAGGTAAGTCCTGTAGCCCAAAGTCCGAACATAGCGCCCATTAAACCAAGTGGTACGGTAAGCATAATGACGAACGGATGCATAAAGCTTTCAAACTGCGCTGCCAGTACTAAAAAGGTAACAGTGAGTGCAAGTATAAATACGTAGGTCATCGCTGATGCGCCTTCGTAATAAAGCTGCGACTCGCCTTTGTAATCTACGGCGCCATCTATATCGTTTTCTTGCGCGGCTACTTCGTTTAAAAAGTTAAGCGCTTGCTCAAGCGTATAACCGTCGGCTAAGTTGGCGCTTAATGTAATTGCGCGCATACGGTTGTATCGGTTTAAGCGCGATGCGGTTGCTTCTTCTTTTAAGCTGATAAGGCTATCAAGTGGGACTAGTTCACCGCTTCGTGATTTAAGATATATATTTGAAATGTCAGTAGGGTTAGTAAAGTCTTCTTTCGTCCCTTTTAAAATTACATCGTATTCTTCACCGCGGTCAATAAAGGTTGTAACACGGCGCTGGCCAAGCATTGTTTCAAGTGTACGGCCTACATCAGATACAGAAACGCCTAAATCAGCGGCCTTGTTTTTATCTATGCTGACTAAAAACTGCGGGAAGGTTTCTTTATAATCATGATCGATTCTTACTAAACCTGGGTTTTGTTCAGCACGCTTAATTATACGGTCACGCCAATCGGCAAGTTGAGCGTAATCATTACCTTGCAATACAAACTCAATAGGGCGAGATGAACCACCACCGCCAATACCACGGCGCATAATGGCAAATGCACGAACATCGGTAACTTCTTGCATTTTACCGCTTATTTCGTCCATTACTTCCCATGTTGAGCGTTTGCGCTTATCCCAATCGGCCATACCAACAATAGCAACACCGCCGCTGCCACCCCAGCCAGGTACTCGAACAAGTACGCGACTAAGCTCACCTGCTTGCGAGTAAGGCATTAAGCGTTCTTCAATTTTAGCCATATTAGCGGCGTTATTTTCGTAACTTGCGCCCTCAGGGCCGCTCATCATAATAAAGAACGTGCCACGGTCTTCTTTTGGCGTTAGCTCAGAGGGAACTTGTAAAAACAACGAGTAACTAACAAAGCCCGCTAATAATAAGCTCACCATTAAGCCCCATTTACGGGTTATGTTAGTGGAGAGCGAATTACGGTAACTTACTTCAATTTTAGTAAACTGGCGGTC
This sequence comes from Pseudoalteromonas sp. NZS100, assembly GCF_015864815.1. Classification (NCBI taxonomy): domain Bacteria; kingdom Pseudomonadati; phylum Pseudomonadota; class Gammaproteobacteria; order Alteromonadales; family Pseudoalteromonadaceae; genus Pseudoalteromonas; species Pseudoalteromonas sp. NZS100. The sequence continues at coordinate 103,490 of NZ_JADYWM010000008.1, forward strand.
CATCCATTGGCTAAATTTATTTGGTTTGTCTGATACTTTAAGTACTTTAGAACACAAGGCTGGTGCAAGAGTAAGCGCTGTAACACTTGAGAAAAATACGGCAGCACTCACCGCCATTGCAAACTCAGTAAATAATGCCCCTATACGGCCATCCATAAACACCAATGGCACAAACACCGATATTAGTACAAGCGTGGTTGCTACTATGGCAAAACCAACTTCACGCGCACCTCTATATGCAGCTAGTAATGGCGGCTCACCCAGTTCAATACGACGGTGAATGTTTTCAAGCATTACAATGGCATCATCTACTACTAAACCAATAGCCAGTACTAAGGCAAGTAAAGTTAGTAAGTTGATTGAGTAGCCCATTGCTAATAAAAACATAAAGCTACCAACAAGTGCGACCGGTACGGTAACCGCAGGAATAAGCGTTGCTCGTATATTGCCTAAAAACAAAAATATAACGAGTACGACTAAACCCATAGAGATGGCAAGTGTGCTGTAAACTTCATTAATTGATTCTTTAATAAATACAGACGAATCGTAGCTGTCTTGAATTGTGGTGCCTTCAGGTAGGTTACGTTTTATTTTTTCAAGTTCACTGCGTGCGTTATCTACTACGGTAAGCGTGTTTGCTTTAGCTTGTTTTACAATTCCTAGGCCAATCATGTTGCGCCCGTTACCACGAAATAAGCTTTCGTCATCGGCAGCTTCTAATTTTACGTCGGCAACTTCACCTAAACGTACTAGGTAACCTTCATCACCACGTTTAATAACAAGGTTTTTAAAATCGCGCTGATCTTTATAACTACGTGCAGTACGCACGGTAAAGTCGCGATCTATTGATTCTATTTCGCCGGCAGGTAATTCAACGTTTTCTGTACGCAGTGTATTTTCAATATCGCTTGAGGTAATACCGCGTGCAGCCATTGCTTGGCGGTTTAGCCAAATTTTCATGGCGTATTGGCGCTCACCACCAATACGCACGTTAGATACACCATCTACAACGGCTAAGCGGTCAACAATAAAACGCTGCGCATAATCAGAGAGCTGTAACGAGTCCATTGTTTCACTGTTTAATACAAACCATGCAATAGGGCTTTCATCACTGTTTGATTTAGACACTTCTGGTGGGCGTACCTGATCAGGCAAGCTATCAAGTGCACGTGCTACACGTTCGCGTACATCGTTAGATGCGGCATCTATATCGCGGTTAATATCAAACTCAATGGTAATGTTTGAGCGCCCATTACGGCTCGAAGAGTTAATACTTTTAATACCTTCAATACCGGAAATTCGATTTTCTATTATTTGCGTTATTTTGGTTTCTATAATTTCGGCAGAAGCACCTGTGTATTCAGTGCTGATATTTACTATTGGCGTTTCAATATCAGGGTACTCACGAAGTGGCAGCATAGTAAATGCAACCAGACCAAAAGTAAGAAGTAGTAAATTAATTACTATGGCAAAAACGGGGCGTTTAACGCTAGTATCAGTAATTTTCACGTATTACCCCTTTACGCTTACTTTACTACCAGAGCGAATTTTTATTAGCCCTTCAGTAACAATTTGCTCGCCATCATTTAAACCTTCATCGATAGCAACCCAGCCATTATTTCTGCCAGCAACATGCACTTCAACCTTATTGGCTACTCCGTCTTGAATTTGAAAAACAAAGTGTTTGTCTTGTAAAGGTATAACTGCTTTTTCTGGCACCATTAAAGCTTGGTTACTGCTTAGCTCAAGTGCTGTATTTAGTAACATACCAGGGCGAAGTAATCCTGATTTATTAGCAAAACTTGCAGTTACTTCAACACTGCGTGTTACCGAATCAATACGCGAGCTAATATGCGTTACCTTGCCGTTAAATGTCTGCCCTGGGTAGGCATCGTTTTGGGTAAGTACTTTCATACCCATGTTTAATTGTGCTAAATATTTTTCAGGTACTTTGAAGTCAACTTTAATAATACTAATATCATCAAGTGTGGTGATTATTGTTGTGTTGCTTACGTAGGCACCAACTGATATTTCACGCTTACCTAATAGGCCCGAAAATGGCGCGGTAATAGTCATTTCATTTAACTTTGTTTTAGCGCTTTCTAGTTGAGCTTCAGTGGCATCAACACGAGATAATTGTTCTTCAAGTAATGACTTTGCCGTTGATTGCGAGCGTGAAAGTTCGGTAAGGCGATCTAACTGACGTTTTTCCTCACGTAAGTTAATACCGAGTTCTTTAACTGCAAGTTGCTCTTGTTGGCTTTGTAACTGTACTAATTTTTGTCCTTTACTGACTAAGTCGCCATCTTTAAAATATATATCTGTGACATAATCGTTTTGCGCACTTTTTATATAAATAGCTTGGTTTGCACGTGCACTACCGATGGCCTCTATCATCACTGCGTTTTCCTCAGAGGTAACAGTATGAGCCGTTACCTGGGTAGACATTTGAGATGAATCAGCTTGTTCGCCGTGGCTAGCGGGTAAATATAAATAAACGCTAAATATTAAAAGTAACGTAATAATAAATGGAAAAAGTGCTTTACCTGATTGTCTTGAGTACATTGATTTCATACCTGAAAATGAATTGTAAGTATTGTACGAAATAAGACCGTGAAAAGACGGTTATGTATCTCATAAATTTGTGCGTTAAGCGTAAAAGTAAATAAGATTTATTCATTGTTCCTATTTTGTTGAGGAAAAAGCGGTAATGTATGAAATTTAAAACTAGCTGTAACTTATGTATAACAACAAGAAAGGTCATAATTTGGGGCATTATTATGTTTGTTTTTTATATGGTGTTTTACCGATATGGATAAATCTGACAATGTCATTAAGTTTCGGGCACAGGGCGCGCGAAACGCAATTGAGGCGATTGTTGTAGGTGCTATAGGCTTAGTCTTTATTATGTTATTTAATTTACTGAGGCCGGGTGAGATTAGCATACTTGAAATATTTTTAGTGAGCTTGTGCCTTGTGGCTATTTTTATTGGATTTTTAAAATCTCAAGAACCATACCATAGCCTTATATTAAGCGAATCTGAGCTCGTTTATTGCCACAAGTACGGAGCTTGGTGTGTGCCTCATAGTAACTTTCATCACAGTGGAATACCCAAAGTAGAAGATGGCTTTGACTATTTAGAATTAAATGCGGTTGGCGTTAAGGTAAATGATATAGACGACTTTTTATCAAGCATAGCGCCTAGAATTGCAGGGAAATTATTAATAGAGCAGCGTAATTTATTTATGCAAGTTGTTCAAAAACATTGCAAAAATGGCAATTGCCCATCAGAATGGTTAATAGAAGATACACATTACACATCCCATAAAGGGATAAGCTATACTGGGCTTATAGCCATGTTTGCTAATAGAACTAAGCACCTTCAGCAGCTAACAGGTTACGATTTATTATTGCCTGCCAGCGTGTTAGATAGAGATATTTGGGCATTTAGTGCTAACTTAAATAAGTGGAAGCGCGAGCCTAGTCAGTTTATAGCGTCGCAGCTTAGTAATTAAGCTACGACTGTAGGAAAGAAAAATGAGTCAAGACAGAGCCTTTTTAAAAAGTGGTCGAAACACCATAATACATAAAGATAAAAAGCATGATTTAGTGATTGTAAACTCTGAAATTCATCCTCGAATTAAAGTAACGCAACATGGTCTGGAGCCATTTAAAGAAGAATTACCTAAAAACCGCCGTGATGCAAAAGAGCGTTATTTAGAAATGGTTTATGTAAGTAGCGCTGATGTATTTGGCGAAGAAAAGCAGTTGCTGTTTATTCAAGCCCTAGACGGGCGTGAATACAAAATAGATTACAGTAAAATCGGTACGAAGTTGTTTGTACGCATTCATCAAGATACATATATGTAGTACTTTAATGGCATCTTTATTGCTAGTGATTACACTATAGTAATTATTTGACATAATAAGGTGCTGCGTATGAAAGCGTTTGCTTTAATTCCCCTCATTTCGTGTGGTTTATTGAGTGCGTGTGGGGGCGGTGGCGGTGATAGCGATAATACAGTTGTTGAAACATCTGTTAATGCTGGAGCCGATTTACAAATTATCGAAAAATCTGAATTTACCATCACAGCACAAGGTTCCCCCGCTGATGGTACGTTTTCATGGCAACAAGTTAGCGGCCCAAGCTTAGAAGGTTTTCCGCTTGAAGGCGCTGAGCAAACACTTACTGCACCTGACGTAAAAACTGATAGTGAAATAATATTAAGAGTGAGCTATCAAAGTACAGGTAGTAGCGCTGTTAGTGACGACATTTCTATTTCAGTGAGCTCTAATAACCAACTACCTCTTGCTGTTGTTACACAAACATCTCCTGAAACACTTCCCTCTGTATACAAAGATACAGTGACTTTGAGTGCCCTAGAGTCGAGCGATCCTGATGATAATGGCCAAATTGATAGTTATTTGTGGCAATTGCTATCGGGTCCTGATTTAGATATTGAGAGTTTTAATGAATCGACTCTTAGTTTCTCTCATCCATTACTTGAAAGTAACGTGAATTTATCTTGGCAGCTAACTGTCACTGATGATGAAGGTGGCGAGGCGAGCACTCAATATTCAATGACACTCAACAAAACAAATGAGTTAGTGGATGCAAATGCAGGCGCAGATCAAAATGTCGAAGAGTTTGAGCAAGTAACGCTTGATGCTACAAATAGCGAAACCGTTACCGATACCTATAAGTGTGAATGGCAACAACTTACCGGTAATACCGAAACATTAAGCAATAGCGACCAATGTATAACGACATTTTTTGCCTCAGATGTTGATACTGAGTCTACATTGAGCTTTGAAGTCACGGTAACAGACTCAAAAGGACGCACCGATACAGACTCTTTATTTGTTGATGTATCACCCAAAGCACTTGGACTTATCAACGATAGTGGTGTTGGTGAGTGTTATAACAATACTCAACGTATTAATTGTGAGAGTGATGACTTTCCAGCGCAAGATGCAGAGCTTGGACGCGATAGCTATGCAAACCGCTTAGATAAAGTTGGTAAAGGTAATTTAGCGTTTGATTACACTAAACTTAATGAGTTTGCTGATGAAGTTGGTGATGATAGCAGTGACTTTACCTGTATACGCGATAATGTTACTGGGCTTGTATGGGAGGTGAAAAGTGTGGCATCTGGCACGGTACCAAATACTTCGTTACGTGATGGTCAAAATCATTACTTTTGGGATGTAGGGAATACGACTTTTACCGATACCAGTACAGCCAATTCAACGTGTCCGGACAATACAAGTTGTGGAGTACAAAGTTATATAAACGAAGTTAATGATTTAGATTTTTGTGGTGGTACAAACTGGCGATTACCTACTTATACAGAGCTTTTGGGCTTAATTGATTACGGTAAACAAGGGCAAAGTATATTAATTGATGAGGCATTTTTTCCTAATATGCCAAGTGAAAGTGCATTAAGCCATTTACGTTACTGGACCTCACAAACAGCAGCTGATGGTACCAGTTTATCTCAAGCGTATATCATTGATATGAGTGATGGTAACGACCTTGCTTATCCAAAAGAAAATACTGCTTATGTACGTTTAGTTAGAAGTCGTTAGGAGAAAATAATGAAATTAAAATTACTCTATGCACTAGCAACTATAAGCTTGAGCTTTAATATTGCAGCGGCGCAAACGTGCTACGACGGTGCAGATACCACAACACCGACAGATAGATTTACCATAAATGCAGATGGCACAGTGTCTGATAGCGAAACAGGCCTTATGTGGCAACGCTGTAGTTATGGGCAAACTTATAATACAGAGACACAACTTTGTGAAGGCTCAACACCTTCTCTTACTTGGCAAGAGGCACTACGCGGTGCTAAAAATGATACAACCGCAGATTACGATGATTGGCAAATGCCTAACATTAAAGAATTGGCGAGTATTTTAGAGCACAGTTGCACAGAGCCGAGTATTAATGAAGACGTATTTTTGGGCACTAAGCTTCAAAACTATTGGTCAAATACATCGGGTGTAAGCACGATGAGCTCAGCGTGGGTTTATCAATTTGATAGCGGGTTGAATAGCTTACATGCTAAAACCAGTAATGTGTATTTACGGTTAGTGCGCTACGAAGAGTAAAATGCATACTAAGATTAGACAGACAAAAGTGCAGCCTTAAAACAGCTGCACTTTTTTTGTTTTACATAAATTTACGTTATTTCAATAATAAAGCGCTTATAACGTTGTCACTCAGCGCATTTTTTTGCCATTATAGGCCGTGATTTAATTACGAAGGAACATCACGGTGTATTTAAGCTATTTTGGCCTGAACGAAAAACCTTTTTCGATCTCGCCCAACCCTCATTACTTATTTTTAAGTGAACGACATAAAGAAGCCTTAGCACACCTTACCTATGGATTAGGTGAAGACGGTGGTTTTGTATTATTAACAGGTGAAGTAGGTACAGGTAAAACTACAATTACCCGCAGTATGTTAGAGCAGCTTCCTGAAAACACTCAAGTAGCGATGATCCATAACCCAGCGCTTTCAGAGCTGGAGTTATTAGCCAGTATTTGTGATGAGCTCAATATTAGTTACGATGTTCATAATGCGACGCTTAAAAGTCTTACCGATATTATAAAAAAGCATTTAGAGACTAATAATAAATCGGGCGGGCACACTATACTTATTATTGACGAAGCACAATTACTTGCCCCTAACGTGCTTGAGCAATTACGTTTGCTGACAAATATAGAAACCGATCATAAAAAATTATTACAAATAGTATTGGTTGGTCAACCTGAGCTGCAAGACCTTTTGAAGCGCAATGAATTAAGGCAACTTGCCCAGAGGATAACGGCTCGTTACCATTTATTACCACTTACGCAAGGCCAAACAGTCGCTTACATAAAGCATCGGTTACATATTGCAGGGTGTGATAAAGGAATCTTTTCGATGGATGCCATGCAAGCTGTTCATCAATTAACTGGCGGTGTGCCACGATTAATGAACTTGGTCTGTGAGCGTGCTTTAGTTGGGACTTTTGCAAAGCAGCAGTTGATAGTTGATAGCGATATAATAAAAAAATCAGCCCATGAGTCATTACCCATGGATTTTGTAGCACCGGTTAGCGAAGCTAACAAAGCAACGTCATTTGTACCCTATAGCCTTGCATTCGCTGCTTTATTTGCCGTAGGCATTGGGCTTTCATTTATTTTATAGTTAGGTAAGTTATGTCTTATTTATTAGATGCGCTAAAGCAGTCGCAGCAATCAGATATGAGTGCTGAACAGTACGACTTACAATCTGAGCAGTTAAAGCAACAGCAAGCACTTAAGCGTTATAGACGATTAGCATTAGTATTTGGTACAAGTTTAGCTGCTTTTATTGCGGTAGCGGGTGGCTTTACCGCCGGAAAGTGGTTTCAAAGTACGACTTTATTAAACGCAGCGGAACCCGCTGTAATTAAGGTGGTGGAAAGCGAAAAATCATCGCCTAACAAAGACGTTAAAGAGGAAGATGCTGAAGCTGAAGCTGAGAAACAGCAAGTAGCTAAGTTAGAGCCTGCAAAAGTAGCTCCAACAAATACTGCAACAATTGAAGGGCAACTTGTGCATGTGCAAACACCCAATGGTGTACAGCAAATGTTATTAACCCCAAATGGTCAGTATATTCCTATGCCGTCGAGCCAGATCACGAGCGCAGCAGGTTATAATCAGCAAAACATGCAACAAGTAATGCCGGTTCAAAATTATAATCAGCCAGCGTTTAACCCACAAAGTAATTACAATCCAAATAATGCACAAAACACTGCGGTATTTGGGCAAAATCAAAATACCGCATCTGCTCAACTTGATATGAGTAAATATAAAGTATTGGGTAAGCCAATTAATGGCAGCACCCAATCCCAACAGACGAGTGACCCTGAGCTTGATGCCGTGCCTACAACTCTTAAAAATGCATTTGCGCAAGCCATACAAGATGTCGAAAAAAACCAAGATTATGAAGTTACTCAAGCGTCAAAAACGTCATCACGTGTTGAGCCTGTAGAGTTACTACCAGATGGTTTGCAATCAATGTTACCTAGTATTAAATATCAAGCGCATATATATTCATCGAGTGCTGATAAACGTTGGATCAAGCTAAATGGTCGAGAATTACACGAAGGAGAAAGCATAGGTGCTCTAACAGTCACAGAAATTACACCTGAGCAAAGTGTGCTAGATTTTGATGGTTATGAGTTTAGCTTAAAAGCTTTGCAAGACTGGCCGCAGTAAGCGCTTAGTTATCATGTTGAGAGCTCGGTAGAATATTGAGCTCTCAATAGTGCTTAGGATAATATTGAATTTTTATAAAAGCGTTCTAAATCAATATTATATTCTTTAGGTTTAACCGCTGACTCAAGAGTGTCTACAGTTTTTTTATTAGATAAATCAATATCTTTTACTTCGGTGTAGCGGCTATGCTTAGCGCTGTAAAATGTTTTAACGACAGGTTTTAGTGGTGCCCCCGGATTACTCTCGGTGACCAAACCCACTCTTTGACTCGATAACCTTACAAGTGTTCCTACCGGATGGATGCCAATACATTGAATAAATTTATTAAGCAGCACAGGATCAAAGCTATCTGGGCACCCGTCTTTTAATATTTTAAACGCCTTTATTGGCTCCATGCCTGCTTTATAAACACGTTCTGCGGTAAGTGCATCATAAACATCTACAATTGACGCCATACGCACATACTGACTTATCTCGTCACCTTTTTTACCAAACGGGTAGCCTTTACCATCGAGTCTTTCGTGGTGCATACCTGCAATGTCTACCGCGATCCCTGTTAACCCAGAATCTTCTAATATCTCTTTACTGAAAAGCGAATGCATTTTCATTATTTTAAATTCGTCGTCTGTAAAGCGCCCAGGTTTGTTTAGCACTTCATCAGGGATTTTTATTTTACCAATGTCGTGTAATAGTGCGCCGGTAGTCAGCTCAACAATAGTATCTTTCTCTATATTTAAGTGTTTTGCAAAAATACCCATTAATATTGATACATTAATTGAGTGCTCAAGTAGGTAGGCATCTTTTTGGCGCATTTGGGTAAGGCAGGCTAGGGCATCTTGATTTCTAAAAACAGAATCCATAAAGCCACTTGCCAGTTCTCTAAACGGCGCTATATCTATATCACGGCCAGCTTTTATATCTTTAAATGCTTTTATTTGCAGTGTTTTTGCTTCGTCATAAAGCTTTTTTGCTTTTCCCATTTCTTGCTCAGCGCTGTTTATTTTTTGCCAAGGATCACGCTTTATTTTTGTTGTAGGTGTAGCTATAGGATCTTTTTCAGGGACTGAATCAATGAGGGTTTTATCTGGGTCGATTTCTACTTCTAAAATACCTGCTTTTATTAGGTTATTAATACCAGCTTGAGTTTTAACCCAGCCTTGGTTTTTAATTTTAATACTGCCAGTTTGTTTGGTAACGCTTTGCACAAACATACCTGGGACTAACTTAGTAATAGGAATGGTTTTCAATTTCACGGCTTCAGTTGTTAATCTACTTTTAAACTAACAAACTTATACGTAACGACCAAATAAAAAAGGCACTTTACAGTGCCTTATTTTATTTTTTAGTGAAAAACTATTAGCTTAATTATTCATCATCTTCAACAAGCGTCATTAGCGAGGTATTACCGCCTGATGCTGTTGTATCAATACTAATTGTTTTTTCAGTAATTAAGCGCTTGATTAATGTATCGTAATACTCAGAGCTAATTACCGGTAAAATTGCGCCTTTACGCTGTGCAAGCTGTTGGCTAAAGTAGCCTAAACGAGACGAGCGAGCAGCAACTACCGCACCAGCTAAATGAGGGTGAGCCAAGATAGCTTGTAACTGATTAGGTTTAGCTACTTGGAAAACACCTTCAGCAACACCTGTAGAGATAAATTTATCTTTAAAGGCAACAGCTTCATCATAAAACAGCTCAGACGCTACAGTAATTACTGTATTACCTGCGGCAATAGCGGTAATGATAGACAATGCCCAGAAGTTAAATGATGTACTCTTATCTGCATAACACACTACACAACCACGCGCTTCTAGATGAAGTGTATTAGACTCACCCGTTGGCCCTGGCAGGGTAGTAAATTTACGCATGTGCTTTTCAAGGCGGTTAAGCTGTGCACGAGCTTCTGATAATGTTAATGCTAAATCGTCTGCTAAATCGTCGATAATTTCTACCGTCGCGATTTTAGCAAGCAACTGACGCACAGCCGAAACACGGTCGTTTAGTGGTGTTGCACGCCAGATTTTTTCATCGCGCATTGAGTTAGCCATTAGCTTTTTAACTTGCTCATTTGCACCGCTGTAGTGGTGTAAATCAAGCTCATCTGGCGTCAGGTTTGTCATTTGCACGTTATCTGGTGATGCCTTTTCTTTTACTAAACGTTGAAGGTAGTTAGGGCCACCGGCTTTAGGGCCAGTACCTGATAAACCACGGCCACCAAATGGTTGCACACCAACAATAGCACCAATCATGTTTCGGTTAATGTAAACATTACCTGCACGTGACATTTTAGCAAGGTACTCACAGCGCTCTTCAATACGTGAATGTACACCCATTGTTAAGCCATAACCTGTGTTGTTAATTTGATCCATCACATCATCAAGTTCGCTCGATTTAAAGCGAACAATATGAACACATGGGCCAAATACTTCACGTTTAAGTACTGATAAGTCTTTAATTTCGTATAAACGAGGAGCAAAAAAGTATGCGCCATTTTGCGTGTTATCCGGGATTTTACACTCGTAATGAAGTATAGAATTACCTTTTAAGTACTCAACGTGCTCGTTTAAGTTTTTAAGTGCTTTTTCATCAATTACCGGACCAACATCAGTTGATAGTAACGATGGGTCGCCAATGTGTAGCTCAGCTAGCGCACCTTTAAGCATTTCGATAATGCCATCTGCTACGTCATCTTGAATGAATAACACACGAAGAGCAGAACAACGTTGGCCAGCACTTTGAAAACCAGAACTGATCACATCGTCAACTACTTGCTCAGGAAGCGCCGTTGAGTCAACAATCATACAGTTTTGGCCACCTGTTTCTGCAATTAACGGGACTTGAATATCGTTACGTGCAGCAAGTGTTTGAGAAATTAATGTGCCTGTTTCAGTAGAGCCTGTAAACATAACCGCTTGAATGCGTTCATCAGGAACAATTGTTTTGCCTACTTCAGAACCACGAGCAATAACCGGTTGAACAACATGCTCAGGTAAACCAACAGACAGCATTAGTTCAATAGCACGAAGGGCGATTAAACTTGTTTGCTCAGCAGGCTTTGCAATTACAGTGTTACCTGTAACAATCGCAGCGGCAACTTGGCCTAAGAATATTGCAAGCGGGAAGTTCCACGGGCTAATACATAAAATAACGCCACGGGCTTCAAAACGCTCATCTTGCGATAGCTCCTCAGCGCGCGCCGCGTAGTAACGGCAAAAATCAACCGCTTCACGTACTTCATCAATACCATCTTGCGCTACTTTACCTGCTTCTTTAATACAGATAGCAACAAGTTCGTCGTGATGACGCTCTAAGATATCAGCAACTCGACGCAGTAAGTTAGCTCGCTCTCTTACTGGTGTTTGTGACCATGACTCAAGTGCAGCTTCAGCGTTAGCCAGTAATACTTTCATCTCTTCGCCAGTTTGCAGTTTAACGTGGCCGATGATTTCTTTGTGATTTGCAGGGTTTTTAACTGCAAGTGAGCCTTCAGGTACTTGGCTTTGCTCAATTAAGTGCTCGTTAAACCATGTTTCAAGATTCTCTTTGAAAGGGGTAATAACGTTAATGTCGGTTAAATCCATGCCTTTAGAGTTAGCACGTTCTTCACCGTATAAATCAATTGGCATTTTGATTTGCGTATTGTACTTGTTACGCAAGCCTTGCAATGTTTCTACAGGGTCTGGAAGTAATGATTCAACAGGTTTTGTTGTATCTACAATGGCGTTTACAAATGATGAGTTAGCACCATTTTCTAATAAACGACGAACAAGGTACGCAAGGAGGTCTTCGTGTTGACCAACTGGGGCATACACGCGGCACTGAATTTTTTCTTCGTTAACGATTTGGTCGAATAATGACTCACCCATACCGTGCAAACGTTGAAATTCAAAACCAGTGTTGTCGCCTTTTGCTACTTCTAAAATAGTTGCGGCAGTGTAAGCGTTATGTGTAGCAAATTGCGGATAAAGCACATCGCGCGCTTCAAGCATTTTAATAGCACACGCTTTGTAAGAAACGTCTGTTGTTGCTTTACGGGTAAATACTGGATAGTGATCTAAACCATCTTGCTGTGTGGTTTTGATTTCAGTATCCCAGTATGCGCCTTTTACTAGACGTACCATCATCTTGCGACCAACGCGGGTTGCAAGATCAGTTAGCCATTCAATTACAAAAATAGCGCGTTTTTGATAGGCTTGAACCGCTAAGCCAAATCCTTGCCAATCACCAAGATCTTCATCACTGAATACCGCTTCAATTACATCTAATGAAATATCTAAACGGTCTGCTTCTTCTGCATCAACGGTAAAGCCGATATCGTATTTTTTAGCGGCAAGAGCAAGTTCTTTTAACTTTGGTACAATTTCTTCCATCACACGGTCTTTATGAGTGAACTCATAGCGTGGATGAATAGCAGAAAGCTTAACTGAAATGCCAGGGCTCTTAATTGGACCACGACCATTAGCCGCTTTACCAATTGAGTGTATAGCATTCATGTAGCTGTCAAAGTAACGCTTCGCATCTTTCATTGTGCGCGCGCCTTCGCCTAGCATATCGTAAGAATACACATAACCTTTTTGCTCTGTTTCGGCAGCACGTTCAATTGCCTCGTCAATGGTACGACCCATTACGAATTGCTTGCCCATAATTTTCATAGCAAAGTTTACAGACTTACGAATAACTGGCTCACCTAAACGACCAATGGTCTTTTTAAGCATGCCGAACTGTTGTTCTTTAGTTTTGTCTGTGTAGTTAACCATTTTACCGGTAACTAATAATCCCCAAGAAGATGCGTTTACAAATAAAGAATCGCTGCTTCCTAAATGAGAGCTCCAATCACCTTTGGCTAACTTGTCACGAATAAGTACATCTTGAGTTGCTTTATCTGGTACGCGAAGCAGTGCTTCGGCCAAACACATTAATACAACGCCTTCTTCACTAGAGAGTGAAAATTCATTTAAAAGCGCATCAACACCGCCTTGCCCATCTTGCTCTTTACGAATGTTCAAAACAATCTGGCGGGCTCTTTCCCAGGCACGACTTCGTGCTTTTACGCCTACTTCTGCAAGCGGTAAAATATGATCAATAACTGCATTTTCATCTATGCGGTAAAAATCACGGATTCTTTGTCTGATAGGACAAGTAGTAGTTAAATCGCCGTTGAATAACATAAGCAACCCTCAGGATGTTAAGAATTAAAGTAAAATTAATTACCAATAAATTACCAGTGATATTGTGAGTGCATTCTAATTAAAATTCAGCAGAATATGCTGGTTAAATTTCGCGATTTACGATAATTTACAGGGTATAAATTTAACTTATCCGCATAAAATTCTGTTATGACAATTCCAAATAGATTACGCATGCTAGATCGCATTGATTTAGCCATACTAGACGTTCTTCAAAAGAACGGCAGAATTTCTAATGTTAACCTCGCAAAACAGGTTAATTTGAGTGCCAGCCCGTGCCTAGATCGGGTTAAACGATTAGAGCAAGAAGGGTATATTGAAGGCTATTATGCCAAGCTTAGCGAAGCTAAACTTAATCAGAGCTTAGTAGCGCATGTTCAAGTATCGCTTGTTGCTTCAAATACAGCTGTATTTAAAGTATTTAGAGAGCACATATTAAGGATAGAACAAGTAGTCGAATGTGACATGGTTGCTGGTGGTTATGATTACTTATTAAAAATTCGCGTTTCTAATATGGAAGAATATAGACAAGTTCTTGGCGACTTAGTAGATATTCCCGGCGTGGGTACTCATCATACTTATATGGTGATCGAAAAGATTAAAAAGGACGAAGGATTGCTAATCGATATTTAAGTGTATTAGTTCAGACAAGATCTGACAATTCAACTTGAAAAAGTGAGAGTTACCCGTTTTGATAAAGGTGTCGAATCTTTAAATCAAAACAAACAAAAAGGTAACTCTCATGTTGCATACTAACAATCCAATCATAAAACACAAAGCTGGTTTACTTAACCTTGCCGAAGAACTAGGCAATGTATCAAGAGCCTGTAAAGTCATGGGCGTATCACGAGATACATTTTATCGTTATCAAGAACTCGTTAATGAAGGTGGTATCGATGCATTAATCGAAAAGAACCGCCGTACACCAAATATAAAGAATCGCGTTGACGAAGAAACAGAGCAAGCCGTCATTAACTATGCAGTTGACTATCCTGCTCACGGTCAACATAGAACCAGCAATGAGCTTCGTAAGTTAGGCGTGTTTGTCTCAGGTAGTGGTGTTCGTTCAATCTGGTTGCGTCACGATTTAGAAAACTTCAAAAAAACGATTGAAAGCATTGGAAAACAAAGTCGCTAATGAAGGCATTATTTTATCTGACGCTCAAGTTGCTGCGCTAGGAAAGAAAAAGCATGACGATGAAGCCTGTGGTGAAATTGAAACAGCGCATCCCGGTTATCTTGGCTCACAAGACACATTTTATGTTGGTAACCTTAAAGGTGTTGGTCGTATCTATCAACAAACCTTTGTGGATACCTACAGCAAAGTCGCCTTTGCGAAGCTCTACACAACGAAAACGCCAATTACAGCGGCTGACATGCTCAATGATAAAGTATTGCCTTATTTCGAAGCACATAAGTTGCCTATGCTTCGAATATTAACTGACCGAGGAACTGAGTATTGTGGGCGAGTAGAGCATCATGATTATCAGCTATATTTGGCAATTAACGACATCGATCATACAAAAACGAAAGCAATGTCCCCGCAAACAAATGGTATCTGTGAGCGTTTCCATAAGACGATTTTGAACGAGTTCTATCAAATCACATTCCGCAAAAAGTTGTACGATTCAATGGAAGAACTACAAAAAGATCTGGACGAATGGATGGATTACTACAACAATGATCGGACTCATCAAGGAAAAGTATGTTGCGGTCGAACACCACTTGAAACATTACTGGATGGAAAAAAGGTTTGGGCAGAAAAGAATTTAGCTCAAATCTAAACTAACAGTCACCATTAGAAAAATGGGTAACTGTCAGATCAAGTCTGAGCTAGTACAATTTAAGCTTTTCTCAAGTAATAAAAAAACCGCAATTGCGGTTTTTTTATTTTAGTAGATAAATGCTATACCAAATAGTTAGTACATCACTTTATACATAATTTATTACGACCTTCCGACTTCGCTCTGTATAAGGCAGTATCCGCCGCGCATATTAATGCCTCAGATGTTCTGTATTGATTATTGTATTCACATGCTAAACCCTGACTTACACTTATTTTTACATTCGCTGGTAAACCGAGATCTCTAAAATTAATGTTGAGTATTTTTTCTTGAATACGCTTAGCAATCATTTGTGCATTTGAAATGTGCGAACGAGGCAGCACAACAGCAAACTCCTCACCACCATAGCGTGCTACTAAACTGTCTTTAGATGGTAAGCACTCTTCAATTGTACGAGCGACTTTTTGAAGGCACTTATCACCTTTTACATGGCCAAAGTTATCGTTAAATAATTTGAAGTAATCAATATCAATAAGTATAAAACTAAGAGGCTGCTTGTTAACTATGCACTCTTGCCAATTTTTAATGATGGTTTTTTCTAAAGTACAACGATTAGCAATACCAGTGAGGTGATCAAGTTTGGCTACGTTTTCCAGTACTTTATACTTTTTAACGTGCTTTGAAATATCATGCATTATACAAATAAAAAGTGGGGTACTTGCGACTACCGATTCGGGTAAACACGATACAGATAATTCTACGTCCAAAAAGTTACCATTTGCTTTAATTATTTTTACTTCTTTAGGGCCATGATTAAGCGGTGTTTGATAATTTTTTTTCCAGCTTTCAAACATGTAGTTGTAGTCTTCACGGTATTGTTCATGTAAAAAATACTGCCATTTTTTACCAATTACTTCTTCAAGCTGCATATTAAAAATTTTTGCTGCAACAGGATTTACCGACTCAAAAATCCCTTCAGCATTTACAATAAAAATAGCATCGGCCATCACATTAGTAACATTAATAATCGCGCTTATTTTTTCATTGTTAACGGTATTAGAAATGCTGCTCATTAATGCAGATACAGCGTTGTCGGTGTTATTTACTTTGCTATTTTCATTATTGTTAGACATGGTGTTGCTCATTTTTATTGTTAATGAAACTTTATGTCTAGTAGTTTATTTAATTTTTGGGTTTGAAACCTTTCGGTAACCTTCTGTTTTAAGTTTATGATTTTATTTGTTTTTATTGAAGTGTGTCAGTGCTTACCTAAAAGGTAGTTAGTTTATAAATAAATTGCACAGGGGCAAATTATACTTGTGCAATTTAAAATCAATAACTAGGTGTTATAAATTAATTTTCGTCTTTATTTATAATCTGAGGGTCGGCGCTTTTATAGGCTTTGCCATTACACTCAACATTAAATATTAAACACGCTGTACCTGAGTTTTCAGCGGTGTCTGTGATGGTGATTGCTTGGCGGTTATCGCTTAGCTTATGGCTGAAATCTTGAGCACAAGTACCTACTTTGTCAGTGATTGTGGCTCCTGTGAAAAAAAAGCCTTGTTGAACTGTTGATGAATCTAGGGTGTACGTACTGGCAGTTTCGGTTCTTACCATACCACCACCAGTAACGTCTTCGCCATTTTTTTGTAGCTAAAAACAGCCTCTTTGTTATCGTTAAGTTCAATATGTACTTGAAAGTCGACTTTTTCTAAAGTAATTGTCATATTATTTCCTTTGTATATAGGGTTAAAGTTGAAAGTTTGTTATACCAAATTTTACTAGGCTTGCTTTTATTTCTGGTATTTCGTTTGCTCGATTTAAGCAGGTGTACGCCTGTACAAGCGGGTAGGTTATTTTAATGCTTTGATTTATTGTTGCTGTTTTAGCAATGGCTTGAAGCGCATTTAAGCACAATTGCTCTCGCTGTTCACTCGTTGCAGCTAATTTAGCTTTGAGTAGGTATATATTTGTGAAGGCTACGTTATCTCCAATTTTAATTTGTTTAGCGGTGTGCTTCTTATAGTCTTCGTCACTCTCAAGGCTAGTTAATAATTCTTGTGCTTTAGTCAATGAGTTTCTTTCTATAAAATATTGAATAAGGATAATTTGTATATTGATAGTGATATTACTCTTGAAATCTTGGATACCCAGAAAGCTAATGATATTTTTTATTCTAGAATCAGTCCTTTTGTCATCAGACAACATTATCAACTGCGCTAATGAACGATAATACATATGTTGAAATTCATTATTTTTTGGATCTTGCTTTATAGCCTCATTTATAATTTCATTTGCAAAGCGAGCTTTTAGATAGGCGATCTTTTTATCAGTTAAATAGCTCAGTAAATAACTTTGTTGCATAAGTATATTTGCTGACATATAAAAAAGGCTTGCATCATCACGGTAGTGTGCAGTCATTTTGTTGACTACTTTAACTGCATTTTCCAGCATATCTACTGCTGTATTAAAGTTACCTAATCTCTCTTCTGTTTTTGCCAGCCAACTGATGGTATCAGCTTTATCGCGTAATAAGTTTTTATTATTGGGTTTAAGCTCAAGGGCTTTATTTTTAAGAGCAAGCGACTCTGTAAAGCGTTGTTTCGCGGCAGTGTAGTTAAATTGCTTTAAATATAAAGATCCCAGCGAATTATGCGAATACGATAGCTCCATAATCGAGTTAAAATCATTCGGTGCTAATGAATACATGATTTCGCTATAAGTATGATATTTTTTTAAGAGCGGTTCAGCAGCGGCGTAATTACTTTTATCATAATGGAGCTGGCCGAGCCAAAAGGCATTGGCACCTGCAAGCGTTAATAGTTCTAAATTGTTTGGCTGGATCTTTAAGAGTGCCTCAAGGCGGGTGCGGGCGTTTTCAAAGGCGGTAAAGGCTTCATCGGTTTTGCCGCGCGAATAAGCTACTTCACCCATTGCTTCGAGGGTTTGTGCGTACTGAAAACGGTTGTTAAATTGTGCTTTATTATCGCTAAAGTTAAAAAGTGAACTTGAATCGTCAGTTTGATCAGTAAAATACTCAAGTGCTTTATTACTAATACCATCAAGTAAGTCCATACGTTCAACGCTACGTAATTTATCGGCAAAGTCGCCGACCATAAACCCCAGTAAGCTTTCGGCCTCAAGCTGTTTTTTTTGCGCATGTTGTTGGGCTTTAAAACTAGTGAAGCTCATTAATAACGCGGTAAATGTAAGTAAGCACAATAAAGTAACGGTCACTCGTTTTGCTCTTATTTTTGTTTTTGTTTTTTTTACAGAGCTTTTGATAAGAGCATGCTCGTTATCATCTAATTTAAACAGTTTGTCGTTAAGTAATAGCTGCGCTTCTTGTAGCGGTTTACCTGGCGCTAGGAGGTAAGCACTACTTTTACCTTCATCTATCCAATTTTGTGCTTGATGTTGTAAACGACTTTTTATTGCTAAGGCATCTTTATGGTCATTAATCCATTGTTTTGCGCGCGGCCATTGACGCAATAATGCCTCGTGAGCAAGACTAAAACAGGCTTCTTGGTTTTGTAAATGCGATACAAATAAACGGCTATCGACCATGGCTTGCACAAGCTCTTTTTGACTTGTGTTGGTTAATGTTTGCCAGCGGGCAGCGCGGCTCGTAATGGTTTTACCATCTGGGTTTAAAGTGATCAGTTGTGATAATACGCTTTTTAGTTGCTGCTGTTGCTCATTACTAAGGTCAATAAATATATCTTCTGCTTTTTTGCCTATGGCGCCCTCAATACCCCCGAGTTTTGTGTAAACACTGTGCAGTAGCTCGTTATTATCACTGCGCTGTAAGTACAGCTCTTGCAATGTGTATTGCAGCATGGGCAATGCATCGGGGTTATTGGCTGTGTCGGCGCACAATATTTCATCCAGTGGTGTTTGGGTTTGTGGGTCATTGGAGAACGTTAAATTAGCGGTTAACGCTGGCAGGCGAATAATTTGTTGGAGTTCTTGGCGGTTTGGCGGTGTTAAATCGTAGTGCGCGCCATGAGCTTTGCCAGCCATTAAACTTGGTTGTTCAACCACTAAAGGGTAAAAGTCGTTACGACACGCACTAAATACAATCACAGCTTTAGAGATTGCTAAGCGTTCAATAACCGATAAAAAATGGCTGCGTGTTTCGCTACTAAATATAGGAGAAGAAAGCAGTACTTCTAAGCGGTCAATAAATAAAAATAACTGGGGTGTTTTAAGTTGTGTAGAGGCTTTACTAAGTGCAGCTTGTATGGCGTTAATTACGCCATCTATTGCCAATTCTAGTTGCTCTGCAAGTGTTTGCGCGCTTAATCCTTCAAACACAGGCTGGGCGTTTATATCCCAATCAAGTAATGCAGAAGCTAAGTCTAGAAAAAGTCTATTTTTATGCACATCTGCAAAGTCGATCTGGGTGTAGGAAATAACCCCGATGCCATTATAGCCTCGCTCATCTAGCAGTTTTGGTAAAATTCCAGCATTAACAAGCGAGGATTTACCTGTACCACTAGGGCCAAGTATTAAGCAAAAAGCACGACCGTAATTTACCTGGCTAGATATCCTTTCCAGCAGGGTAGCTATAGATTGGGTACGGCCAAAAAAAACGTGGGTATCATTTGGGTTATATGCACGCAGGCCTAAGAAAGGGGATCCTCCCTGCCATGTACTCTTAGTGCTTGGGATAGGATCTGCTAACGGAAAAGATAATTTTGCAATAATGCGGTAGCCACGTTTACGGATAGTTTCAATGTAATGTGGTTCATTGGCTTTATCACCGAGCGCTTTTCTTAGCTGAGTGATAGTTTTATGTAATGGATTATCGCCAATATCAGTATTTTTCCAGCATTTATTGAGCAATTCATCGCTGCTTACAATGTCGCCATTTTTTTGACACAAATGCAATAAAACTTCCATCGCTTTGGGCTCTAACTGTTTGGCTTTACCAGTGAGTTGAATTGAGTTAGTTGAAGGTGTTACTTGCCAATCGCCTAGGTAGAAGGGGTTGCGCATCATCATTACTCATTATTGTTTTTTTATTATTAAAATTAAGTGCGTATTGATATTTATTAACACTATTTATATGGCAAATAAATCTATAACACAACTATTTGAGTTTATTCTGAGCAGAGGGGGGGGGGTAGTAAAGGATGAGCTTGCAGATATGCAAGCTCAAAATAAAAATAAATTAGCTTTCTAGGTCGGCTTTGTTAATTGTAATGACGCGTTGAGGGAATGGAATTTCAATATCAGCGTTATTAATTGCTTTATAAACACCACCGTTAATAGCCAGTTTGGTTTCGATAATTTTAGTAGTAGGCACCCAATATCGGTAGCTTATTGTAACACCGCTATCGGCGAAGCGTTCAATACCCACTTGTGATAACGGATTTTGTGCGACTAATTCATGTGCTTTAAGTACGTCTTCAATGAGGCTAATCGCGTTATCAGAGCAAGCACTATAGGCTATGTCTATTTCACCTTTGACCAATGAGTAACTAAATGAGTTATGAAGTATTTCACCCACTATGTGCTTATTTGGAATAGTAATTTCTACTTTTTCTTCATTGATTAAAATAGTGTAGCCAAGCTCAATTGTTTTAACTTGGCCGCTTACATTTTTAACTTCAATAGTATCACCAACAACAAAAGGTCGAGTGGCTATAATGGCAAGGCCTGCACCATAATTAGAAAGCATTCCTTGCAGCGCTAAACCAGCACCTAAAGATGCAGCACCAATGGCTGCTACAAATGGCGTAACGCTGATACCTATTTTGCCAAGTGCAATAATTATAACCATTACAATGAGCAGTACTTTTACCACGCTACTGACAAAGTTTGTGAGCGTAATATCAACGTTATGGCGGGTCATTAACGCGGCTACAAATTTGGCAAGCTTTTGTGCTATCCACAAACCAATGAGGACGATAAAAATAGCGCCAACAATTTGCATACTGTAGGTAACCATATACTCAGTAAGCATGGTGTAATATTTTTCAAACTGTTCGATTTCAGAACTGATCATAAAGCGCTCTATGTTAGGGCTATGTTGTATTTTTCCAACTATAGCAAAATGTTGACTAAAAATGGATATAACAGCGGCACTATAATCGCTGTTAATAAAGCACTTAGTGCCATTGCAACTGATGAGTAAGCGCCTACTTTTGGATGCTCAGCAATAGCAGCAGCGGTCCCAATTGCATGGCAAGCTGTGCCCATGGCAACGCCTTGAGATTCGTGATTAAAAATATTAATGAGTTTAAAAAGCATAAAACCAAATAAAGCGCCTAGTAAACCAATAAAAATAACTAAAGCCGCAGCAAGTGAGCTAATCCCTCCTAACGAGTCGGTAACAATTAAAGATATTGGGGTCGTCACACTGAGTGCGGCAACAGATGCACTTAGCTGTGCAGGTGCGTTAAATAATATGCTTAGCAAAAATGCCACAACGGTTGCGTTAACAATGCCTAAGCTACATGTTGCGACTATGAGTAATAGATTTTTTCGTACGTGTGTAAACTGCTGATATAAAGGAAGCGCTAGAGCCACAATTGCGGGCTCTAATAACCAGCTTAGTAATTTGCTGTGCGTGGCAAATTGCGTATAAGGCAAATTTAGATTAACGAGTAGTAAAGCGATAATACTAATACTTAAAAATACGGGGTTGGTGAGCGATTTAAATACGCTGTTTTTTATACTTTGGTTTACGGCCCTTAGTGCTAAAAATAATACAATAATAAAAGGAATACTTAGCCACCATAAATTAGGCTGTAGCTCTGAAATAGCGGAAAAAGTAAAATTAGTCATTATTTTCTCTTCCCTTAAAGTACGCAATTACACTGCTAACAAGCAATAAGGTAGTTATAGGGACAAGCACCACAACTGATGCTAAAAATGCCCAGTGCGATTTTATAAGGCCGAGATGTTCAATAAATCCCACGCCAGCAGGAATGAAAAATATAGGCATAATATTTAAAATAGGGGAGGCGCATGGTTTTATATGTTGCTCTTTTACAATACCCGACAAGAGTAAAACTAATAAAATAACCATAGCGAGTAACGGTGCAGGAAAGCTTCCACCAATAAAGTGCATAATGAGTTTAGCGCAGGCTAAACATAGTAAAATAATAGCGCTACTGAGCAGATATTTCATCAAAGTGGCTCACAGAAAAGATAAGAGCTTAACTTTAACAAATCAAACTCTTTTATGCATTGTGCAATAGTCTACCAGTGCTTTGTATTTGCGTAGGTTATATCCGCTTTTCCTTTTGCTTTAGCAATTGCTTTTTTAGTGTTTGGGTTTAGCAATAAGCGAATTTGGCTAAAGGTTTCTTTAGCGAGTATTTTTCGTTGGTTTGGTTTATAGCTAAGTTGTGTAACACGTTTAATAGCAGCAAGCGTATCGGGTGAGCGCTCAAGTAATGTATTGAGCATGTTTTGCGTGGCTTGTTGAGTATCATCGGTAAGCTGAGTAACTAAACCTAGCTCATTTGCTTGTTGTGCTGTGATTAGGTTTGCGTGGCTTGCAAGCCAAAGGGCTTGGTCACGCTTAACTAAACCGCTCATCATTACATTTGCGCCCATATCGGGGCACAACCCCCAACGCGCTTCCATAATGGCAAGCTTGGCATCAATATGAACAATCCTGTAATCGGCACCTAGTGCTATTTGTAATCCTCCGCCTAAACAGTTGCCATCAATTTGTGCAATAACGGGCACACTCAGTGACTGCCAGCCTAATACTACTTTTTGCGCTAAATTTTGATTGCCAGGTAACCATTTAAGCAATAATTTTATAATATTCAATGGTGCCGCCATTACGGCTGATATATCAAGGCCTGCACAAAAATGCTCGCCATCGCCTTTTATTACTACAGCACGAATACTGCGATCTCTTTTTATGTTTTTAATGGCTTTGTTTAGCTCTACAAACATTTCAAAGCTTAATGCGTTTTGTTTTTTTGCTCTGCTAAGCGTGACGGTTGCAATGCCATTTTGTTTTTCTAGTTTTATCATTACACACTCCTCTGACCTGTTAGTTGAGCTTATGTTGTTATAAGAATTAAGTAAAGTGACGGTATTTTTTAAATAAATGGAATTTATTGCTAAAGCTGTAGTCTTAAAGGGTTAGATTTAGATGAGAAAAAGCTAAACAATTAGAACTTGAAATAATAAAATTTTTTACGTTGTTATTTTAAGCTTAAATTAAAAAAGTAATCTTGATATTCAATGGGTTAGTTAAATTATTATTTATTGTTTGAGTTGTATGCTGAATAAAGCATGACTCAGTTACAAAAAAGTCTGTGTTTTACGCTTTTTTTTATCAAAATGATGATGAGATTTGATAATATAGCGCAACTTAAAAGCTTAAGGTTAAGCACATATGTCGGGTCCACGTTTATATACGGTAGAAGAAGCTACTCACCAAGCTTATGATATTTTTTTAGAGCTAGCGCCAAATAACTTGAGTGATAAAGATGTTGAAGACTTTAATGAGTTTAGAGAAGACCTAGGCTTTATCGAAGAAGACGAGCCAGACGATCAGTGGCAAGATTTTGTTGCCCTTGAGATAGAGCCAGAGCACTTTATTCAGGTGCTAGTTGGTTTAGAATTTGAAAATGATGATGTTTTGTTTGCTAAAATTTTGATTAGTCGTGATAAAGATGCTCCGTTTTGTCATATTTTATGGAAAGAGAGTGAATAAGCAATACCGCTTATTTTTATAATTGTGTGCAGAGAGAGTGTTGTGCGTAAGTATTTATTTTTAATTTTTTTAATAATTAGCTGCCCAAGTTGGGCTGTTGATCCATTTGAAGATTTTCATGAATATGGCAAGCTCTCTGATGAAGAAATTCATGAGTTACACAAAGGTGATATGCTTTACGGTGATACTGAATTTGGTTTTATTCTAAGTAAAGGTAACACCAATTCGACCAGTTTTAAGCTCAAAGGTAATTTATACCAAGATTTTGAAAAGTGGCGTAACCAATTTAAAATAGACTCTCTTTATAAGCGTGATGAAAACGATGAAAGCGGTGGCACTGATGTTACTGCTAATCGTATTTTTGTATCAGCGCAAGGTAACTATAAAGTAGGTGTTAAAAACTCCTCATTTTTTATTTACGGTGATTACGAAGAAGATGAGTTTAGTGGACTTGATTTTAAAAGCACGGTGGCGACAGGCTATGGTGCGCGTGTATATCAAGGCTCTAAAAACAAAGTAGATATTGATATAGGACCTGGTTTATACCGTTCAGTCGCCGATGAAGATTCGGATGTGAGCGAAGATGAAATTGATAAAACCGGTTATTTAGTACGTGTTGCAATGCAGTGGGAACGTTTAGTCTCTAAGCGTACTCGTTTTAATCAAGATGTGAGTATAGAGCAGTCGCTTTCAGGTCTTAATTCTCGCTTAAAATCGGAAACCGCACTGATAAGCCAAGTGATTGGCGCGGTATCACTCAAATTTACCTACATGTATCGTTATAATTCAAAACCCGAAGATGATAAACTCAAGTTTGACTCAGAGCTGAGTGCTACATTGGTATACAGCTTTTAAGTATTTATTTAATTTAGAGAATATTATGTATCAGCATAAACAGTACGCGGTGTTTATCTTTTTTGTATTAGCGTGGATTGGCGGTTTTGTGGCGCTTGCGTGGAACTTGTTAGGCGCTGATGGACCTTTAATAATATTTACTGGGATTTTAGTGCTGGTGGGTTTTTTGTTCCATGGCCTAACAGTAAAAGTAGATGATAAAAATATTAGCTGGACGTTTGGTCCAGGCGTTGCTGGGCAAAGTATTGAGCTTAGCGAAGTAGTAGAAGCAAAAGCAGTTCAAAACTCTTACAGGCACGGTATTGGTATGCGAATTACTCATGATGGTTGGGTGTATACAGTATCTGGCTTTAGTGCAATACAGTTAACGCTCAAAGATGGCACCTTGTATAGAGTTGGTACAAACGATCAAAAAGGTTTACTAGCTGCTTTAAAAGAAAAAAACGTATCAATCGCGCTGCCTAGTAAGCCAAAAGCTGAAACGGTAAAGCGTAACAATATGATATAAAAAAAGCGCCTTAGGCGCTTTTTTTATCTGTTTAGCAGTGCATTAGTGGTCGTGGCCACACCCACCTTCGCCATGTACGTGGCCGTGAGTTAATTCATCTTCTGTAGCATCACGTACTTCTAGTATTTCTACATCAAAGTTAAGTGTTATACCTGCAAGTGGGTTATTACCATCTACAATCACTTCTTCATCTTGGATATCGATGATCATTACTGATTGGT
Organism: Pseudoalteromonas sp. NZS100; assembly: GCF_015864815.1. Taxonomy (NCBI): domain Bacteria; kingdom Pseudomonadati; phylum Pseudomonadota; class Gammaproteobacteria; order Alteromonadales; family Pseudoalteromonadaceae; genus Pseudoalteromonas; species Pseudoalteromonas sp. NZS100. The sequence goes on from NZ_JADYWM010000008.1 coordinate 128,997, forward strand.
CACCATCATCTGTTGATGCACGAAATTGCATGCCAACTTCAATTTCCATACCTTCAAACATTGATTTAGGTACTGCTTGCATTAGGTTTTCGTGGCGCTCGCCGTAACCTTCTTCAGGTTCAACCTTTACGCTAAGCGTGTCGCCTGGTTGCTTGCCCAGCAAAGCATTTTCTAGGCCTGAAATTAAATAGCCTGTGCCAATGATAAAGTGTAGTGGCTCACCACCGAACGAGTTATCAATGCTATTGCCATCATTATCCATTACTGAATAATGCATTTTTACCACTTTGTTTGCCGCAACGATCATAGTCATTCCTATTTATTCATCTTCAAGAGAGTAGGGTAGAGGCAGAATGCTTAGCTCCACCTGAGGTGTGTGTTTTGCACGAAGTACCTGAGTTACATCAGTATCGTTTGGCAACACAACGAGGCCTGTTAATTTATTTGTTTGCTCATCAAAACTTTGTGCAATAAGTTTACCTGCACGGCGCCAATTTTCGCCTAATTGGGTTTCTAAATCAGGCTCTGAAAGAATCCCTTCGCTTTGCCCTGAAACGATATACATTGCACGTTTATTTTTACCAAGGTACTTCATACGGGCTACTGTTTCTTGACCTGTATAACACCCTTTTTTGAAACTTATACCGCCAATAGCATGTAGGTTTGCCATTTGAGGAACGTACTCGCCAATTGCATCTGCACTTAGCTGAGGCTCACCGGCAAGCATCGCTGCTTGTTGCCAAGGGGCTTCGTTATCAAGTGTGGATACGTTATCAGGCATGCTAAATTGGTTATCAACCATTATTAAAACACGGTTATCAGCTAATTTTAGCGCTTTACCATTCGTAAAATCACACGCGCTTGCATCGCCTTCAAAGCTAATATCAAGTTGTGCCAGTACATCAGATAAATCATCACCAATTAAACCAATTAAACGCTTTGAGCATTCAGTAATATCAACTTTTGCAAATACAGCGTATTTTTTAAGTTCAGCTAATGATTTTTCAACTTCAGCTTGGCTACCCGCAAGGTAGTAACTATCTTGGTAAGAAAATAATTTAAATACACCCCAAAGTTTACCTTTGGCGCTGCAATGGCCAGCCCACAAATAATTACTGCTGGTTAATTTATTTAGATCTTGAGTGATTTGTCCGTGCAAATAAGATAATTTATCAGCACCGCAGAGGCTAATAAGTTGATGAGATAACGGACATGCATAAACGCTCGACATAAAAACCTTCTTTGCAATATAAATGAAGTGACATAATAACGCAGTTGTTACGTATGGTACAGACAAGCGCTTATTGGTGCGGGTTTATTATTTAATGAGAGATTAATAGCTGCTAAATAGGCTTGTGTTTGTTAAACTCGAGTCAATTAAGTATGAGGTTTAAAATGGTTGAAATTCATAGTAAAGCACGTATTCGTTGGGCTTGTCGTCGTGGCATGTTAGAGCTAGATGTTTTGTTTATGCCGTTTGTAGAAGAAGCATACGACTCTTTGAGCGCAGAGCAACAGGCTATCTTTCAGCGTTTGCTAACAGAAGAAGACCCTGACTTATTTGCATGGTTTATGGGTCATGAAGAATGTAAAGACGAGCAGTTAAACGGTATGGTTTCGCTGATCTTAGACCGAGTTCGTGTATAGGTTTACGGTTACAAATAATAAAGCTGACCACAAACCAATTGTGGTCTTTTTTTGTATGCTCAGTTTTATATTATGTTTATTTTTAGATTCACTATTAGCTATGCTTTTTTGTTTAATACTAAATGCACTAGCTGGCTTGATAATGTGGCGCAAAGTATTAGCAATTCACCCACATGAGGGCATTATAATATTAGAACCAAAGTTATTTAGATTTGAGGGCGAGAGCTTAAAAATTCAGGGTGAAATAAGTAACAAAAGCCGATTTTATGGTAATAATATATGGCTTCATATTAAAGGTTTTAGTAACAACCATTGGCTTATAATTTCAGCCAATGGCGTTAATGAGCAAAGTTATGCGCGTCTAAAACGTGCCACTGTCGGCGCAATTAATTGCGTTTTGGAGTCAAAATAGTCGGCGTTGGGTTTTCACTTTGTTCAGGGTAATCAATAGTGTAATGCAAGCCTCTGCTTTCTTTTCGCTCCATAGCACTTCTAATAATTAGCTCTGATACTTGCACTAAATTACGAAGCTCAAGTAAGTTGTTACTTACTCTAAAGTTTGCATAGTAATCGTGTATTTCTTGCTGTAGCAACTCAACTCTATGCAGTGCTCGTTCTAAGCGTTTAGTAGAGCGTACAATACCTACATAATCCCACATAAATAAACGTAGTTCATGCCAGTTATGGGTAATAACAATTTCTTCATCTGAGTTACTAACACGGCTCTCATCCCAATGAGGAAGCGCTATCGGCTCTGGTGCATGTTCAATTTTACTTAAAATATCTTTAGCTGCAGCGTGGGCAAATACAATGCACTCTAATAGTGAATTACTTGCCATACGGTTTGCACCATGTAAGCCTGTGTAAGCAACTTCACCTACAGCATATAAGTTATCGAGATCTGTTTTGCCGTTAAAGTCAGTCATTACACCACCACAGGTGTAATGCGCAGCAGGCACAACTGGGATTGCTTCTTTCGTTATATCGAGGCCTACACTTAGGCATTTTGCGTAAATAGTAGGAAAGTGCTCAATAATAAAGTCTTTATCTTTGTGGCTAATATCTAAATAAACACAATTAGCGCCTAAGCGCTTCATTTCAAAATCGATTGCGCGTGCCACTATATCGCGTGGAGCGAGTTCTTCACGGCTGTCAAAGTCTTTCATAAAACGAGTGCCATCAGGTCGTTTTAAATAAGCCCCTTCACCGCGCATAGCTTCTGTAATTAAAAAGTTTTGTAGCTCTGGATGATAAAGGCTTGTTGGATGAAATTGATTAAATTCCATATTGGCAACTTTACAGCCTGCGCGCCATGCCATTGCAATACCATCACCACTTGATACGTCTGGATTAGAAGTATACAAATACACTTTGCTTGCGCCACCAGTGGCAAGAGCAACAAATTTAGCTGAAATGGTTTCTACCTTTTTAGCTTTTTTGTTCCACACATACATACCTTCAATGTGTGAGCCTGTTTTTCCGGCGCTTTTATCTGTGATTAAATCAATGGCGTTGTATTGCTCTAAAAGCGTTATATTTTTATGAATTTTAACTTGGCTGATAAGTGTTGTTTGCACCGCTTTGCCTGTTGCATCGGCTGCATGCAATATACGACGATGGCTGTGACCACCTTCACGTGTTAAGTGAAAACGCTCTTTTCCTTTGCTATCAAACTCCATATCAAAGGGTACGCCTTGGTCGATTAACCACTGTAGGCAATCGTGAGCATTGCTGGCGGTATAATGAACAGCGTCTCTATCGCATAAACCGCCGCCTGCATCGAGAGTATCTTCAACATGAGATTCTATGCTGTCGTTTTGTTTATCAAATACAGCAGCTATACCGCCTTGGGCATACAAAGTAGAACCTTCGGTAAGCGCTCCTTTACTGATCACGGTAACGTTACAATAATTAGCTAGAGATAATGCAAGTGATAAGCCTGCTGCGCCGCTACCTATAATAGCGACATCTGCAATGTGATGTTTATTTTGGTTCATGTCAGAGGTACTTTGCGGTTACAATGCTCATATAGAGCAATATTTGTTTTTAATATCTGTAGTTGTATCATATTTGTCATACTACTACGTAGTGATTTTAAAGGCTTAGCGCCGTTATTATCATCTATTTTATAAAAAAATAATATTAAGCAGAACTTTTTATTCATAAAGAGGTCAGAGTATTTGTGAACAATGACGACAATATGAATAACAAGCAAAAATCAGACATAGGAGTACCGGCTCGAATGAGCGAGCAGGAATTAGATTTAGTGCTAGTAAAAAGGGTCCAGCAAGGAGATAAAAACGCCTTCAACCTATTAGTAAAGAAGTATCAAAATAAAATTGCAGGTTTGATCTCACGTTATGTATCTAACCAAGGCGATATTGCTGATGTAGCACAAGAAGCTTTTATTAAAGCTTACCGTGCACTTCCTAACTTTAGAGGTGACAGCGCCTTTTACACGTGGTTATACCGTATTGCCGTTAATTGTGCTAAAAATTACTTAGTAGCTCAGGGGCGTAAGCCGCCAGCAAATGATATAGACGCTGAAGATGCCGAGTTTTATGATTGTGCAGATTCAATGCGATCGAATGCATCTCCTGAAAACCTACTTTTAAGCGAAGAAGTACGCGCTGTTATTTTTAATACGATTGATAGTTTGCCTGAAGATCTTAAAACCGCAATCACCCTTAGAGAAATAGAAGGGATGAGCTATGAAGAAATAGCAGTGGTAATGGATTGCCCAGTCGGGACTGTGCGTTCGCGTATATTTCGTGCCCGTGAAGCAATAGATAACAAATTAAACCCATTAATAGGCGAGTCTTAGTATGACAAAAGCACACCTTAACAAGTTAGATAACGAAGCGTTATCGGCATTACTTGATGGCGAGCAACATCTAAATGATGCAAAAATTGCAGAGCAAGATGTAACTACGTTTGGCCGTTATGCGTTAATTGGTGATGCGATGCGTGCTCAAAAAAATAATAACGACATACATATTGATATTAGCGATCGCGTTGCATTAGCACTAGAAAGCGAGCCTGTTTATGCTGACTTTAGTCAGTCAAAAACACAGCCTCAAGCAATCACTGAAACAGTACAAGATAATAAAGTAGTCGCTTTTAATTGGCGCAAACCAGTTGCTCAATTAGCTATTGCTGCAAGTGTAGCGATGTTTGCTATTGTGGGCGTTAATACGCTTCCTCAAAGTAACAATGAGCAGCAAAGTGAAATTCCATTACTGCAAACCACACCGCTAGCAGGTATGGCCTCGCCAGTAAGTTATTCGTCTGAGCCTGCGCTTGAAAATGCTGAGCAAGGTTTACGTGAACTACAGCAACAGCGTATTGGTGCGTTAGTTCTTGAGCATCAACGCCAAGCACGAGTTGCGAATTCTTTAGAAACAGCGCAAACTAATACCAAAGCGTCTGAGGAAAAAAACTAATTAAATGAAAGTAATCACTTTTGTTCTGTCGTTGGTAGTAAGCTTTAATGCATTTGCCAACGACACAAATCCTGCCAAAGATTTATTACTCAAAATGGCTAATGCCGTTCACACCCGTAATTTTGACGCCTCGTTTGTGGTTGTCAAAGGTAAAACAATGGAACCCTACCGATGGGTGCATGCTTTACAAGGTGACACCGAGCTTGAGCATTTAAGTTTACTTAACGGTGCTGGGCTTGAAATGGTCCGTATCGATAATCAAGTTACTTATTTTGAACCTCAGTCTGAACCATATTCTCTAAAAACAGATTCAATAGCAGGTCCAATCCCTGAAGTACTTTTTAAAGATATAGATCGCTTAAGTGCGCACTATGATTTTGTACTAGGCGGTAAAGGGCGTATTGCAGGGCGCGCAGCGCAACTTGTTCGCATTGAATCTAAAGACGAGTATAAATATAATTATTGGATTTGGCTGGATATGGAATCGTCGTTGTTGCTAAAAGCCGCGTACGTTAACCATGAAGGTGAAGCCTTAGAGCAGTTACAGCTTACACATATTAGTGTGACAGAGCAGCCAGCCGGTATGCTAGTTGAAGTGCTTAATCGAAACTTTCCAACGCCTTTGCCAAACGATGCACTTATAAATGAAGATAGTACTGCCACTAATTGGAAAATTAGCTGGTTACCAGATGGCTTTGAGTTGCTAAAATCAGACAGACATAAGCTCGATTTAAATAACGAGTTAACTGATTATTACTTGTTCTCTGATGGTTTTGTTGAGGTTTCTGTATTTATTCAGCGCCCATTACCAGGTAAGCGTTTAAGTGGAGCACTCACTTCTGGTGCAACGACAGTATATGTGCATAATGGCGGTAATTTTGATGTTTCGGTTGTTGGTAATGTACCGAGTATGACCGCAAAAGCGATTGCAGAGTCAGTTACCCGCGCACTATAGACGATTCCGTAAGGATTGTTATGATTGAACAAACCCTCACTGTTGTGGCCCTCGATGGCCACATTGCTCATTTAGAAGCACAGCAAAAACAAGCTTGTGAAGGCTGCAATGGCCGTTGCGGCTCACAAGTGTTTAGTAAATTATTTGGCACTGCAAAAAAAACCTTTCCTTATAAATTTGAATCCTCTGTAGAAATAGGGCAAAAGGTCACTTTGTCACTAGATGATAGTCATGTTGTTAAGCATGCTTTTGCGGTTTACATGCTACCGCTCCTTTTGAGTCTTGTTTTTGCATTTGTTGCGGCGCAATTGTTTATGACTTCCGAAGGCTGGCAGATTTTAGCTGCTGCTATAGGTGGTGTTACTGGCTTTTTTATAGCTAAAACTCGCGTGAAATCTCTAAAGCACGATATAAAAGTTATAAAAATTCACCCAATTAGTATCCCTTTAACTCAAATAGATGGTGATTGACGCCAATTAAATGTAAAATTGCCGTTTTATACCAAAGTAACTTGGAAATACAGGGAATCGTGGTTTTTTAAATTATTTTATCTGGCTGAATTATTTAAGTTAAGTAAATATAACTTATTGTTATTCAATACATAAAATGGTTGTAACCCATCTTAAAAAGCGTAAGTACAGTTTGTTATATACAAATTTAGCTTATGGCATCCTAAAGCAAGTATTTTCAAGTCACTTAGGTATTCATATTTAGTCCATTAAAATAGAAGTATAGAATCCAGTTTATGAAGCATATCCGTAATTTTTCGATCATCGCCCATATTGACCATGGTAAATCGACCCTTTCAGATCGTTTGATCCAAGTTTGTGGCGGTTTAACCGACCGTGAAATGCAAAAACAAGTTTTGGATTCAATGGATATTGAGCGCGAACGTGGTATTACCATTAAAGCGCAAAGTGTAACGTTGAATTACAAAGCGAACGACGGCGAAACCTACCAACTTAATTTCATTGATACTCCAGGACACGTTGATTTTACGTATGAAGTTTCACGATCTTTAGCTGCTTGTGAAGGCGCGTTGCTTGTTGTTGATGCAGGCCAAGGCGTTGAAGCACAAACACTAGCTAACTGTTACACCGCTATTGAAATGGAATTAGAAGTAATTCCAGTACTTAATAAAATCGATTTACCGCAAGCGGATCCTTTACGTGTTGCAGAAGAAATTGAAGAGATTATTGGTATTGATGCCCTTGATGCAGTGCAATGTAGCGCTAAAACAGGTGTAGGTATTGCCGAAGTTCTTGAAATGATTGTTAAAGATGTACCGCCGCCAGTAGGCGACAAAGATGCACCTTTACAAGCACTTATTATCGATTCTTGGTTTGACCCATACCAAGGCGTTGTATCACTAGTGCGTATTAAGCACGGTGAATTACGCACTGGCGACAAAATAAAAATAATGTCGAACGAGCATATACATACTGCCGACCAAGTAGGTGTGTTTACACCTAAGCAAACCAACACCGGTATTTTAAGAACAGGTGAAGTAGGGTTTGTTATTGCTGGTATTAAAGAGATACATGGTGCGCCAGTAGGTGACACTATTACTCATCAAAAAAATGCAGCTCCACTTCGCTTACCTGGCTTTCAAAAAATTAAGCCTCAGGTTTATGCGGGTATGTTCCCAATTGCATCAGATGAGTATGAATCGTTCCGTGATGCACTTAATAAATTAAGCTTAAACGATGCGTCGTTATTCTTTGAACCAGAGAATTCAACTGCACTAGGCTTTGGTTTCCGCTGTGGCTTCTTAGGTATGCTACACATGGAAATCATTCAAGAGCGTTTAGAGCGTGAATACGATATTGATTTAATTACAACAGCACCTACGGTAATCTATGAGATAGTTACTAAAGAAGGTACATTTCAGATTGATAATCCATCTGATTTGCCTGCAGTAAACGATATTGTAGAGATTCGTGAGCCGATTGTTGAAGCTAATATTTTGGTACCACAAGAATACCTAGGTAACGTTATTACTTTGTGTATTGAAAAACGTGGTAGCCAAACAAAAATGACTTATCACGGAAAGCAAGTAGCTGTAACTTACGAGCTACCTATGGCTGAAGTGGTGATGGACTTCTTTGATAAATTAAAATCAACTAGCCGTGGTTTTGCGTCGCTTGATTATAACTTTAAACACTTTCAAACATCAGATATGGTGCGTGTTGATATTTTAATCAATGGTGAGCGCGTTGACGCACTTGCGATAATTGTTCACAGAGATGGTGCACAGTCTCGTGGTCGCCAGTTAGCTGATGCGTTAAAAGAGCTTATCCCACGTCAAATGTTTGATATAGCGATTCAAGCTGCTATCGGACAACATGTTATTGCCCGTACCACGGTAAAACAATTACGTAAAAACGTAATTGCTAAGTGTTACGGCGGTGATGTGAGTCGTAAGAAAAAGCTACTTAAAAAGCAAAAAGATGGTAAAAAACGTATGAAGCAAGTAGGTAATGTTGAAGTGCCTCAAGAAGCGTTTTTAGCTATTTTAAAAGTTGGCAAATAAAAACAAAGGATTATAAATGGCTGGTTATTTTTCAGTTTTATTGGTGTTATTAACTTTAGGCTCAGGTTTAATATGGTTAATAGATCACTTAATGTACGCCCCAAAAAGACAGGAGCGCTTAGCGATAGCGCAAACGTCTGCTGGAGCTCCGTTAGATGAAGAAACTGCGGCATTAATTGCACCAGAACCAGTGCTAACAGAAACAGCAAAGTCGATTTTCCCGATGATTGCAGCAATTACTATTTTTAGATCATTTATCTTTGAACCGTTTCAAATTCCATCCGGTTCAATGATGCCTACACTATTAGTAGGTGATTTTATTTTAGTGCAAAAGTATTCATATGGAATAAAAGATCCTGTTTGGCGTACTCAATTAGTTGATATTGGGCAGCCTGAGCGTGGTGATATTGTTGTTTTTAAATACCCTTTAGATGAAAATGTTGACTATATTAAACGTACAATTGGTTTACCTGGCGATAAAATTGTTTATCGCGATAAACGTTTATATATTCAGCCAAATTGTAAAGAAGGCGAAACCCAGCAGGGTGAGCTTTTATGTAATGAATTCAATAAAATTGATTTTAAACTAATTAATGATAACGAATTTAAACAAGGCCCAATGCCTCTAGCTCGTGTAAATGAAAATTTAACAACAGTTACGCATGATATATTAATCAACCCACAAGCGCCTGAGAGAAAAGGGCGTTACTACCAGCAACCGGGCACGCCTTCTGATGAATGGACTGTTCCTGCTGATCATTATTTTATGATGGGTGATAACCGCGACAACAGCCAAGATGGTCGCTTTTGGGGCTTTGTACCAAAAGAAAACTTGGTGGGTAAAGCTGTCTTTATATGGATGAGTTTTGAATTTGAGAATGGCCCTGATGATATTTTACCAGGATGGGTTCCAACTGGTGTTCGCTTTGAGCGCCTAGGTAATATTCAGTAACGATGAAAAAAAATGTAACAGAATTATATAAAAAAATTGGCTATGAATTTGCCGATCAAGGTTTACTTGAGCAAGCAATGACGCACCGCAGCCACAAAGGCCAGCATAATGAGCGACTAGAATTTTTAGGCGACTCTATTTTAAGCTTTGTGATTGCCAATGCACTTTATGCCAAATTTCCTAAAGCGCGTGAAGGCGATTTAAGCCGCATGCGCTCAACGCTTGTGCGTGGTCAAACACTTGCCGAGTTTGGTCTTGAATTTGGCCTAGGCGATTATTTACGCTTAGGGCCGGGCGAGCTTAAAAGTGGCGGATTCCGTCGCGAGTCAACGCTTGCTGATGCAGTAGAAGCTATTATTGGCGCTGCATTTTTAGATTCAGGTATTGATAGCTGTGGCGATCTTATATTGTCATGGTACGAATCACGATTAGATGCTATTTCACCAGGGCTTAACCAAAAAGATCCGAAGACCCTGCTGCAAGAGTATTTACAAGCCCGTAAATTATCTTTACCGGGTTACACTGTGGTTGATACCAAAGGCCAAGCACACAATCAAACATTCACGGTTGAATGTATTGTTGATGGAATGGATAGCATAATTTCTGTAGGTAGCTCGCGCCGTAAAGCCGAACAAAAAGCTGCTGAAAAAGCATTGAAGATACTTAAAAATGAACCTTGATACCCTAATACAGCCTCATGAAGGTGATGTAGATACGTTTTGTGGAATGGTTGCTATTGTAGGGCGCCCAAACGTAGGTAAGTCGACTTTGCTTAATGAAATTATTGAGCAAAAAGTGAGTATTACCTCACGTAAACCACAAACCACGCGTCATCGTATTATGGGTATTCATACCGAAGGTAAACACCAAGCGGTATACATAGATACACCAGGTCTACACGTTGAAGAAAAACGTGCGATTAACCGTTTAATGAACCGTGCCGCGTCTAGTTCTATCGGCGATGTTGAGCTTATTATTTTTGTAGTTGAGGGCACTCATTGGAATGCCGATGACGACATGGTACTTAATAAAGTATCGCAAAGTGGTAAGCCGGTATTATTGGTTATTAATAAAATAGACCAAGTTAAAGACCGTGACCTTGTGTTGCCTCATATGAAGTGGTTAAGTGACAAGTTTGATTTTGTTGGAATTATGCCAGTATCGGCAACGCAAGGTAAAAATGTTGATTTAATCAAAGCAGAAGTAACTAAACGCTTACCTCCTTGCGAATTTTACTTTCCGGAAGATTATGTAACTGACCGTTCAATGCGCTTTATGGCAGCTGAAGTAATTCGTGAAAAACTAATGCGTTTTATGGGCGAAGAATTGCCGTATTCTGTAACTGTTGAAATTGAGCAGTTTAAATGGCAAGACAACGGTATTTGGCATATCAACGGGTTAATTCTTGTTGAGCGCGAAACACAAAAACGCATGGTTATTGGTAATAAAGGCGAAAAGCTAAAAACCATTGGCCGTGAAGCCCGTAAAGACATAGAAGAAATGCTGGATAACAAAGTATTTTTAGAGCTTTGGGTTAAAGTTAAGTCGGGTTGGGCTGACGATGAACGTGCACTAAGAAGCTTAGGTTACAGTGAAGACTAGACCAAGCAGTAGCTTAGTGAATGGATAGCGACTTCTACACCGCGTATTTATTACATCGGCGTCCTTATAGTGACTCCCAAGTAATGTTAGATATGCTTGTAGAAGGCGTTGGTCAGTTAAGAATGCTGGCCCGAATTAGTGGTCGCCAGGCCACTAAACATAAAGCACAACTTCAGCCGTTTCAGGCACTGCTTGTTAATTACAGTGGCAAGTACGATTTAAAATATATCAATAAGTTTGAACTGCATGGGAACTCGCACTTTTTAAAAGGTGATGAGCTTTATTGTGGTTTTTATTTAAATGAGCTTACAAATCGTATCGTTCCTGTTAACGAGCCAATTGAACAAGTATTTGAGCTATATAAAACTCATCTATCAAACCTAAACAGCGGGGCTAATTTACAAGAGGTGCTTCGCTCATACGAGTTTCAACTATTGGAATTACTCGGTTATGGCGTGGATTTTAGTTTTGACGCCAGTGGTGAACCAATAGATGAAAAGCAGACGTATAGTTATTTCCCCGAACTTGGTTTTTTAGTACAAGAAGATACACGTTCTGGATTTAGTGGCAAACAACTCAACGCCATAGCAAATCATGACTTTAGCCAAAATGATGTGCTATATATGGCAAAGCAATTAAGTCGCTATTTATTAAAACCCTTATTAGGTAGTAAACCATTAAAAAGCCGCGAGCTATTTATGGCCTCTCAATAAACGTAATTTTACAGGTAAGAAAATGAAAGATATTCTTTTGGGTGTAAACGTAGATCATATTGCAACACTTCGCCAAGCGCGTGGAACAAGCTATCCAGATCCCGCTCATGCAGCCAGTGTAGCAGAGCATGCAGGCGCAGACGGTATTACGATTCACTTACGTGAAGACAGACGCCATATTCAAGATCGCGACGTTTATGTAATGGCTAAAACCATTCAAACTCGTATGAATCTTGAAACCGCTGTTACCGATGAAATGATAAAAATAGCGCTTGAAGTAAAACCTGAGTACGTGTGCTTAGTACCTGAAAAGCGCGAAGAATTAACAACCGAAGGTGGCTTAGACGTAGCCGGTAATATAGATAAAATTAAAGCAGCAACAAAAACGCTTACCGAAGCGGGTATTAAAGTATCGCTATTTATTGATGCAGATAAAGCACAGTTAGATGCAGCCAAAGAATGTGGTGCTCCTTATGTAGAAATACACACAGGCGCGTACGCCGATGCAACAAATGATACTGATTTACACAAAGAGTTAGAGCACATTCGTGAAGGTGTCAAATACGCAGCAAGCTTAGGTTTGATTGTTAACGCTGGCCATGGTCTTCATTATCATAACGTGAAACCAATCGCTGCAATGCCTGAGATTTATGAGCTAAATATTGGTCACGCTATTATTGCTCGTGCAGCGATAGATGGGCTCGATAAAGCCGTACGAGACATGAAACGATTAATGATTGAAGCAAGAATGTAAGATAAGCAAACATAAGCATTTAAAAAGCTTAATTAAAAAACGCGGTAAATACCGCGTTTTTTTGTATCTAAAATTCAAAGCTTATCTTTGCAGTTCGGTCACACTTGCATCTGCAAGTAGGTTTTCAAGCTCGTCCTGTAACTCAAATAATTCAGGTTCAATATTCTCTAACAAGCATTTATTTTTAAGCGATGTTTCAATTGTTTCTGCGAGTGATTTAAGTTTAGGTACACCAGTGTAACAACATGCACCATGAAATTTATGAACAATACTTAACACTTGCTGGCAATCGTTACTCTCTATTGCTTTAGCAAGTAATGTAAGGGTCTCAGGGACACTTAAAAGTAGCATGTTAAGCATCTCTAGCGCTAACTCGCTCTTTCCGCCAGCACGCTGCAGGGCTTGTGCCCAATCAATTCTACTACTTTGAAATGGTGCAGGACTTTGTGGTGTATCTGTTTTAGCTTTGTCACGATTAACAGGAGTCTGTGGACTATGGTCGCTAATAATTTGTTTAAGCATATCTTCATCAATAGGCTTAGTTAAATAGCCTTTAAAGCCATCTTTTAACAGTTGCTCTTTTTCGCTTTGAAGGGCGTGTGCCGTTACAGCGATAATGGGTGTATCTTCATTAAGTGATGATTCTTGTATAAGCTTACATGCGGTTATACCGTCCATAATTGGCATTTGTATATCCATAAAAATTATGTCGTATTTATGACTTTTACTTAAGCTGTATGCTTGTGAACCATTATGAGCCGTTTCTATTACTTCAATCTGTTCACTTAATAAAGTATGGAGAAGTTTTAAATTGGCATCGTTATCATCAACAACCAATACTTTTAACGGCAGTAAAGCTTGATCGTTTTGTTCAATATTATGAGTAGGGTGGTCAAGCCTGTAAGGTGCTGCGAGTACTTCACATAACTTACGGTGATTAAGTGGTTTACTTAAGCATGCATCAGCTCCGCTGCCTATAAAGGCTTCTCGCATATTGTGCGATACAGTATTAAGCATTAAATATAAGTAATCTGTAGATTCACGCACGGCTTTTACATAGCTTTTTAGTTGCTGCATATCATCAACTGATGCCATATGGCCAATTAAGCAAACATCATATTTATGTTCAGTATTTTTTATAGCGTCTAAAAAGCTAGTTTCGTTAAAGCATGCCGTTACGTTTGATTCCCACTGGGTTAATAACGAAAGTACGGCATGGTGCGTATGCTCATGTGGCTCTAAATATAAGATACGCTTACCAATGAGCGATTTAGTCGGTAAGTCATTTGTAAATACGTGATTTGGCAAACTAAACACACTATTGAATGTAAAGCAGGTACCGTTACCAGGCGCAGAATTTAACGTTATACGACCACTCATTGCTTCAACAATATGCTTGGTAATAATAAGACCAAGGCCTGTACCACCAAACTTACGTGTAATGCTTGAGTCTGCTTGTCCAAATGGAGTGAATAAAGAGTCTTGCTTATCCATAGGTATACCCACGCCAGTATCTGTTACTGACACAAGTAAAGAAGTACGTTCGTCGTCGAGTAACCGATGGCTTATGTCGACCTTAATAGAGCCTTTTTCGGTAAATTTAATCGCATTACTTAATAGGTTTATTAATACTTGTTTAAAGCGAGTGGGATCGCCTGTTAAGTCATCCGGTACTTGTTGGTTAATGTAAATGGATAGCTCTAATTGCTTATCGTGTGCGCTAGGAGCGAGTAGTGTCATTACTTCATTTACAGCATCACGAAGTTGAAACTGTATCGACTCAAGCTCCATTGCCCCCGCTTCTAGTTTGGAGAAGTCTAGAATGTCGCTAATAATAGTCATTAAACTATTTGCTGAGAGCATAATAGTGTCGAGGTAATCTTTTTGATGTTTATTCAGCGGTGTTTTATAAAGCTGGCGTGTAAATCCAATAACACCGTTTAACGGAGTACGAAGCTCGTGACTCATTTTAGCTAAAAAGTCTGATTTTACACGGTTAGCATCTTGCGCTTCTTTTTTTGCAAACGAGAGCTCTATATTTGACGTTTCGTATTGCTCTAGTGTTTCGCGGTAGTCGCTTGTTGCTTGATCAATATTTTTTTGCATTTCATCTTTTTGCATCACCATAGTGTGAGCAATGGTGTTTAAGCCTTCGCGAAGTAACTCAAACTCACCAATCATATTGTCGTTAAGGCCAGTACTTCTTTTACCTTCAACTAACTTGTCGGTTGCAAGTACTAACTTATTAAGCGGCGTCATAAACATGCGGCTCAACCTTAAAGCTAAAATAGCTGCAAACACCAATGATAAAATAATCACAATACCGCTAATTAATAAAGCTCGTTGTTGCCCTATAACAGCTTGGTCTTTGTTTAGCTGTATAATAACGGTGCCCAGAGATGACTGAAAAGCCGACGGGTCCCATTTAGAATCGTGACTTGTATGGTTAATAATGGGGGTGAAAAATGTAACAAGCTCATCTGACTTTTGCACATGGGTGGTTTTTAAATTTATGAGCGTTTTTTGATTAATTAACTTTTCAAATGAGCGGTGATAATTACTGGTCATTAATAGCGCATTATTTTTATCAAAAATTGCAATCGACTTAATTGTAGGGGAGTGCTTGTTATGTGTGTAGCTTATAAGGCGATTCAATAGCTGTTTGTTTTTTTCGAGCATGGGTTGCTCAAGCGCAATAGCAAGGGGCTCAGAAATAGTAGTGCCTTGCTGATATAAAATTTCATCAAGCTCAATGTAACGATTTATTGTAAAATAGCCACCAAGTAGTAATCCTATGATCACCGTTGGGATCAGGGTCAGTGTTAAAACAGAATCGCGTAAGCCTAATTTGGTCATAATGAGAGCGTTTTATCGTTATTAGTATGACTTGAGTATATACGGTTCAACACGCATTCTAAAGCATCTAAATATAGGTGCTTCATAAATAAAGTTAAGGTAATGCCTAATGGCGCAAATTTTTAAAGCGAAAAAAAAACCGTTAAAGCAACAAACACTAGAATTAACTATAACGGGAATGGATCATCAAGGGCGTGGCATTGCTAAACATAACAATAAAGTATGTTTTGTAAGCGGTGCATTACCAAACGAAACAGTCAAAGCAACACTCGTCGAAGATAAAGCTAAATACAGCAGTGCAAAAGTAATTAAAGTTATTCAAGCGAGTGAATCAAGAGTACATGCTTTTTGTGAGCACTATAATCAGTGTGGTGGTTGCCAATTACAGCATTTAGAAGTAAGCCAACAAGTTGTAGAAAAACAAACTGCAGTTACTCAGTTATTTAGTAAGTTTGCTAAATTAAACAGCTTAAACTGGCAAACCCCATTATTAAGTAAACCTGTGCATTACAGACGCAGCGCTCGCATAGCCGTTATGTTTGATAAAGCAGCTAAAAAAATGCGCGTGGGTTACAGAGCAAGTGGCTCAAAAAATATTGTGAGTATTAATAAATGTGCAGTACTTGATGAAGTATTTACAGATGTTTTTACACTTTTTGATGACTTAATTAATCAACACAAAGCACTGCACAGTATAAGCCATTTACAGTTATGCCAAAGTGATAAACAAAACTTTGTTGTTATTCGTCACACTAAAGCAATTAATGATGATACAAAGGCTTTGGTTGAGCACATAACAAAAAGCCAGCAGTTTGAAATTGTATGGCAAAGCGAGAGCGATGCAATAGAACATTCACACTTAGCCATGCCATTTTATTATCTTAAAGAATTTGATCTAAAATTTGAATTTGGTTTAGGTAATTTTATTCAGGTAAATGCACAAGTTAACGAAGCTATGTTAAAGCAAGCTGCAAATTGGCTTGATTTAAAAGGTGATGAAAATTTATTGGATTTATTTTGTGGGATTGGTAATTTCTCATTAGTGTTAGCAAAACAAGCAAAATCTGTAATTGGTGTAGAAGGTGTGACTTCAGCGGTTGCAATGGCTGCTCAAAATGCGCAAACTAACTCTATTACCAATGCGCAGTTTCATTGCTTTGATTTAACCCAAAGCATACAGAGCGCCCCATGGTTTAGCAAAAACTTAGATGTGCTTGTGCTCGATCCTTCTAGGACTGGTGCTATGGCTGTATTAGAGCAATTACCTTTAAAGCAGTTTAAAACTATTTTATATGTCTCTTGTGACCCTGTTACTTTAGCCCGTGACAGCGCAATTATTTCACAAGCTGGCTTTGATCTTAATAAAATTGGGCTAATGAATATGTTTCCTCATACAGGGCATATTGAAACTATGGCGTTATTTCAACGGAGGTAGAACGCATTATGGTAGCTACACGACAATCACATCAACAAGATGAGACAACAGATTTTAGCACTCGGCTTTCATTTCTTGCCTTGTCTGAAGAAAAAACAGAGCTACTTACTAAAGCCCAAGCGCTCTGCGTAAAATGTGATAGTGAAAGTAGGCAAACTACTGCAATCGAAATGGTTGAAATTTTAGCTGAGCTAAATCTTGACCCCGAATCGTTAGCTACTGCGTATTTAACCCCGTATTTTTTAAACGACTTAATATCGCTTGAAACCATCGAAGAGCAGCTTGGGAATAACATAGCTATGCTGCTAACTGGGGTTGCACAAATGGCCACTATTAGTACTTTATCGCATCAAGGTAAAGGCACTATGCAAGTTGATAATATTCGAAAAATGTTATTAACCATGGTTGAAGATGTGCGCGCCGTGGTCATTAAGCTTGCCGAGCAGGTATGTCATTTACGCAATGTAAAAAATGCGGATGAAGAAGACCGCGTCATTGCCGCTAAAGAAACGGCTGATATTTTTGCACCATTGGCAAACAGATTAGGAATAGGGCAATTAAAATGGGAACTAGAAGATTTATCGTTTAGATATTTGCACCCAGGCACCTATAAAAGCATAGCCAAACAACTTGACGACAAACGCCTTACACGCGAAGCCTACATGGAAGATATGGTTGAGCAAGTAAAAAACCGTTTAAGTGAAGCGGGCATAGAAGCCCAAGTTTATGGTCGTCCTAAGCACATTTACAGCATTTATAAAAAAATGCAGCAAAAAAACTACGAGTTTGATCAGCTTTTTGATATTCGGGCTATGCGTATCGTCGTTGAACGCCTGCAAGACTGCTACGGTGCGTTGGGTATTGTGCACACCAATTGGCGTCATCTTAATAAAGAGTTTGACGACTATGTAGCAACCCCAAAACAAAACGGCTATCAGTCAATCCATACCGTGGTATTTGGACCTGAAGGTAAAACGGTAGAGATACAAATTCGTACCAGCGACATGCATCAAGATGCTGAGTTAGGGGTGGCTGCACACTGGATGTACAAAGAAGGTGCATTACCAGGGCGCGGCTCGGGTTATGAGCAAAAAATCAGCTGGTTGCGTAAATTACTGCAATGGCAAGAAGAAGTAGTCGATGGCGGCGATTTAGCAGAAGAGCTTAAAAACCAAGTAGTAGAAGATCGCGTATATATATTTACCCCAAGCGGCGATATTATCGATTTACCACTAGGCGCTACACCGCTTGATTTTGCTTACTACATTCACTCAAATGTGGGGCATCGTTGTATTGGTGCAAAAATATTCGGCAAAATAGTGCCGTTTACGCATCAACTTACAACAGGGGATCAGGTAGAAATACTCACCCAAAAACAACCAAATCCAAGTCGTGATTGGTTAAACCCGTCATTAGGATACATTAAGTCATCCCGTGCTAGAGCTAAAATCCATCACTGGTTTAAACAGCTCGACCGCGACAAAAACTTAAGTGCGGGGAAAGAAATTCTCGACAGTGAATTACAAAAGCTCAATTTAACATATAAAGATTTAGAGCCAGCCATTAAGCGTTTTAACTTTAAAGAGCTGGATGACTTAATGGTTGCAATTGGTGCGGGCGATGTTCGCCTCAATCAAATGCTTAACTTTGTAAGTGATCGGACTGAAGATGAGCCGGTTATTCGTATTAAAGCACCAAGTAAAGTAACTGGTGATAAAAACGGCATTGTGGTTGATGGTGTTGGCAGCTTAATGAGCCATGTAGCCAAGTGCTGTCGCCCAGTACCTGGCGATGAAATAATAGGTTATATAACGCAAGGTCGAGGAATAGGTGTTCATAAGGAAGACTGTGATTCGTTTAATAACTTAAAAAACCAGCATCCTGAGCGTGTTATTTCGGTAAGTTGGTCTGATGATATTAACGGCTCGTACGCACTAAGTATTAAAATAGAAGCCACCGATCGTTCAGGGCTGATACGCGATATAAGCTCAGTACTTGCTAACGAAAAAGTAAATGTTTTAAACATGAACGTAAATACGGTTGAAGATAATCAGTTAGCTATATTTACAATGCAAATAGAAGTACATGACTTATCGGGTACTAACCGTGTTCTTTCTAAATTACACCAAATTGAAGGTGTACATGATGCCAAGCGTGGTCATTAATCATGAATGATAATGCAGCGCTTACACAACTTCTTAGCATAATGAAAACACTGCGAGATCCCAAGGGCGGTTGTCCGTGGGATCTCAAGCAAGATTTTAAATCTATTGTGCCGCATACGCTAGAAGAAGCGTACGAAGTTGCCGACTGTATTGAATCAGGCAACTTAGATGAGCTTAAAGGTGAATTGGGTGATTTGCTATTTCAAATAGTTTTTTATGCGCAACTTGCACAAGAGCAAAATCTATTTGATTTTAATGATCTAGTAGAGCAATTAAACGATAAGCTTACCCGTCGTCATCCGCATGTGTTTGGTGAAAAAAAAGAGTTAACAGACGATCAATTATCGCAGCAGTGGCAAGCAATCAAAGCACAGGAGCGAAGTGCTAAAGCGCAAACCGAATCCCCTTCTTTTTGGCAAGATATCCCTGGCAATATGCCAAGCTTAAGCAAAGCCAAAAAAATACAACAACGCGTGGCTTCCCTTGGCTTTGATTGGCCAACGTATCATGGTGCACTAGATAAAGTGAGTGAAGAAGTGCTAGAAGTAAAAGAAGCGATTGAGCAAGACCCGCTATCTGATCATACAGCGGAAGAACTCGGCGACTTACTTTTTGCCACTGTTAATGTTGTACGCCATGTTAAACGAGATCCCGAACAACTGCTTCGTAGCGCTAATGATAAGTTTTCAGCGCGTTTTGAAAAGGTAAACGCTTATTTGCATGCGCAAGGTAAAAGCTTAGATACAGCAACCTTTGAAGAGATGGATAGTGCGTGGGATGCGATTAAAAAAGTAAAATAGGCTTAATGTTAAATAGTGCACATTTTTTGTGCGCGTATTAGCTAATTTTAGCTGGATTGATAAGCAGTGTTTTGGTACAATTTCGCCCCGTCTTGATGATATACCCTTAGGCTCTTCTTTGGGTGTTATATTCCTTTTAATTCCTGATATTCTAGGGTTCGCATGAGTACAAAATTTATCTTCGTTACTGGCGGAGTTGTTTCTTCGTTGGGTAAAGGTATTGCCGCAGCTTCACTGGCCGCTATTTTAGAAGCCCGTGGTTTAAATGTTACCATTTTAAAGCTGGATCCTTACATCAACGTTGACCCAGGCACAATGAGCCCAATTCAACACGGTGAAGTTTACGTTACAGAAGACGGCGCAGAAACTGACCTTGATTTAGGTCACTACGAGCGTTTTATCCGTACCAAAATGACTAGTCGTAATAACTTCACACAAGGCCGTGTATATGAAGACGTATTACGTCGTGAGCGCCGTGGTGAATACCTAGGTGCTACTATTCAGGTTATTCCACATATCACTAACGATATTAAGCAACGTGTATACGACGGTGCTGAAGGTTATGATATTGCTATTGTAGAAATTGGCGGCACTGTAGGTGATATTGAATCACAACCGTTTATTGAAGCAATTCGTCAGATGGGAACTGAAATTGGTCGCGAACGCGCGCTATTTATTCACTTAACGCTAGTGCCATTTTTAGGCCCTGCCGGTGAAGTGAAAACGAAACCAACTCAGCACTCTGTTAAAGAGTTGCGCTCAGTAGGTATTCAACCAGATATTCTTATTTGTCGTTCAGACCGTAAACTACCTAATAATGAGCGTGCAAAAATCTCATTATTCACAAACGTAGAAGAAAAAGCGGTTATTTCACTACCAGATGTAGACAGCATTTATAAAATTCCTGCGTTATTAAAAACACAAGAATTAGATAACTTTGTATGTCGTCGTTTTCACTTAGATCCACCAGAAGCTGATTTAGCTGAGTGGGAACAAGTACTTTATCAAGAGTCTAACCCAACGGGTGAAGTGACCATTGGTATGGTTGGTAAATATATTGAATTACCAGATGCGTACAAATCGGTTAACGAAGCATTAAAGCATGCGGGTCTTAAAAACCGCCTAACAATCAACATTGAATACGTAGATTCACAAGACTTAGAAAGCAAAGGTGTTGAATTACTTTCACACTTAGATGCTATTTTAGTACCGGGTGGATTTGGCGGACGTGGTGTTGAAGGCAAAATTTTAGCAGCTAAATATGCACGTGAAAATAAAGTACCATACTTAGGTATTTGTTTAGGGATGCAAGTAGCATTAATTGAATATGCACGTAATGTTGCAGGTTTAACGGATGCAAACTCTACAGAATTTAATGCAAATTCAGAAGCACCGGTAGTTGGCTTAATTACTGAATGGCTAGATGCTGAAGGTAATGTTGAAACACGTAGCGAAAAATCTGATTTAGGTGGCACTATGCGTTTAGGCGCACAAAAATGTCATTTAACGCCTGGTTCTAAAGTACATGGAGTATATGGCAGCGACGAAATTGTTGAACGTCATCGTCATCGCTACGAAGTAAATAATAACTTTGTAGAAATACTTGAAAAAGCAGGCTTAAGCTTTACTGGTTTATCAGAAGATAAAAAACTGGTAGAAATTATCGAAAATAAAGATCACCCATGGTTTATTGCCGCGCAGTTCCACCCGGAATTCACGTCAACGCCACGTGATGGTCATCCGTTATTTGAAGGGTTTGTAGCAGCTGCGCACATCCACCAAAAAGCGAATTCGTAATTTTAAAAGCCGTGCATATTGCACGGCTTTTTTGTTTTAAGGGCTGACTAAGCTATATAAAACGTAGTAAAGTTAGCTGAACTCACCATTTTGGGAATATAGAGGAATCAAGATGTCAGAAATCGTAAAAGTAATCGGTCGCGAAATTATGGACTCGCGTGGTAACCCAACTGTTGAAGCAGACGTACATTTAGCAGATGGTTCTTGGGGTCGTGCAGCAGCACCTTCAGGCGCATCTACTGGTACTCGTGAAGCATTAGAGTTACGCGACGGTGATAAATCACGTTACTTAGGTAAAGGCGTATTAAAAGCAGTTGGTTATATTAATAAAGAAATTGCTGATGCTTTAGCTGGTCAAAATGCATTAGATCAAAACGCTGTTGATAAAGTGATGCTAGATTTAGATGGTACCGAAAATAAAGAAAAATTAGGTGCAAACGCAATCTTAGCTGTATCACTAGCAACTGCGAAAGCAGCTGCACAGTCTAAAAAAGTTGAGCTTTATGAACATATTGCTGACTTAAATGGCACACCAGGTGTTTACTCTATGCCACTTCCAATGATGAACATCATCAATGGTGGTGAGCACGCAGATAACTCTGTAGATATTCAAGAATTCATGATCCAACCTGTTGGCGCTAAAAACTTCCGCGAAGGCCTACGTATGGGCGCTGAAGTATTCCACAGCCTTGCTAAAGTGCTTAAAGCTGATGGTCACTCAACAGCGGTTGGCGATGAAGGTGGTTTTGCACCTAACCTTGCATCTAACGAAGCGGCTCTTGCTGCAATCAAAGTTGCTGTTGCAAACGCAGGTTACGAGCTAGGTAAAGATATTACTTTAGCGATGGATTGTGCTGCATCTGAGTTTTACGACAAAGAAGCAAACATCTACGATCTTAAAGGTGAAGGTAAAAAATTCACTTCTGAAGAATTTAACTTCTTCTTACAAGATCTTACTAATCAGTACCCAATCGTTTCTATTGAAGATGGTCTTGATGAGTCTGATTGGGATGGCTTTGCACACCAAACTAAACTAATGGGTGATAAAATCCAATTAGTAGGTGATGATTTATTTGTAACTAACACGAAGATTTTAAAACGTGGTATCGACAACGGTATTGCTAACTCAATCTTAATTAAGTTTAACCAAATCGGTTCTTTAACTGAAACTTTAGCTGCAATCAAAATGGCTAAAGATGCTGGTTTTACTGTTGTTATTTCTCACCGTTCTGGTGAAACTGAAGATTCAACAATTGCTGATTTAGCAGTGGGTACTGCTGCAGGTCAAATCAAAACAGGTTCACTGAGCCGTTCTGACCGTGTTGCAAAGTACAACCAATTGCTACGTATTGAAGAGCAATTAGGTGATAAAGCACCGTACAACGGTCTTAAAGAAGTTAAAGGTCAGTAATTCTATTTAATATAGAATCTAACTTTTAATTTAGATGATAAAATCCTCGCCTATGCGGGGATTTTTTATGCCTGATACTTTTTCCAAAGAGATGAAAATAAATTGTAGGCTTTAAGCTTGTTGATGTACGCAGCACTAAAGAGTGGAACACAAAAGTATAACGCTTTATTCATACTTTAATTTCTTACGCACTCATAGTTGAAACTGCTGCTTTAAAATATCACCTGTAAAACTGGTTTTTAAATAAAAACCACGGGGTAGGGTTTTAATTATTTGCCCATTTGGGCCAATAGCATCAGTGACTATTTTACTATGAGCAGCTTTAGGGCGTATTTGCATCGCATCGCCTAAATGGCCTGATATTTCATCCACTCGCCCAAGCGCAATTAGCTCCATTTGCTCTTCCCAGTCGCGTTGTAACAAAGCGTCTTGTTCAGGTGAAGGCTGCCACAAAAAGCCGCTGCCGATGGTTCTGTCAAACGGCGCAATATCACGTTCGCTTAAAATTGGCAGCCATAAAACATGATTTAGTTTTTTACGCACAGAGCTGGTATGCCACGTCATTCCCGTCACGTTCATTAAAGGTGTAACCGATACAAACGTAGTTTCCAGTGGCCTACCTTTATAAGAAATAGGCAGTGTTTTTAGCTCAATTCCTAAATCTTCAAAATCTGGAAGGGGTTTTGAGCCTGCAGTAGCGCCTAGTACGTATTCAATGAGTTGCCCAGTCCAGCCTTTTTCACGTAGTAAGTCATCAGGTGTTTTAAAATGGTACTGGTTTGCAAGTTGCCCAAGTGTTAATCCGGCAATACTGTTAACGCGCTGCATTAAGTCGTTTATTGAGTGTGGTTTTGTAGGTCGCATATTCTTAATTTCGGTTGTATAAATACCATAGCCATGATAGCAAATAGGCTAAGCCGTGGATATCTTTAGGGTTGTACGTTTTTTGCTCGTCTGTTGTTTGTGTTAATTTTGCACATATTGAAATTAAGCTACTTTACTTTAAGTTACTGACTCTGCAGGTTTTTTTAAATGTGCACGTTCAGTTTTGATTAAGCCATTTAAAAGTTGTAAGGATAAATACAACTATATGAACATGTTTATCCACAGAATCTGTGGAGAAGCTAAGTTTTAAGATCTAATATTGTGGATTTGTTTGCAAAATGAGCGTGTTTTACAAAAGTTATGCACAAACTGTGAGTAACTAGAGGAAAACAAGAACCGCAATAGCTTTGCTGAGTTATTTTCTAAATATTTACCTATTCTCTATTAATTTATCAACATACTAAAAGCTCAAACTTAGCTCACTAATTGGCTTGGGTATAATAGTATTTGCCGTATTGCGGCTAATGTGGAACAATCATTAAAAATCGACTTACAAATGAGGCACTAAGGTGATTGATGCCGAAGGTTTTCGTGCCAATGTCGGAATTGTGATTTGCAATAATCAGGGACAGGTTTTTTGGGCCAGACGTTATGGTCAACACTCTTGGCAATTTCCCCAAGGTGGTGTTGATGATGGCGAAACTGCAGAACAAACCATGTACCGTGAATTACACGAAGAAGTAGGGTTGCGACCAGAAGATGTAGAAATAGTCGCAAGCTCAAAACATTGGTTACGCTATAAATTACCCAAACGATTAATCCGCCGAGACTCTAGTCCGGTGTGTATTGGGCAAAAACAAAAATGGTTTTTACTAAAATTACGCTGTAAAGACGAAGATGTAAATTTACTTAAAACCCATCATCCAGAGTTTGATGATTGGCGCTGGGTAAGTTATTGGTATCCTGTACGACAGGTTGTATCGTTTAAACGGGATGTTTATCGACGAGTAATGAAAGAGTTTGCTCCTTTCGCTATGCCTTTTAATAAGAGAGAACAACATAAAGATCATTGGCGAAGTAAAAGGTAGTAATTTCTCGATACAATAAAGGAGCAGGGTATGCTGGCTACACTGAGATCTATTGCGGAGTCTGTATCGCGACAAGCGAATTTAGACAGCGCATTAGTGTGCTTTGTGCAAATGGTTAAAGATGCCATGAAAACCCAGTGCTGCTCCATTTATTTTGCAGATTACAGCCAAGACAATTTTGTACTTATGGCTACCGAAGGGTTAAATCCTGATGCGGTAGGTAAGTTTAGAATTGGTTTTACCGAAGGTTTGGTTGGCCTAGTAGCGCAACGCGAAGAGCCTATTAATATTGCATTTGCTAAATCGCATCCTCGTTTTAAGCTTTCCCCCGAAGTAAATGAAGAAGGCTACAACGCTTTTTTATCTGTACCCGTTGTTCATCAAAAAAAAGTACTGGGTGTTATTGTTGTTCAACAAAAAATGGCACGTGTATTTAGCCAAGACGAAGAGTCGTTTTTAATAACGCTTTCTGCTCAACTTGCTTCACAATTAGCGCATGCTGAAATTAAAGAAATACTCCGCCAAGATGAGTCATCTCATCAAACGTCTGTTTTAAAAGGCGTATCGAGCGCGCCTGGAATAGGTATAGGGCAAGCATTTGTTGTATTACCAAAACTCGATTTTAAATCTATTGAGCTTTTAAAAGACAGTGACGTTACTGAGCAGCGCCGTTTGTTTACTCAAGCTGTAGCTGCAACACGCAAAGAATTTAATACCCTATCTATGACGCTAAGCGATTCTATTCCGCACGAAGCTCTTGCGGTATTTGATGTGTATCAACAACTGCTTGACGCTAAAAGTTTAGGGCATAATGTTGAAATGCAATTACAAGAAGGCTGGTGTGCTAAAAGCGCCCTAAAAATTGTAATAGAGCGTTTAATATCTCAATTTAATGCCATGCAAGACCCTTATATAAAAGAGCGTGCTGTTGACGTTAAAGACATTGGTCTTCGCGTATTACATCATCTTGTAAATACCGAGCACGCTGTTAAAAATTATCCGGCCAACACTATTTTAATTGCTAATACCTTAACACCCGCCATGCTAGCTGAGGTGCCAAAAGGTCACTTAACAGGCGTTGTAAGCGTAAATGGCTCTGCAAATAGCCATGCTTCTATATTAACGCGTGCGATGGGGATCCCTGCCATTTGGGGTATAGAAGATTTACCTCTACTGCAGTTTAATGGCAAACCGATGATTTTAGATGCATTTGCTGGGCGTTTATATATATCGCCTTCGCAAATGTTGATGGATGAATACACAGAGTTACAGCATCAAGATAACCTACTTAATAACCGCTTTTTAGCAGAGCAAGACTCAGAATCAATTACGCTTGACGGTGAACATGTTAGCTTATTATTAAACGCAGGCCTTGAGCTTAATACCGAGCAAAGTAGCGCGCATATTTGTGACGGTGTGGGGCTTTATCGAACCGAAGCGTGGTTTATGCAAAAGGGTCAGTTTCCTTCGCAATCAGAGCAAGAAAACTGGTACCGAGAAGTACTAACTAGCTATCATCCTAATCCTGTGGTTATGCGTACATTGGATATTGGGGGCGATAAGGTACTCGATTACTTTAACATTACCGAAGAAAACCCATTTTTAGGTTGGCGTGGCATTCGTATTAGCCTTGATCACCCAGAGTTATTTTTAGATCAACTAAAAGCGATGCTTAAAGCCAATATTGGTTTAGGTAATCTAAAAATAATGCTCCCTATGATCAGCGGCACTGAAGAAGTTGATGAGTCACTTGCGTTATTTGAACAGGCTTATTTTGAGTTAAGTGAAAAATACCCAGAGCAAACCATAGAAAGACCCGACATAGGGATAATGCTAGAGGTACCTTCAAGTGTATTTATGCTTCCAGAGTGGTCAAAAAAAGTCGATTTTTGCTCAGTAGGTAGTAACGATTTAACACAGTATTTATTAGCAGTAGACAGGGCTAATGCACGAGTTGCCGAACTTTTTAATCCTTATCATCCGGGCGTACTCAGGGTACTAAATAAAGTAGCGCGTGAATGTGAACAATATGAACTGCCATTTAGTTTGTGTGGTGAACTAGGCGGCGATCCTGAGGGGGCTATTTTGCTTATTGCCATGGGTTACAGGCGCCTTAGTATGAATTTATCATCGCTTAATAAAGTTAAATGGGTACTTAGGCGTTTAAATGTTAGTGACATGGAACAACTATTAAGTGAATGCTTAGCGCAATCTACAGCCAAACAAGTACTACGTTTAACGCGAAGCTTTATGCTAGAGCATAAATTAGGTGATTTGTTTTACACTCCTAAATAAGCTTATACGCCTAATTAATTGCAATACACAGATGCTATTAGTTTTATAATCCTTTAATATATAAACCTTAAAAGGGTATTTGAGATTACTATGTATGACTTAGGTTTGTTAGTCGCAAGCTGCGCACTACTAGGCTGTATTGTTGGGTTTTTAGCTGGGTTACTAGGCATTGGTGGCGGTTTAATTATCGTTCCAGTTCTAAGCACTCTGCTACTCTCATTTAATGTAACGTCAGCTGATCATGTATTAGTAATTGCTATTGCAACCTCACTCGCTTCTATTTTATTTACTTCAACGTCTTCAGCGCTGGCTCATCATAAAAATGATAACGTACCTTGGGATATAGCCCCATGGGTTATGTCTGGCGTGGCTTTAGGTGCACTTATTAGTGGCTTTGCAGCAAGTTTAATCCCTGAACAAATATTGCGTACAGTGTTTGCTATAAGCGTTGTATTTATTGCAGCAAGAATGGTGCTATCTGCGCGTAATAAACCGATGTCAGATAAACCGTTACCGGCAGGTCCTATTTTAGGTGGATTTTCTGCGATAATGGGCGGATTATCAGGTTTAATTGGTATTGGCGGTGGTGCTTTAATAGTACCTATGCTTAATTATTTCTCGGTTGATATAAAAAAAGCAATTGGCTGCGCAGCCGCGTGCGGAATTGTTATAGCATTATTTGGCTCTATTGGTTACATCAGCGCAGGTTGGCATGTTACCGATTTAGAGCATGGTTTTGCTGGGTTTGTTTATTTACCTGCATTATTTGGAATTGTTATTACCTCGTGGTTTGTTGCGCCTATTGGCGCCAAAGCAACTCACTATTTACCTGTTAATACAATTAAAAAAGTTTTCGCGGTGCTGCTTGTAGTTATCGCAATTAAAATGGTTTTTAGCTAAAGGTTTATTTTTTATGGCACTTGAGTTTCCTCAAATTGATCCAATTATTTTTTCTGTTGGACCGCTAAGCGTACGTTGGTATGGCTTAATGTATTTAATAGGTTTTGCATTTGCTATGTGGTTTGCAAATCGTCAAGCATCAAAGCCAAATTCGGGTTGGACTAAAGAGCAAGTAAGCGATTTACTGTTTTACGGCATGTTAGGGGTAATACTAGGCGGGCGTATTGGCTACGTATTGTTTTACCAGTTTAGTTACTTTATAGAAAACCCACTGTATTTATTTAGAATAGACCAAGGCGGTATGTCGTTCCATGGTGGAACACTTGGCGTTATAACTGCCGTCGCAATTTTTTCGTGGACGCGTAAAAAGTCGCTTCTTCAAGTGGGCGACTTTGTTGCACCACTGGTTCCTGTAGGGCTTTTAGCTGGACGTATTGGTAACTTTATAAACGGTGAATTATGGGGCCGAGTTACCGACGTGCCATGGGCAATGGTATTTCCAACGGGCGGTCCGCTTGCGCGTCACCCATCGCAATTATACGAAGCATTTTTTGAAGGCCTAGTGCTGTTTTTAATCCTGCAATGGTTTATTAAAAAGCCACGCCCAGCAGGCAGTGTAGCCGGTGTATTTTTATTAGGCTATGGCGTGTTTAGATTCTGTATTGAATATTTCCGCCAACCTGATGCACAATTAGGTTTATTTGCAGACTTTATTTCAATGGGACAAATACTTTCGTTACCTATGATAGTGGGTGGTTTAGGCTTGTTAATTTGGGCATATAAGAAACCACAACACGTTACACCAGCTAAGGCATAATAAGAAAAGCATGAAACAATATTTAGAATTATGTCAGCGTATTGTTGACGAAGGGCAGTGGGTCGAAAATAAACGTACAGGTACGCGTTGTTTAACCGTTATCAATGCTGATTTAGAATACGATGTGGCTAATAATCAGTTTCCGATGATCACTACACGCAAAAGTTACTACAAAGCAGCGATTGCTGAATTGCTAGGATATTTACGCGGGTACGACAGCGCTGAGCAGTTTCGTGAAATTGGCTGTAAAACATGGGATGCTAACGCAAACGATAACAATGCATGGCTTAATAACCCTAACCGTAAAGGTGAGGATGACATGGGGCGTGTTTATGGCGTACAAGGCCGTGGTTGGCAACGACCAGATGGCTCAACGCTTGATCAGCTTTCAAAAGTTATTAATAACTTAAAAAATGGCATTGATGACCGTGGTGAAATAATCACGTTTTATAATCCAGGTGAGTTTGAGCTTGGTTGCTTGCGCCCGTGTATGCATACACACACTTTTTCGTTACTTGGCGATACGCTATATTTAACGTCATATCAGCGAAGCTGTGATGTGCCACTTGGCCTTAATTTTAATCAAATTCAGTGTTTTGTGTTGCTTGCGCTAGTGGCTCAAATTACCGGCCACAAAGCGGGTAAGGCGTATCATAAAATTGCTAATGCACATATTTACGAAAACCAACTTGAGCTGATGCGTGATGTGCAGTTAACGCGTGAGCCATTTGCATCACCTCAGTTAAAAATTAATCCAGAAATTAAATCATTAGAAGACATAGAAACGTGGGTAACACGAGACGACTTTGAAGTAACAGGCTATCAATGCCACGAAGCGATTCAATACCCATTTTCAGTATAATAAAAGATTAAGGAAAACATAAAATGAAAGCAGTGATCCCAGTAGCAGGCCTTGGTACTCGTATGTTACCAGCCACTAAAGCAATTCCTAAAGAAATGCTGCCAGTGGTAGACCGTCCTTTAATTCAATATGTAGTAAACGAAGCCGTTGCTGCAGGCATTAAAGAAATAGTGTTAGTAACTCACTCAAGTAAAAATTCAATCGAAAATCACTTCGATACGAGCTTTGAACTAGAAGCTACTTTAGAAAAGCGTGTAAAGCGGCAACTACTTGCCGAAGTGCAAGCAATCTGCCCTAAAGACGTAACCATTATTCACGTACGCCAAGGTGAAGCAAAAGGCTTAGGCCATGCTATTAGTTGTGCTGCGCCTATTATTGGTAACGAACCGTTTGTAGTTATTCTACCAGATGTAATTATTGACGATGTAGAGAGCGATCTTAAAAAAGATAACTTAGCAGAAATGATCGCTAATTTTGAGCAAAATAAGCATAGCCAAATAATGGTTGAGCCAGTACCAATGGATGAAGTAGATAAGTTTGGTGTGGTTGATTTAGGCGATGTTGACCTAAAGCAAGGTGAAAGCTCAGCAATCTTTAATATGGTAGAAAAACCGCCAGTAGACGAAGCACCATCTAACTTAGCTGTAGTGGGTCGATACGTATTAAGCGAAAATATCTGGCCGTTACTTGCAAAAACTCCGCAAGGAGCAGGCAATGAAATTCAATTAACTGACGCAATTGCGATGTTAATGGAACACGAAAAAGTAGATGCATACGCTATAAAAGGCCGTAGCCACGATTGTGGAAGTAAAATTGGTTATTTAAAAGCGACTATTGAATTTGCACTTCGTCGCGATGAATTTGCTGATGAATTAAAGTCATTTATTAAAAAACTGATTTAACAGTTAATATAAATCATGAAAGGCGCCTGCATCGGCGCCTTTTTTATGAGTTTTATCAGGGCCTGTTTATCTTTCAAGGTTAAATTTGCAGCAGGCTGTTTGGTATTTAGGCAAGGCAGAGCCTATGTAGTGTGGTTATTCCCCATAAATAGGCGATAACGTAGCATAGATGCCAAACATGCGCTGCCCGAAGGGTTCTGCCCCGGGGCAATTTACTCTTTGTTGCATACATGGATGTAGGTAAGGGGCGTGAGCAGGACGCGGAAGCTTTACTCGGTTTTTACTTATTCTTACAGGGATGTAAGTCAGTAGAATAACGCAGGAGCAGTTATCGAGCCCACTAGGTTACAAACCTCGCGCCGCGATTAAATGGCCCCTAGATTGAACAAATTTTAATCCTGAAAGGTCAACAGGCCCTAAAATAAAATAAAATAAGGAAAGGAATAGCTCTAAAATAAAAGTTTTTAAGTCATTACAGACATATTGTTATTTATGTTGTAAAGTTTGTGTTAACTGGCATTGAATTTGTATTAAATAATGCTCTCAAGGAAGGGTGGGAGTATGCAACGTTGTGTTTTACAAAACACTGACAAGCATGCGAAGAGCTAAGTTTTATAGCTCACAGCTTAAATAAAGTTAAACGCTTTCTTGTGAGAATGTTTAACTGAAATGTAGTGAAAACACTGCTTTCAGGACAGCAAATACATGTTTATATATAAAAAAAATAACATTGGGCTTTTACTTAGCTTGCTAATGCTTTTATTTGGCACAGCATGCAGCGTTACGCCTGAAAAAAAAACCATTGACGAACAACCTCAAAGTAACTCGCCTGACTACGTCTCAATTACAGCCTTGGAGCTTGCTCAGCTAAAAGATGCTGCAATGCAGTGGCAACAAGCACGCGAAGGTATAGAGCGAATTTTAAGATTAGAAAAAGAAATAACTTACCTCGTAAATCATATTGATATTATAAACAGCAAAGCTATTGCGCAGTCTAATCAAGGGTATAGCAGCAAGTCTGTACGCTTACCTCGAAACACACGTAATGTTAAATCACGCCAACAAGTTAAACAAAACTACAGCAATAAAAAACAAGCTGTAAAATTAAATAAACCAAAACATGTATTTGCTTTGCAGGTAGCTTCGGTTGACTCAGAGCAAGGTGTGGCTAAAGCATGGCAAGAGCTAAATACTAAAGCTGCACCGTTGTTTAGAGACAAAATATTGACTAACGTTGAAACCGCCAAGATAAACGACAAAATGTTTTACAGGCTAAAACTAGGCTCTTACCAAAACTTTAAAAATGCAAAAGCAGACTGTGACGTATTTAAGCTGTATAAACTCGATTGCATAGTAAGTAACTACACCGATAAGCCAGTAAGGCTCTAGCTCACAGCATGTAATATCAATCTGCAATAATATCTAATCAATTTGAAGGATTAGACCTGACGCTAACTTCGCTAATAATTTTTGATATACGACTGCATGAATGCAGGAGGTAGAGCAATGCAGCAGCAATTAGTGATACCAACTAAATGATGAAATTTTGCCTTGTTATCGATATGGCTTTTCTTACTTCAAAAATAGACTACTTAATTAAAAAGTTGCTATAAAGTGGCGCAAAATTTGCTTTAATTTATTATCTTGGTTAGTAGAGTGCTTTTGCAATGCGGTATTTTAAGTCTTGTCATTTAATATCAGTTTTATTCTTATCTTTTTATTTATATGGATGCAGCAGCGCAACTGTAAATAACGAGAGCGTGCAGCATTCTTTAATAACTGATAAACAAGTAAAAGAGTATGTTTCGCAGTGGCACTTACAGCAAGAAAGCATTGGTCGTTTAACTGCTATGGAAGATGATTTACAGCTATTAATTATGGCGTTATCGTCTCAAAGTGAATTAACTGAAAACCCTCCTTTACTTATGCAAAGTAAAACCGATATCACCTATGGTAATCAGCCTTCACAGAATTTGGAACCGACGGCACTAAATAACACTCCCGAAGTAAAAGCACCAAACTTACAAAATTCAGAACTCACCTTAACAGATGAAACTAAAATTGGAGCACAGCTTGGTTGGTATTTAAAGCCAGAGCTTGTTAAAGCAAGAGTCGAAAGGCTTAAGCAATTATACCCTAGTGCATTTACTCAATTTAATTTTACTATGTTTGAACGTAAAAATAATAATATGACTTTGTATGGATTACGTGTAGGTCCATTTAAAAACGATGCTCAAGTAAGTGCGTTTTGTTATTTAGCTAATCAGCTTGATCAAGCATGTAATATTGCTGCTTTTGCCGGAAAACCAATATAATTAATAAATTAGGCCTTTTAAACTTATATAGTATTAAAGTATTTGTACTAATAGTCGATACTAACTATAGTTGGGCAAATATTTGATAAAGCCCATTTTCTTATAAGGATTTAGCATGAAGTTTTATTTTTCAGTATTAGCTATTACAGTAAGTGTCAATTCATCTGCCGTTTATGCAACAAGCGCAGATTTTGAGGCGAAAGTAACAGTTCAAAATGCGGTTGTATTAACTAAGGACACAGATTTAAGCTTTGGTATTATTCGTGCTGTAGCTGATAAAACGGGAGCTGAGCAAGCTAAACTTACTGTAAGCCCTAATCCAGAATCAACCCCAGTATCAATAAGAGAAAACCCTACAAGTCAGAGTGCAATTATTTCTATAATTGAAGATGGGGAAGCAGCTAGCTTCACTGTTTCTGATGTAGTACCTAATTCATTGCTTGTAATTACGAGTCCAGACGATGGTGCTATTGAGTCGGATGATGGTCAAGGTGTAGGCGAACCAGATTTTAGAATTAGCGATTGGAAATTTTTTATAACAAGTGGTGAGAATCAAGGTAATTTGTATTCGTCAACTACCCCAAACCTTAAAGCTGATAGTGACGGTAGTGTTTCATTTAGCTTAGGAGCAACACTTTATACATCATCAAATATATCTACAGTTGATTACCCTGATGGTGATTACTCTGGGAATTTCCAAGTTGAAGTATCTTACTAGCTAGTATGCATATTCAATTTAAGTGCCTAATATATTCTGTTTTATGGCTATTTTTTTTTGTTAGTCATTGTGTGTTTAGTGCAAGCATACAACAAGAAGCGCTTAATTTTGGCACTTTAGTTATCCCTCAAAATAATACTTTAAGCTCTATCACGATTAACCAAAATGGTGAAATAACCACATTTGGTAGTATTTACGTATTAACTGAGGGGAATCCCGCAGAACTTTTATTTACCGATTTACCTCCGCTTACTCAAATATCGTTTAATAAAATGAGTGACTCTACATTGCAAAGTGAAGTACTTGGAGCTAATAGTGCCAAGTTTTCGGTTGTATTAGTGGATTTACCAAGAACGCAAACTAGCGATGAATTTGGAGAGCTTTTACTCAAAGTAGGTGGCCGTTTAATAACGACAGGGACTAGCCAAAGTTACTTAGATGGTAGTTTTATTACTGACACCCAATTAGAAATTACGATTGATTACTAAAGGAAAAACATGCTTTATAAAGTTGTAGTGCTGCTCGCACTGAGTGTATGTATTTTAGGAAAAAATGCATACGCAAATTTACTTATCTCTCCAACCCGTATTAGTTTTGATGAACGTCAACGAACCGCTAAAGTTACCGTAATTAATACGGGTGATGAATATCAAACATATCGTGTTTTATGGAGTGAGAAGCAAGCGCAACCTAGCGGTGGCTACATACAGTTGGCAGAGGCTACAAGCGAAAGTTTAAGTTCAATGGCACGTTTGTCACCAAAACAAATGCGTTTAGCACCTGGTGAAAAACAAACAGTAAAAATAGCAATACGTAAACCTAAAGGTCTAGCTTCTGGTGAGTACCGCTCTCATCTTCTATTTCAAGCATTGCCTGGTGAAAATACTAATAAAACAAGTTCAATAAAAGTTAATATGATTATGAGCTACAGCATTCCTATTTTGTTACGTAAAGACATGAAACAGCCAGAAGTTGCCATAGAACAAGCTAAGCTAGTGCTAAATGAAAGCAATCAACGTCCTCAGTTTTTATTGAATATAAAACGAGAAGGTAAGTTTAGTAGCTACGGTAAATTAAGTGCTTACTTTGTTGATAGCAATAACGAGCAAGTTAAAATTGCAGAAATTGGTAATTTAAGTATTTATCCAGAAGTGGATAATGCGTTTGTAACCCTTAGTTTATTTAGTGACAAAAATTTAGATAAAGCAGGAAAAGTCACTTTTAAATATGAAGGCAGTCAAGAATATAAAGACCTTACATTTGCACAATACACTCTGCCTTTAACTTCACAATCACTTAATGTTTTAACTGTGAATGACGCTAAATAATTTATTGTATGCACTATTACTAAGCATAAGTAGTTTGCTTAGTAATAGTGTAATAGCTAATCCTAATTCTTCCGTGGGGGATGCTTTAACAACACTACGCGCAATTGAACTAAAGCTAACTAAGCCCGTTGAAGTAATTGATTATAAAAACAAAGAAAATCAGCAACAGCGAATCGCCACAGGCGAGTTATTAATACTTTCGCTTTATTTAAACTCATACTACTTAGGTGAAGTTGCAGCAATTAAAAGCGAGCAAAGTGTACAAGTTAGTTTAAGCGACTT
This sequence comes from Pseudoalteromonas sp. NZS100, assembly GCF_015864815.1. Taxonomy (NCBI): domain Bacteria; kingdom Pseudomonadati; phylum Pseudomonadota; class Gammaproteobacteria; order Alteromonadales; family Pseudoalteromonadaceae; genus Pseudoalteromonas; species Pseudoalteromonas sp. NZS100. The sequence continues at coordinate 164,392 of NZ_JADYWM010000008.1, forward strand.
ATTTGATATTCTACAGTTTGCAATGAATGTTGATGCTAGCAATCGAATTGCTCAAGGTGTAGGAGCAAACCAACAACCTCTTTCTCTAAATGCAGCGGTTACACCCGCTGTATTTACTAGTCCTACACAGAGCTACTTATTAGCAAAAAATCAAATTACCATTGAGGATGATATTTATGTAGATATTAAAAGTTTACATAATGCTTTAAATCTAGAGTTTAATATTGATTACCCCGATTTAGAATTACTTATAAGCTCAGAGAGCCCCTTACCGGTTGAACAACAAAGATACAGACAGTCGCGCAACCTTAAGTCACCTAACAAAAGATCGCCACCAACGCTGCCATGGAAAGCTAGCCCATATAAAGCGCTATCTTCTCCGGTTGCCGACTTACAACTAAATTTTACCGCGAGCGATGATAGACATTCTACGAACTATTCACTTTTAGGCACTCAAGACTTTGCGTATTTATCTGCAGAGTATTTTTTGTCTGGACGAAGTACTGACTTACTTACCAACTCTAGGTTAACGTTTACAAAGCAAAATTTAGACAAAGAAATAAAAAACAGCTTCATGCCTACTGAAATATCTTTTGGTGATGTTATCGCCACGCAAGTAGGTAATAGCTACAGTAGTCAGTATGCCCGAGGTGTTAAAGTTTCTAATAATGTAACCAGCAGAAAAATAGTTAATAACCAAGTTAACTTAAGCGGTGCTATACAGCCAGGTTGGGATGTAGAGCTGTATCGTAATGAAATATTAATAGACCAGCAGCTTAGCCTTGCAGATGGGCGTTATATTTTTGATAATATAAACCTATTATTTGGAGCTAATAATTTTGAGCTTATTTTTTATGGGCCTCAAGGTCAAGTTGAGCGTAAAAGTGATTATTACTTTGTGGACGGAAATCAACTTAAGCAGGGGCAAGGTAACTATGAATTGTCGGTTACTGAACAAGGTAAGCAATTACTAAATAAAAATGTTTCAAGTTCGCAGGGGCAGGGTTGGCAAGTTGCGGGTAGATATGAGCAAGGGCTTACAGATAATATATCTGTATACACTGCTACATCAGGTCAAAAAAATACAGATGACGATCTACTTAAGTATGCATTTGGTACCAATATAAGCTTGTTTGACCGATTATTATTAAATGCGAATGTTGAAAAAAATAATAACAATGAACAAGAATTTGAATTTACAGCCCGAACTCAAATTGCCGAACAATCACTACTTTTTAGTGCTACAAATCGTACCGACGAACAGCAGCAAGATTTTAACAGCTACCAAATAAATTTAGCTGGTGGGCTAATGAATAATACCTATGGACGCCTTTCTTATCAAAATAACGTCCTATATGACGATAGTGATATTAGAGGGCGTTTTAAACAAGTACGCAACCAGTTCAACTACTCATACTCAGGATTTGCACTAAGTAACCAATTACTGTGGCAACAAGACGATAGCTCTAAGAGTACTTTTGGAACAACACGTTTTCAAAAGCGCTTTGGGAGAACCTACACAAGGTTTGGTATAGATTATAGTATATCGCCAGTAAGTGAGCTTGTTAGTTACGAGGCTGAGTTTAGCCGCAACTTGGGCCGAGATTTACAAGCCGAACTGACTATAACTGATTCACTTCGTAATAATATTCAATCGGCCGAATTAGGGCTCAATTGGCAAAGCGACAAGTTTAGTTTAACGAGTAACTTAAACTACAACAGTAACGATGATTGGCGGCTCGGTATTTATAGCCGTTTTAGCTTAGGTTTTGATGTTGAACACAATACATATTTTGTCTCTAAGCGCAGCTTAACTAACACGGGTAGCTTAATGTTACGCGTATTCTTAGATCAAAATAATAACGGTATTATGGATGATGATGAGCACGGCGTTGCCGGCGTAAAAGTAAAAGGCGTTCACAATTATCGTCAAGCAATTACAGACGAACACGGCGTTGCGCTATTAACTTCAATGCCAGCAAATCGTACAACAGATATAATACTTGATAGAAATAGTTTTGAAGATCCGTTTTTAATATCAGCTAACGAGGGTTTTTCTATTACCCCAAGGGCTGGTTTTGTAGAGTATATGGACTTCGCATTAAATAATGCCAGTGAAGTGGAGGGAGTTGTTTATCAACAAAAAGGTGATACAACACAGATCCAACCCTTTGCAAATATAGCGCTGTTGAATGAGAAAGGGGATCAAGTTGCACAAACTCAAGCAGCATATGATGGCTATTATTTATTTACAGACCTTAAACCGGGGCAGTATAAAGCAGTAATTGATGATGAATATAAACAACGCAAGCAGCTAAAAAACACTCAAAATATAACAGTTAATTTATCGCCTCAAGGAGATGTAGTAATGGGCGTTGATTTAACGTTAAAGGCGCTCAGTGCAACAACTGGAAGCATTGCCAATGCAGGAAGTTTTAGTTCGTTAAATATCTTAAAAATTTATTACCGTTTAATAGCACCACGAATAGAGCAGCAAGAAGCTTTTTATATGCATGATAAAGCTAAAAATAAATTTATTTTAGCCTTAGCGTACGCAACAAACAGTTCGCCAGAGCTTATTTCTGTATGCGACTCAGTAAAAGCGCAAGGATTAAAGTGTGTTGTTGAAACACATAAAATACTCCATTAAAGGAATTAGGATGAAAAGAGTTCAATGTATGTTTTTAATCAGTGCAATGTTGCTAAGTTATGGTTGTGCGAATAATAAAGCAATTGATAATAGTATTACTCAGACGGAAATAGCTGACGAAAAAAGCTACGTAAAAATAACAAAGCAAGAACTTGAAGCTCTAAAAATGAGCTCCCAGCAGTGGCAAAATATGAGGCCTGAACTTGCGCGCTTATTACTTATTGAAGAAGACTTAAGCTTACTAATATCGCAACTTAATACAATTGCAAAAGAAAATGAGCAGAAAAACGCACCAGTAATAAAAGCAGAAATCGTTAATACCAACACAATTAATAACTCGAATATACAAGTAACAAAACCAGTTAATCCCAAATTTGCTTTACAAGTGCTTTCAATAACGCAAAAAGAACAACTCTCTTTAGCTTTTAGGCAACTACAAAAAAAGCTTCCTAGCTTACTAGGCGATAACTTTGTGATGAATGTTGAAACAATAAATGTAAAAGAAGTTATGTATAACCGTTTAAAGCTAGGCGCATACATAGACAAAAAAAACGCTATGGCTGACTGTCAAAAATTAAAGAGCCAAAATATAAATTGTTTAGTTAGCTATTACGTGGATCAGCCCTTTATCGCACAATAGTTAAGTCGGCATACAAATTGCTTTATCCTCAGTATGTTTTGAAGAGGATGGCAATTATGCGCCTTTTACTGCCTTTATTATTTTTAAATTTAGCTGCTTGTAACTTGGTGCCACCACCAGAACCAAGTGTGCCTACAAATGCATCTAAAGCGGCCATGGCTCCTTTTACGGTTAATGATTATGTAGTGAATTTAACGTCGCAACTTAACCACCTAAATGGAGCGTTAAATGCTAATGCACGTGTTGGCGTTAGTAGCTTCTTTTATGCAGACGCACTAGATACAAAATTAGTGACTGGGCAGGCCTCAGGCTTAAGTCAGCAGATCCAAGAAAGTCTGCTTACACAATTTACTCAACTAGGTTATCACACCGTTGAGTACAGACTTGGGAATAACCTTTCTTTATCAGAAAACTCAGACAGTATTTTAAGTCGCGATTTAAGTAAATTACGTAATCGCCAAAATATTGACTTGGTTATCACAGGAACAGTGACTCGCCAGCAGCATGCATACATAGTTAATGCACGGCTTGTGAATATAGAAAATAAACAGGTGCTCTCTGCGGGAAGTACCGAGATCCCAATTAATGTAATGTGGGGCAATGAGAAAATTCAGCAGCGTGACGGACTTTTATACCGAAGCGAATACTAATTTGGAGCACAAAATGAAAAACCTATTAATTACAGTATGCTTACCTCTGGGCTTTGGTTGCTCTCAAATACTAGGCACAATGAATACAGACACCGCAACACCACAAAGTGAGCAAAGCAACCAACTGGTGAGTAACCAACGCGACGTTGCAGCGCCTGTTTCTGACGATAACTTATTTCAGTCAGGAATGGCTCCACAGGATAACTACACAAAAGCAACACCGCCAATGCGTAAAAATATTAACCATTATGTGCGCGGCATAATGCAAGACATGGTTGAAAACTTACAGTACGTAAGTGAACAAACACCATTAGCTGTTTCGAGTTTTATTTTTTTAGATGAAGACTACAACGATGGTAGCTTACTAGGGAATCAAATTGCAGAAAGCTTCATGCATGAATTACACAGCTTTGGTGTACCCGTTATTGATTTTAAAACAACTGATTATATGCGCGTTACCTCAACAGGCGACTTTGTATTTAGTCGCGACTATTTAGAGCTAAATCAAGATCAAAACTTTAAGTATGTACTAGCCGGTACGCTTGTAAACCATCAAGGTGGTGTACTTGTCAATGCACGTATTGTTGGGCTAGAAAGTAAGGCCGTAGTCGGTTCTGCACAAGGGTTTATTCCACAGTCGGTTGTTGATGCGCTTAATAGTAGCTATCGCACTGATGGCATAATGTTAAAACAAGCAAGCAAGTGAGATAATTATGTATAGTAAATTATTAAACCGCTTTATCGTTTTTTTTGCTTTAGCTAATTTAACTGGTTGTGCCTTTACTCAAAATAATGAAAGTGCTGAAATGAATGCATCTTCAACCACACAAGTAAATTATGACCTAGCAAGCATGCTTAAAACAGCCGAGCAAAAATCAACTCAAGAGGATGCTAACGGCAATCAATTTACACCACTTCAGCACCATAAAACACTTGCTAACTATGTAGAGCAAATGGCACTTGATTTAGTTGATACGCTTGAGTATGAAAGTGATACTGACACCAACATTAATATTGCTGTTACTACTTTGGTCGATCTTGATTCATCGCTTACTAAAAGTAATCAATTGGGTAATCAAATTTCTGAAACATTAATTCATCAGTTACAAAAGTTTGGTTATGGCGTGGTTGATTTTAAAACAACCCAAACAATAGATGTAAATAGCCGTGGTGATTTTGCATTTTCGCGTGATATTGAAAAGCTTAGCGAAGAGCAAATGGCGAGCCATGTATTAGCGGGTACATTAATTTATCGACATGATGCTGTTGTTGTAAATACACGTGTAATTAACGCGCATACAAAAAAAATCGTCGCGAGTAGTCGAAAACTAATCCCAATTTATGTACTAAATAAAGAAGATATATACTTATCAAGTAATTAAGTTCAGTTGTCGCTTGATATAAAAAACCAGATGCCGTTATAATTCACACCTCTAAGCATACAGCTTATTTGTGGCCTCTTAGTTAAATGGATATAACGGCCCCCTCCTAAGGGGCAGTTGCAAGTTCGATTCTTGCAGGGGCTACCAACTTACGTTTTTGTTTGTATTTCATACTACTTCATATTCATTCATATGAGACCAGCTTAATCGTCTAGGGCTTGCTGTAGCTGGTTATACCTAAAGTTCAAGTTCTACCATATCCCACCATAACCACTTTTTATATTCCATTTTTTTAGTTACACTCATAGTTACACCGAATCATTTTATCGATTTTGATGTAACTAAAACCGCTGTAATTCAGTTAAGCAGATGAAAATTAAAGGAAGAATGAGGATCTTGATTTAAGTATCCCATTTTAGGCCTAGCTACCTGTTCGGAAATGGAGTGAAACATGGCAAGAGCAACAACCCCTTTGAATGATACGCAGATAAAAAATGCGAAACCAAAAGCAAGTGAATACCTATTGTCGGATGGTGGCGGGTTAGGCTTACGTATAAAAAAGAATGGCTCTAAAACGTGGCTGTTTAATTACTACCGTCCGCACATCAAAAAGCGAGCTCAAATAAGTTTTGGTATTTACCCTGCAGTGACGTTAGCAGTAGCTAGAAAGAGGCGTGACGAGGCAAGGGCGTTACTTGCTGATGATATTGACCCTAAAGAATATAGAGAAAAAATTCAGAGCACCAAGATAACTGAGGCCAAGAGCACATTTGAGGCAGTGGTTAGGGAATGGGTATCGCTTAAGGAGCCAAAGGTAAGTACTAGATATGCTTTTAATCTGCGTAGGGGGTTTGAGATTCACCTTTTTCCTGATGTTGGTGATATACCGATTAGTAAACTCTCGGCTCAATTGACTATTGAAGTCTTAAAGCCGTTAGCTGCTGCTGGAAAGTTAGATATTCTTAATCGAATTTGTAGGCGCATAAATGAGGTTATGGAGTTTGCTATTAATACAGGCCGACTACAATCCAATAATTTAAGAGGTATCAGCAAGGCATTTGATAGCGCTACTCATACAGGTATGTATAGCTTTGCTCCGCAAGAATTACCCGATCTTATTAGCATAGTGAATAGCGCTAACATCAAGCTAATTACAAGATGCTTATTTGAATGGCAGCTACATACAATGGTTAGACCTGGGGAGGCTGTGAAGGCTGCTTGGAGCGAGATTGATTTTGAAAATAGAACGTGGAATATTTCAGCGGAAACAATGAAAAAAAAGCGACCTCATACCGTACCACTTACGCCTCAATTACTATCTTTACTTGAATATATGAAGCCAATCACAGGCCATCGTGAATTTATTTTTCCTGCATATAAAAACCCTCGTAATCACTTAAGCCGTGAGACCTTAGGGGCAGCGCTTAGGAGAATGGGCTTACAAGGTAAGCAAACAGCCCACGGTTTACGAGCGCTTGCCAGTACAACACTGAATGAACAAGGTTTTGACTCTGATTTAATTGAGGCCGCACTAGCGCATGTAGATAAAAACCAAGTACGCGCAGCCTACAACCGAACCGACTATTTAGAGCGCAGACGTAAAATGATGTGCTGGTGGTCTGCTCATATTGAAGCGGCTAGCAAGGGTGATTACTCGGTCACTGGCAATCAGCATTTAAAAGTAGTTTAAGGATTAGCTAATGGATGAATTTATTAGTGTAGATGAAGCGTTAGAGGTGCTTTTTGATAAAGCAGATATGGACGATAAACAAAAGTTAAAGCGCTTATTTCAGTATTACAAGAGAGGGGAAATTGATTTTTATATTGAATTATTTGGTCGGCATAGTCGTTATGGTGTGCGTGAAAATCAGCAGGAAAGCCCTGAAAGTATAGAAAAGTTGGAGGGCTTTTTTAAGTTGAACCGACAGCATTGTGATGAGTATTTCTCTGAATTATTGCTTTTACATTTAGGTGTAGAGTTCAAAGATAGTGATGTTGAAGCGGGTAGCAATGTTATTGATCCCTACGATCATCACCTTTTCTATGAAAGCTTTAGTATTGGGTTGGTGGAAGATATTGAAGGGCAAGTGTGGAAGTTAAAGGATCAAGAGCTAGCAGAATATAAAGGAATTGAAGTACATCATATTCACCCTATACACCCTCAAGTTGATGACTTATTAATTAAGGCTGATCAAGTAGCAATATTAGTGAAAGCAATTAAGCCAAAAAAAGAGCCTCATAATCGTTTCGATATTATAGATAAAAGTAATAGGGAAAGAATGGAAATACTGGGGGCAGCATTAGCTGTATTATCTGAATTTAGGGGGGAGTGTGTAACAAAAACCACAGGTAAAGTGGCTGGCGCAAAGGTAGCTAAGTTAGTTGAAACCAAAGCACAGCTATTTTGGCCTGAAACATTGGAGCCTCCACAAGATAAGGGGTCGATTGAAAAGATAATTAATGAATGGTTGAATAAAGCAAGGTGAATTTTGTTTTGAATCATATTCTTATATTTATTTTTAGAAAGCTTAGTCTTGAAATCCGCAACCAAAAGTTAGCTGTCGTGTAATTTATTTTTGAGTCCTTAATATTCGCCTTGACCCAATAAAATAGAAGGTGAAAGGCGATGACAGATAGAATTTTAAAATTAAATGATGTTGTGGAAATTACTGGCGCTAGCGTATCTACGATTAACCGCTGGGAAAAGGCGGGTAAGTTCCCTGCTAGAAAAAAGCTAGGTATTAAGGCTATGGGCTGGCTTGCTAGTGATATTCAAAAATGGATGGAAAGCTTGCCCGGTGCTAATGAAGTGAAAGGGGCGGCCTAATGAAAGGGAGCAGCGGCAAAAAAGCCGCCACTCAAGCCAATTCAGCAGCCAATGATAATAGCCCAAAAAAGCCGAGAACGCAGCCAAAGAAAGAGCGAGCATTTATTTATATTTTACAGCACCCTGCAGGTGCTACAGAAAACGATATTTTGCGTAACGTTGGACTATCCAGTGGCAGGAACTACTTTACGCAGTTAGAGCGCTTGCACGGTTTTGAGTTAACGCGAGTGAATGATGAGAACCCAGACGGTATAGGTACTCATCTTAGATATAGCTTTTCATCACCAGAAATAGCAGCGGCAATTTTGAAAGAGATTAACGCGAGCCGGGCAAGGCGAAAAGCAGGAGTATTAAGCAAGGAGCAAGAGGCGGATTTGTTGGCGCCTTTTAATCGTTTGTCATAAGTAATTACTAAAGTATTGCCATTACCGGCTATTAAAAATTTAATTAAAAGGAACAGGACGATGACTACAAACAATATGAAATATGATGCTAGCATTTCGGCAGACAATTTTGACTATCTTGATGGGGCGGTAAGTCAGGTACATAGCCTAACAGTGTTTATTACTGCTAATGATAACTACAAGTCTATGACAGGGGCCACATTAGCAAACTTACTTTGGACGGTTAGCGATCGCATAGGGGGAGTTTTAACGGATAGCGTTGATATGTATTTTGGTGAAATTCCTAGAGAACAATTGAAATTTGAGCAGCTTTTAATTCAGGCTAAAACGGTGCTGGACGCTTTGCGCAATAGTGAGGGGTTTGGCGGATTGCTTGGAGGTCATCTGAGTAATGTAATTTGGCTGGTGGATGGTCTGCTTGAGGATGCTATAAAAGAATTAGGCAAAATGTCTACTCGTTCTGATGAACAGGCCGCTTAATAAAAATATGCGCCACCAGCATATTAAATCAACTTTGAATTATCCCTTGGTAGTGATCGTGGCCAAGGGAAACCCACCTAAGAAAATAGCCTAAAAAACCTATGTACCAGTATTTTTATGTAAGCGAATACTATCGCTGTGTGCTTTGTCGTTTATGGCTTTTTGTTGGTGAAGCAATATGAACACTCAAAGTCGGTTTTTTACCCTCGAAAAAAGGCTATTTTTGAAGATGCGCCCCAGTAGAGGCGTTATAGCTATGGATAGTAGCTACTAACAATTAACTGGGTATTTAATAATATCTACGGCTCATGAATGACTAACCAACTAACCATAAATAACAATGATAAAGGGTATGAACACATTTTTGTCCACGGTGAAAAAGGATGGTGGGTAAACGCTGGAAAAAGTGGATTAATGGTTAAGCCTATGCGAGCTATGCTAGACCAGATTGAGGCTATGTTGAGCAACCATAGTCGTGTGATGTTAATTCGTTTTGATTTGCGTATGGAGTCGTACACGCCAGATAACAAAATCATCACTGTATTTAACCGTAGGCTGTTTAAATGGGTTAAGGCTCAATATGGGGTTAGTCGTATTGGTTTTGTATGGTGTAGAGAGCTTGAGAGGGCAAAACGTCAACATTACCACTATGCGCTTATGCTTGATGCGTCAAAAGTTAACTATCCAAACAGCATAACCAAGAAGGTTTTACAGATATGGGGCGAGCTTAACGGTTCGGCTTATGTACCAAAAAATTGTTATTACATCATGAAGCGTGATTGCTTGGAGTCACAGCAAGAGGCTATTTACCGTATATCTTATTTAGCTAAAGCGCGTGGGAAGGGCTACAAAGCTACTCAGGCTAAAAATTACGGTGCTAGTAGGATAAAGCTAAGGGCTAATGGGTTTTATGGCTCTTTTAAAGCGTGTGACAGGGTGAACAGTGCGGAACAAATGGCGGAACAATTAAAATTTTAAGTAGTTGTTTTTTATCTGGTAGTTATTAAATTCGGAACAAATGAGGGCTTAAATAAACGATTTGTTTTTTTAGGCGTCTAATAAAAGGCACTGTAAGCTCTTAGTTGAAAATTAACTTTACAGACCGGGCAATATTTTTTGTTGCCGTAATTTGTCACGTCTATCTGGAGTAGTTCGAGAAACAATTTTAGCAATTTGCTTGTTAGATGGTTGTTGTTAATTTTCGAGAATAAGGTTAAAAATTTCATGTTCATTCAATGGACCCTCTGAAAGGAGATCTAATGTCATCTCATCAATATTAAAGAGAAATAAATCGATAAGAGCATTACGAACCTCATGGTTATCGTTATACCTTGCAATAAAATCTAAAATATCGAAGAACCTACGAATTGGTTTAGCTAATTCTTCTTTTGGTAAGTCCATGTAATATTGATTCATTAGTTCATGTTTAAATAGAGCGAGAACTAGGGCTGTATCCTCTAAATTATGTATATCTGTTGATGGAGCATACTTAGGTTCTCCAAATTTAGTAAAACATTCCTCATGAGTAAAATCTTTTAGAACACAACAAAACCTGTACTTAGATAGTTCACGGTTGGCACGTTCATCTTCAAGTATTTCATATAGCGGCATTTTTTCATTTTTAGCACTGTCGTTGAGTAGCTTATTGTAAGCTTGATTTTTTTGCTTAAATGAAATCTTTCGTTCGAATGCCTTGGTTGAACTATCTAACATCGCATTAAAAATCTTTATCGCTTTATCAAATTCTAAAACATCGTTAGTTGCTTTAAGTTCTTTTTTGCTTGTCTGCCAAGTGAGGAAAATAAAAATAGAGGTAATAGCCAATAACGGAGGAGTTAATATTCCATTAAAGTAGCTTGCAGTATCTACCCAATTCTTTAATGGGGCGTCTAAATTAAAATTAAAAGAACTAAAAAAATACCAAGCAACAACAAAAAACAAGACGACAATCGTAAACCCGTACAAACATGTAGAGACTATTGTTGTGTTATCGTTCTTTTTTTTACTCATGATCATTCCTTTGTGTAAACGCATTCTTATCGATTTTTAATTACTTAAAAATTAGAATTATTATATACCGACCAGTATTAGCTCTATGCATAACAAATGGGGGAGGTATGGGTTACTAAACTTAATTTGTAATTTAAAGTGATCCAGCTACAAAGCCAACCGCTGCCCCAATAGCCGTTCCCCAGCCTGGCATTATTTGCGTTCCAATCATTGCGCCTGAACCAGCGCCACTAAGTTGAGCACTTTTCTGCTGCTGATCTAAATTATTATTTGTCATTTCACGATTTTGCTCTAAATCTGACAGGGTTTTTAATGATCCTGTCGCTTTGTTCTTAGTGCTTTGTCCCGCTTGCATAATTGAATAGCTCATAAGTCAGCCTCGATGATATTGAGTGATATTTAAGAGATAGTTTACTGATGTGTGGGTATTATGCAATTTGATAGCTTTATAGTTTGTGTCCCTAGTCGCAGTAGAACATAACAAAACGCAGGATAGTAAAAAATTTAAGTTTTGTTTTGTAAGGTTGATAAGTTTAAGGGGGAACATTTTGACGCTGGAAAAATCAGTTTGTTCTTTTGTAATTATACTTAGTTAAATTAATCACTGTAGCTTCATTTTTGGAACTTAAACATGACTCAATAAAATTATCATTTTTTGTTTGCATATGGTTTATTGATGCAAGCTGAGTCATGGGGGGCTTAGCTTTTTTTAACGACGTTGTCGAATTTGACCACTCAGCTTGCTCTTTTTAAAGTTTGATTTTGGTGAATACTTTTCTATTAATGCCTTTACTAAAAGTTCATCTGCATATGAGCATAGTGGGCCTAAAGTGATAGACATATTAGAAAGCTTTTTTGGGCAGATATCTACGTCGATGAATTCTGTCTTAGGAGGAATACCCAAGTATATTGATTTAATTGCGGTATTAGAAATTTCAATAATATTTTTTGAGCAGTATCCATTAGGAGGTGGAGGGAAAGCCAATAGGTTGTATCTATACTCCTCTTGAAAAGACCATACCTTATTCTTGTGAATAGCTAAATTACCTGCTACTGGGATACTCATAGTTGCTTGCCCATCAGGCTGAACTTGTAAATCAACTGTGTTTTCATATATCCCTGAAACATTATCAACATACTTGACCTCTTTCCCGAAGTGCCTTTTTATTAAGAAGTCTGGCGATATATAATATTGATCACACATCATTTGATTAAGTGGGATTGGCGATAAGGTATCATCAGAAATATTAATATTTAGGTTAGGCATATCTAAAGGATTTGGCTTTCTCATATAAAAAGGGTTATCGTCAAATGTGATGCGAACCCCTCTCATGTCTGAAGTGTACATTTTCCAAAGAGGAATACTTTCCTCGTCATTAGTTGTCCAACAACTAATATAAATAAATGGCGAAAGATCATATTTTCCGTAATTTTTTGATTCCTGAACATCATCAACATTCGTAAGTCGGTTGAATCGAATCTTCTTTGAATTAAGAATCAGAGCTAGTGTCTCTATGGTAGTATAGTGATGCTTGTTCATTCTTTCCCTTTGAGTAAGTATATAGATTCTGAATAGAGTACTATATTCCTATAACTATGTTGACACCCACATATCTTAATTTTTTTAATTATGTCTATAAGTAAACTTACATTTGGTTGGATATCTAATTAGCTATTTAATTTTGAATATTAATTTAATTCGTTCCATGAATAATTATCCTTTTCTATTTGTAGTCCAATAATTTCACTTCTCATAAACGCTGTAAATAAGATTAGCAAAGTAGTGACAAAACAGTTTAGTTACACTGATAGTTACATTGTCTTGCTGTGATTTTGTTTAATTTGATTTATTTCAATGGTTTATGCTCTTAATCTGGTGTTTGCAGGGGCTACCAATTAAATCAAAGACTAATATTTATCCAAAACGAAGCGATACTAGCTACTAGTTTGGCCAACTTTAGTTCTTCAGTAATCTTTGAAACTTTCGCTCAAAAGTAAAAAGCTGCCGTTCAAATTACTACCTTTTGGATAATTGTGTATCCAAGCTGAAAGTCAGTTTGTCATCGATATATATTTTCTTACCGCGCATAAGGTAAGGTTCTTAATTAGCTATTTTGGGGCAAAGCAAACTCTGTTTTTACCAGATTTTTTAGCTATATATAACTTATCATCGGCTTTCCTTATTAATGAATTTAAATCTGAATCAGAATTGCTATAAAGTTCAACTGCTCCCATTGAGAATGTTATATTTGAAAGACCATCGACTTCCACCTTGGATAATTTACTTGAAAGACGCTCAAATAAATTTTTTGCTTCTTCAATCGAAGTAGCTGGTAGGATAAATAACCACTCTTCACCTCCCCAGCGACCAAATTTATCCATTGCTCTAATATTTTCTGAAGCAATATCTGCAAATTTCTTTAGCACAAAATCCCCCACATCATGCCCATAAATATCATTTATAGATTTAAAGTCATCTAAGTCAGCCAATAGTATTGTTAAATTTTGACATTTGCGTTGAGCGATTGCTAATTCTTTGGTTGCTTGAATGGTAATTGCTCGTCTATTTGGCGCACCAGTTAGCACATCAATCATTGCTAATTTACTCAGTTCATTTTTAGATTTTTGACTCCGGTAAACAATGAGTGAAAGCAAAAGTACAGTTATCGATAACGTGATAATAAACATAACTAAAATATAATTTTTTTGTTTTTCATTTTCTTTTTCTAATTTAGTTACTTCAAGCGACTGTTCTAAAATTCTGTTTGCGCTTTTTTGCTCTTCAACTTTATATTCAGCGAGTAATTCATCTAATTCTTTTTGGCTCTTATCGTCTTCACTAAGTAAGTTTTCGTAATAGTTATCTTTATATTTCATAGCATCTTCGAATCGTTTTTGTGACTTACTCAATTCAAAAAGCCATTTATATAACTTTTTTATCTGATAGTCGTCCATTAAGCTATAGTGGTCTTCAATTAATTTATTAATCATGGACTCAGCTTCTGACAATTCACCATAACTTTGTAATAATTGAATATATAATATGGAGCCGTCTAATGCCGTTCTAGTGACGCCAAAGTCAGATAATATCTGGATAGCCTCTTTTAATGTTGATAAGCTTTTGTTCTTGTCTTCAATCTCCAAGTACCCCCAATAAAGTAATACTTCAGCTTTGGTTACACAAGAATCCACTGAATCTAGCATGCTAACCCATTTATCTCTTTTCTTTTTATATTCAACAGCACTATCAGTATTTAAATCGGGATAGGCTTCGCTGCCTTTTCTAAAGTTAACGTATAATATTAATTCAGGATCACCAATTTCATTTGCTTTAATCTCAGCTTTATCAAAATAGGTATTTTTTTCTTTTTCTATGCTCGATTCGGCATTATCAAAATAGCCGCCTATTAAAGATAAAGCTCTAACTTCAATAGAGTTTTTTGGCTCACCTATAAAATAGGATTTGTATTCACTAAGTAATGCAATTGCTTTTTCAGTCTTTGAATCCCAAAACCAACTTTGAGCCATTACGTATAGATGCCATGCAAAGCGAGGATTACTTTTATCTAAAATATTTAAGGCTGTAATCTTGTTTCTAATAAGCTCTATGTTATTTCTATCTTTTTCAGCATCAGCAATTGTTAACTCACTGAATAAAAGGTGAGTTTCAATATTGTTATGAACACAATGATTTTTTAAATGTTCGTTTATTGCCTTTAATTTTTTGACGTTTAGAGTCTCTATCGAATTATAAAGACTTGAAATAACAGAGCCATAATTTGTACAACGACTCTCTTGCGCATTGCTATGAAATGTAATGAGAGTCATTACTAAAAGAGCGGTGAGAATTAAAGGTTTCAACTTCATTGTTATTTACTGCAAATTATAGTGGTAAACCAATTTCCGTTTAGGTTATCAGAAAGAATAAAAGTTACTACACATACGCTAAAATTTATATGCTGCTATGCATATAAATAAACTTCGAGACATTATAGTTAGGAGTTGTAAGTTATATCCGATGTTGTTTATAAGCGAGTATTGGGAAGGAGAGTGCTTAGGGAAGGTCTACTTTGTAAAGTTAAGTGAAAAATACAAAATGATCGTAATCTTTCCTGAACGTTCAATGCTGTTCTTGGAAACTTAAGGCGTTAATAACTAATCCGTGAGGCGTTAGCAAAGAATCAACTTTCTGGTTAAGTTCTTATAAATAAAAAAGCGAGTAAATATAAATCCACTCACTTTATAATTTTGTTAGCTAGGTCTTAACCATCACTAGTAATTTTATCGATTAACTCACTAAGCACGGCTTCAGCTTTACTTGTTTCTACTTGGCAAGTACCTGCATTTAAATGGCCGCCGCCGCCGTATTTAAGGCACAGTTCGCCAACATTGGTGTTTGAACTGCGGTTAGTGATTGATTTACCTATGGCATACACTACGTTTTGCTTTTTAAGGCCCCACATTTTATGAATCGAGATATTGCAGTCGGGGTACATGGCATAAATAACAAATCGGTTTGTGGCGTAAATTGTTTCTTCTTGAGTTAAATCAAGGACCACTAAGTTTTTATGGACGGTAGCGCATTGAGAAATTTGCTCTTTGGCTTTTTCGTTATGCTCGTTATATAAAGCAACACGTTCGGCTACGTCTTCCATTTGTAGGATTTCTTCGATGCTCTGATCTTTACAAGCATCAATCAGTTTCATCATTAATTGGTAATTTGAAATTTTAAACTCGCGAAAACGGCCAAGTCCAGTTCGCGCATCCATAATAAAGTTCATTAATACCCAATCTGTTGGGTTTAATATTTCGTCTTTTGAAAACTGAGCAGCATCGCCTTTGTCTACCGCGTCCATCATTTCAACAGAAATATTTGGAAGTTTTTCAGCGCCGCCATAATAGTCATAAACTACGCGAGCTGCTGATGGTGCTTTTGGGTCAATAATATGGTTTTTTATGTCGCTTGAGTTGCGAACGGTTTCACTAAGGTGATGATCGAATGCTATATGACAGCCTGCAACGTAGGGGAGGTTGGTCGTAATGTCGTTTTCGGTAATGTCTATTTTGCCATCTTGCATGTCTTTTGGATGAACAAATAAAATATCGTCAATTAGGTCTAAGTCTTTGAGCAATACGGCACAAACTAAGCCATCAAAATCGCTGCGAGTGACTAGTCTAAATTTATTATTGGGCATAGCTATTCCATCTTTTTAATTGAATTATCAATTAAGTGTAACAGCTAAATTTTTTTTTGAGAGGTCAGCTCAAAAAAATTATAAAAAAAAGCCAAAACGTTAGTTTTGGCTTTTGCTTAGCAAGTTTGTATGTGTGGTAAATAGGTTATGCGCCTGGGCCACATTCCATACATGAATTTACAATGTCTGGGCCAAATTTAAGTTTGGCGTTTAAGTCGCGAAGGGCGGTACGTAACCCTTCTTCAATTACTGGATGGTAAAATGGCATATCAAGCATTTCTGGTACGGTCATTTTGTTTTGTACAGCCCAAGCCAATAAGTGAGCGATGTGTTCGGCTTGTGGGCCAATAAATTCTGCACCTAAAAATAAGCCTGTACCTTGCTCTGCATATACACGCATATGACCTTTGTTTTTAAGCATTACTCGGCTACGGCCTTGGTTTTCAAAGCTTACTTCGCCTACTTCAAAACAACCGCATGGGCCTAATCGGTCAGTAATTTGCTTGTAGCTTTCGCCGACCATGGCTATTTGTGGGTCGCTAAATACAGCTGCAATTTTTGCTCTGCGCAGACCTATACGTACATCTGGGAAGCGCCCTGCATTTTGACCTGCAATAGCACCTTGGTCAGATGCTTCGTGTAACAATGGGAGCATGTTACTTGCATCGCCGGCTATAAATATGTTCGACTCACCACATTGCATTGTATGTGTGTCTGCGTGCGGTACGCCGCGTTCATCAAGTTCAATGCCGGTGTTTTCAAGGCCTAGTTTATCTACGTTAGGTACTCGGCCTGTGGCTGCAAGTACGTAGTCAAACTGTTCGGTGTGTTTTTCACCTTGTTTGTCGGTGTAAGTTAGCTGTGCTTTGTCGCCAACTTGCATCATGTCAGATACGTTTGAGTCGGTATCTACAAAAAATTCTTCAGCAAAAACAGTATTCGCGTAGTCTTTTACTACTGGATCTGTAAGTGGGCCAATTGCGCCGCCTACACCAAATAGTTTTACATTTACGCCTAGTCGGCTAAGTGCTTGGCCAATTTCAAGACCTATTACACCAGGGCCAAATACAGCGACTGATTCTGGTAGGTCATCCCAATCAAATACATCGTCGTTTATAATAAGTTTGTCACCAAAGTTATTAAATACGCCAGGGTATGAAGGGCGTGAACCGGTGGCAATTACAAAGCGTTTTGCTGTTATAATTGTATGGTCGTCTATTTGTATGCGGTTTGCGTCTAAAAATTTAGCGTAACCACGAATTTTATCACCATCTGGTAATTCATCTACGGCTTCTACTACGAATCCTACAAAACGATCTCGTTCACTTTTAACGCGTGCCATAACTGCTTTGCCATCAATGACTGGCTTTGAGCTATGAACACCAAATGCAGGTGCCATTTCAATTGCGTGTGCGGCTTCGGCGGCTGCAATCAATAACTTGCTTGGCATACAACCAACACGTGCACATGTGGTGCCGTATGGACCTGATTCGATCATTAATACATTTTGTGTGAACTGTTTAGCATTACGATAAGCACTTAAACCAGCAGTGCCAGCGCCTATAACAACAACATCGGTTTGCAATTCTTTCATAGTGGTATCCTTTATTATTTTCAATCTAAGCGATGAGATTGATATAGAGGGGCGCGTACGCCCCTGCTATTTTTTACTTAATTAAGCAAAGTATTTTTCTAAGTCGTCTGAACCACCGATGTGTTTACCACCAATGAATATTTGTGGAACAGTGTCACGACCAGATACAGCTTTTAGACTTGTTAGTGATGCGCCGGCACCCATAACAATCTCTTCATATGCGAAGCCTTTTTCTGCAAGAAGCTCTTTTGCTTTTTTACAGAAAGGACAGCCAGGTTTAGTAAAGATGCTTACAGGTTCTGGTTTAGCTTGCTTAGGGTTGATGTAATCAAGCATTGTGTCTGCATCAGATACTTCAAACGGGTCACCTGGTAAATCTGGTTCGATGAACATTTTGTCAATCACGCCGTCTTTAACCAGCATAGAGTATCTCCAGCTGCGCTTACCAAAGCCTAGGTCGTTTTTGTCTACTAACATGCCCATGCCGTCAGTAAATTCGCCGTTGCCGTCTGGTAATAAAGTAATGTTTTGCGCTTCTTGATGTTCAGCCCATGCGTTCATTACAAAGGTATCGTTTACTGATAAACATACAATTTCATCAACGCCATTTTGCTTAAGTACGCCCGCTAATTCGTTGTAACGTGGTAAGTGAGTTGATGAACATGTTGGTGTGAATGCACCAGGTAGTGAAAACACTACAACCGTTTTACCTTTAAAAATTTCATCTGTTGTTACTGATTTCCATTCGTTATTTTGACGAGTTGCAAATGTAACACTTGGGACTGTTTGACCTTCGATATTGTTTAACATAGTTTTTGTTCCTCTTGATTTGTTGATAGCCATTATGGTGAATAATTAAATATAGTTCCAATCGTTTGTTTGTATTAAACTGATAGTTATAAACTATCACGTAAAGCTGAATATGAACTTAAAAGATTTTGAATATGTAAAAGCAATAGCGCAATACAAGCACTTTCGCAAAGCTGCCGATGCATGTTTTGTAAGTCAGCCTACATTAAGTGGCCAAGTAAAAAAACTCGAACATGAGCTTGGCGTTACTTTATTTGACCGCTCAACTAAACAAGTTACGTTAACAGCAAAAGGTGAACGTTTGTTGACGCAAATAGAGATTATTTTAGAACAAACGCAAATACTCAAAGAACTTGCTGCTACTTCTAATGAGCCTCTACAAGGTAAATTAACTATTGGTATTATTCCTACCATTGCGCCTTACTTGTTGCCTGCGTTATTAACATCAATGAAAGCGGCATTTATTGATAGTCAGTTTTCGTTTATTGAGATGCAAACAGCAACAATTTTAGAAGCTTTAAATAATGGCGAACTCGACTTTGCTATTTTAGCCGATGTGCCAGAGCTTATTAATTACCATACGGTTGCTTTATACAAAGAAGATTTTTTAGTGGCGGTATCACAAGATAACGCGCTTTCTAAGCATAAAAAAGTGGCGTTGAGCGACCTTCAAGGATGCAGCCTACTAATGTTAAGTGATGGTCATTGCTTTAAAGATCAAGCCCAAAAGTTTTGTTTTTCTGCGGGAGTCGATGTATCTAACCAGTATAAAGGCAATAGTTTAGAAACATTATTAGCGTTAGTGGCCATGGATGACGGTATTACATTTGTACCAAAACTGGCATGTACCGACCGTGTAGGGATTGATTACTTGCCTATATTCCCTAATCAGCAGCGTAATGTGGTGTTTGCATGCAGAAAGCATTATCCGCATTTATCGGGTGTAGAACAATTGGGCGAGTGGTTATCGGCTCACCCTAATTTAAAAGCTAAATTAACTAAAAAGGTTAATTAAAGATCTTGGCTGATTATTTCTACTACATCGTTAATTTGCACGCCAGGTAGCGGTTTATTGTCAATACTGACTGCTACTGCAGTTTGCTGATAAAGCTGCTCAACGCGAATTTTATTAAGCGTGGTGATGGTGTGCGGCATAACATTACCTGCCGCGTCGGTTAAATAGTTATGGTGAGCAATGCTTAGCATCTGGCCTTTTTTCAAACCATGAGCTTTACCTAAATTAATAACGATTTTGCTATTTTCCATGTGCATTATTTTGCCTTGAGTTGGCAAACACGCCATGGCTGCTTGAATGTCATAACTTACTGCTTGGTTGATATCAGTTATGCTTTGCCCATAAGGCGATTGCCAAAACCTATCACTATTAACGTCAACTATGGTTGTTTTTTCAAATGGCCATATTGCTTGAGTATGGTAACTATTTTGCCAAAGTTGCTCATAGGTAGTGCCATCAAATAATACAAATTCAATGTTGTAGCTGCGCTCATACGCCTCGTCTTGCCAAAATGCATAATCGTTATTGAGTTTGTCGCTAGTCGAAAGGCTGGTTATTTGGCTAAGTAATACATATTGAGCGTTACTGCGCGAAGATATTTCTTCTAATTGGGCATTTGAATAGTCGTGCTGCTGCGAAAAGTACTTATCAACGCTTATTGCATTATTATAGTAAGCAATAGGCACTGCGCTCATTTTTGATTTTTGCAGGGAAGTAAAAATATTTTTGCTAATCGCTTTGCTTACGTCAAATATTTGACCCATTTTGGCATGTTCACGATGAACAAGTTGGCTTTGTGTAACGGCCACAAACTTATTAAAACTATTTTGTGGGCATTGCTCTGTTTGAGAAAAAATATCGAGCCGTAATGTAACGGCAAATTTATTGTCGTATTTATTTTCGCTGACCAGTTCAATTTTTTGAATTTCGCCGTGGCTGCTAATTTTTAGCTGATCTTGCATTAACACGCCATCTACCAAGGTTTGCACAGAGCTAACCCGTGCGCCAGAGAATACTAACGCCTGTGTAATCGCATCTTTTATAGCGGCAGATTTAGCCGCGCTTGTATCACCATTTTGGACGTTCGCGTGACCCGTTGATTCATACCACTGTGCTTTAGTAAAAGGGGAGAACGTTAATAATGCCGTTGCGCTTAATCCTGCAAATGCCAATGATAAAAACGACTTCATACTTTTACTCCAATTAAACGTTAGCTATTAACTAGGTAGAGCAAGGACTGTACCAATGTTATTTGGTAATTATTAGTAATGCCATAAATGGCATTAAACGTGCATATGTACTGCTAATTACTATACAAGGGCTAAATGCTATGCGAGCAATTTCATTACTTATTACACTTGGGTGTTTAACCTTAGGTGGTTGTAGCAGCGTTTTTGATAAGCATGTTGAATATAAATATGTAGAGCCAAATAATTACCCCGTTTTAAAAGCGATAGGGTATGCACCTATTAGCTTGCAAAAAGGCGCTAACCTTTCGCAAAAGCAACTTATGGCCATTAAGGCTTCTAAGCTTGAAGCTTACCGCGAGCTTACTGAGCAAGTATATGGGCAAAAAATTACCGCAGGAACAACGGTGGAAGGCTCAATTGCTCAAGGCGATTACTTAGAAAGTAAAGTGCAGGGGCTTATTAAAGGTGCACAAATAATTAAAACTTACGCAGTAGATGATACTTACGTGACCGAGCTTGAGCTTAATATGAAGCGTGTGCACGATTTATACATAGGTGAAGTAAAACCACGCGAAGTTAAAAAAGTAACGTACTACTAAAAAAGTTATTCAAAATATCTCATCCTCTTATATTGAGTGCTATGCTGTTGTTAGGATTAATTTTAAGCAGATTGCGTAGTGCTCAACAGATGTATTTTATCGCCACTTATATTAACAGTGGCTCTGTAAATGGCGATTAAGCCAAGTCATTTAAATCCTCAATTATTTATATGGTGCAAAGACAATTTGCGCTACCTATTGCTGTTTTTTGTACTCTCCAGTGGTGTGCTTGCAAGCCGACTAACTATTCAATTTAATACCTTTATAGAGCTCATGGGTCAAAAGTACGGGCCTGCGCGGGCGGCGGTTGCACGCAACTGGCAAAGCATGTTGGTGCAAACTCAAAACAAGCCAGAGCAACAGCAAATTCTTATTGTTAATGATTTTTTTGCGCGTAATTTACGCTACCAAACAGATATTTTGCTTTGGAAACAAAATGATTATTGGGCAACCCCCTTAGAAACATTAGGCAGAGGCCTCGGTGATTGTGAAGATTACGCAATAGCAAAATATATCAGCTTAAGAGCGTTAGGTGTGAGCGACGACAAGTTACGCCTTATTTATGTAAAAGCAAAAATTGCGGGCACTAACAAAACGCAAGCGCATATGGTGTTAGGTTATTTTGCTACACCAAACGCTCAACCACTTATTTTAGACAGTTTAATAACAAAGGTTTTACCTGCTGCAAAACGTGTAGATTTAAGCCCTGTTTTTAGCTTTAACAGCCAAGGTTTATGGGCTAATAATTCAACCAAAAGTGTAGCCAGCCCAACAGCAAGACTTTCACGCTGGCGTAAAATTTTGGAGCAGACAACCCAAGAAGGAGTTATGTGGTAATGGCATCATTTTCCTTATCTAAGTATCTTAAAAAACGAAAAATAACACTCAGGCAAGAGCTATGGATTGCATTATTAATTGTTATTTTTGTGGGCTTTATAAGTAGTGTTTTAATTAGTACTAATTCGGCTAAAAGTTATTTTTCGACCCAGCTGTACTTAAAAAATGTAGATAACGCCAGCTCACTTGCATTGATGATCAGTCAATTAGACAAAGACCCCGTTGAGCTTGAATTATTAGTTTCAGCCACATTTGATACCGGTCACTATAAGCGAATAGAACTACAAAACCCTAATGGTGAGGTGATTGTTAAACGCACATTTACCGATGAGCTTAAAGCGACGGCTCCACAGTGGTTTAGGGCAGTGTATGGATTAAATGTTCAACCAGGGGTTGGGCAAGTAAATAATGGTTGGCAGCAATTTGGAACTTTGTTTATAGAAAGCCATAGTCAATATGCTGAGCAAGCCTTATGGGAAAGTGCGCTTAAACTATTTTTTAGTTTTTTAATTGTCGCTTTTTTTGCTTGTATAGTTAGTGCTTACTTTTTAAGTAGAATATTAAAACCACTAGATGATGTTGTGTATCAGGCTAATGCATTTAGTGAAAAACGTTTTATTAAATCGAGCGTCCCTCGTACATTTGAGTTTGCACGTTTAGTGCAATCTATGAACCAATTATCTACCCGTTTTAGTCGTATTATTAAAGAAGATAGTAAACGTTTAGAAGAGCTTAGATTTAAATCACAACATGATGAGCTAACTGGTTTAGCAAATAGAGAATACTTTGGTGCAACGCTTGAGGCCCACTTACAAAAATCGAAAGATCATGCCCATGGCGCCTTGTTTTTATTTCGGGTTGTAAACCTAGATAAAATGAGCGAACAAATTAGCCGTGTAGAAATGGTTAATTTCTTACGTCGTTTTTCGCAGGTTTTAATCGAGTTTTTAGAATCAAATGAAGCACACTTTTCAGAAAACTACATAGCTCGAATATCACATAATGACTTTACTGTACTGTTTAGTGATACTGATGATATTGAGGTATTGAGTGAAAAAGTAGTTAGGCTTCATGAATCTTTTATTGAAGAGTATAAAAATATTGAATTAGCTATACCGCATAGTTGCACTTACATCCAAAAGAATGACACGCGGTTTGATGTATTAAAACGAGCCGATGAACTTTTAAAATCAGCCGATAATAAACCAGGTGTTCAAGCAAAAGTAAGTGACAATAAACAAAAAAGCGAGTTATTTGATGATGCAACGAGTTGGCAAAATGCAATAGAAGAAGCTCTAGATAACAAATCGCTAGAAATTAATACATACCCAGTAACGAGTTTTACGGGGCAGTTGATGCAACATCAATTAGGACTGAGCCTAGAGCTTGGCGGGCAAATATATCGGGCAAGTTATTATTACCAATGGGCTAATCGCTTAAAATTATTAGCGCGTTTAGATTGGGGATTAATTAAGGCGTTGGTTGCTCAGTATAGTATTGAGCCACCAAGTGAGCTGATTTCGGTTGAGTTATCTGCCCAAACATTACTTGATGATGCTGCGCTTGCTTCAATTCTTACCTATCTATCGGCATTTCCTGATTTAGCCTCTAAAATTTGCTTTGATATACGAGAAAGTATTGCCGTCAGCGAAATTAAAATATTTAAAGGCTTTTGTGAAGATGTAAGGTGTATGGGCGCTAAGGTGGCGTTAAAACGTGTAGGTCCTGAGTTTACTAAAATTAAAAAAATTCAGGAGTTTGGGCTTGAAATGATTAAAATTGATAGCGTTTATGGGCATAATATTAGTTACAGCCAAGATAACCAAACATTCCTGCGAGGGGTTTGTACGTTAGCGCACTCTATTGGTATTAAAGTGGTCGCACAAGGTGTTACCAGTCAAGATGACCTCGATACACTTATTAACTTAGGCTTTGATGGGGTTATTAAAGAGTAAGTAGTAGGCATTAACCGTGCGGTTAATGCCCTTTTACAACTAACATTAATTGGATGCGGTCGCGTACTTTTAGCTTATTAAATATAGAACCCATATGCTCTTTAATCGTACGCTCTGTAATATTTAAAGACTCTGCAGCCTGTTTATTAGTAGCACCAGTTACAACAATATCAACTACTTGGCGTTCTCTTTTGGTGAGTAAATCAAGCTCGCACGTCCTCGCATATTTTAATGGTGTATTTGATAAAGCTCCCACTAAATTAGATAGTAATTGTCCTGGTAACCATATTCCGCCAGAACAAATTGTCTCAAGTACTTGTTCAATAATTACTTTAGTGGCGAGTGCTTCTACGTATCCTCTAGCTCCTGCTTCAAGCGCACTCCTAAGTTGATTTATTTCTAGTTCGTTGGTCATAACAATAACGAGTAAACGTTGTTGCGAATACTTTTTAACGAGCTCAAGCCAGTTCGGTGTACCGGCTAAAACCCAAATAATACTTGATGCCGCTACTCTGTTTGGTTCTTTTGTGCATATTAAACAACCAGGAAACGCTGCACGCCAGTGCTTCGATTCAAATTCAGGCTGTGTAATAAAAATACTTTGGCGCATTATTTCTCCATTTATTAAATGCTTAACGCTCTGTCATTGCTTGCGATGTAGCTCTAAGAACTGGTTTTAAAAGATACTCAAGTATGGTTTTTTTACCGGTAATAATATCCACTTGAGTGGTCATTCCTGGAATAATAGTCAGCTCTTTTGAAAAGTTATTTTTGGTGGTTTTTAGTTGCACCAAATAAAAGGTATTCTCACGGTCATCTGTAATGGTATCGGCGCTAATATGTAAAACCTCTGCCTCAAGGCCTCCATATACGGCAAAGTCGTAGGCACTAAATTTTATCATCGCAGATTGCCCAGGGCGTAAAAATGCAATGTCTTTAGGCGGAATTTTTGCCTCTACTACAAGTTGATCGTCAAGCGGCACAATTTCCATAACATCGCTACCGGGCTGTAAAATACCGCCAACAGTATTAACTAATAATCGCTGTACAGTGCCTTTAACAGGAGAACGTATTTCAGTTTGAGTTACTTTATCGGCCAAGCCAGATTCAGTTTCTTTAATTGAATCTAGTCTAAGTAGCGCTTCGGATAGTTCATTGTTCCAACGGTTAATCATAACGAGTTCAACTTCGGTTACTTTATTTTTAGCTTCGTTAATGGCCGAAAGGCTCCTATTTATAACTGCCTTGGTTCTGTTTATCTCGCCGTTTAGATCAACTATTTGGCGCTCTAAACGAATAATATCTATATCCGAAATGGCACCGGTGCGTAACAATGGGCGAGTAACAGAGAGCTCTCTGTTTGTTAAGCGCAGCGCGCTCGTATGCTGCTCAAGTGCCGCTTTGGCTTCAATGTAATCTTGGTGTCGCTGCTCTAGTTGGCGTTTGTGAATACTTACTTGTTGCTCTAATTCTTGGCTGTTACTCAAATAAAGAGAACGTTCATGTTGCACAACTCTAGGCGCATTTTTAATAACAGATTCACTAAATACGAGCTCCTTTTTTTGAGTGAGTGCTCTGAGTCTCGCTACTTTTGCGCTTAACGACTCAACTTTGGATTGGTTTTCTCTAAAGCTAGAAATAAAGCGGGTAGGGTCTATTTTAATGAGTACATCACCCTCATTTACTATTTGCCCCTCTTTTACATTTATT
Organism: Pseudoalteromonas sp. NZS100; assembly: GCF_015864815.1. NCBI lineage: Bacteria > Pseudomonadati > Pseudomonadota > Gammaproteobacteria > Alteromonadales > Pseudoalteromonadaceae > Pseudoalteromonas > Pseudoalteromonas sp. NZS100. The sequence goes on from NZ_JADYWM010000008.1 coordinate 190,340, forward strand.
TTTTCGACCATACCACCATCATAAGATTGAATAAGTTGTAATTTATTGGAGGGAATAACACGCCCCTCACCACGAGCAACTTCATCTAAATTAGCAAAGCCAGACCACACAATAAGGCATATAAACGTTAAACAAATTAAATAGAGCAATAACCTAGCGTTTGCTGGCTCCTGTTGCATTTTTTCCCACTGAGCATCTACTACCCAGTCTTGGCTGTTAGGCGGAGAAATCCATCCTTTAAATAGTTTATTAAATATTGATGGCTTGCCTTTTTTTCTTGCTTCTATTACTCTGCTAACAGATTCAAAGGAGCGCTGTTCAAGTGGTTTTTTATTGTCACTCATGAGGCTTGCTCCACTGTCTTATTATTTAACGCTGCAATTACTTTTTGTTTTGGTCCATCAGCAACTACTTTTCCGTTATCTAAAACTATAATTCGGTCAACAAGCTCAAGTAATGATGAGCGGTGAGTCACCACGATTAAGGTTTTATCTTTAGAATAACCCTTTAAATTATTAATAATTTTACTTTCACTATTATGATCTAGTGATGAGGTTGGCTCATCTAGTAATAGTATAGGAGGGTCGTTAATTATGGCTCTTGCCATACCTACAGCTTGGCGCTGCCCACCTGATAATTGACGACCTTGCTCGCCTACTTGTAAATCAAATCCGTCTGGGTGCGAATTAATTAAATCAAATAATTGGCTTCGCTCACAGGCTTCAATAATTTGCTCGTCTTTGGCATGCCAAGCACTCATGGTGAGGTTGTCTTTCAAGGTTCCATAAAACAGAGCAACGGTTTGTGGTAGGTAGCCAATATTATGACGAAGCTCAGCTGGGTCAATTTGATGTATATCATTATTGTCCATCAAAATTGATCCTGAACAGGGGTCGTATAGTCCTAAAATAAGCTTTTCTAATGTACTTTTACCTGAGCCATTACGTCCTAAAATGGCGACTTTTTCACCGGCTTTAATTTTAAAACTAACGCCGTTGAGCGCATTATGAGATTCGTCAGAGTATTTAAAACATACATCTTTAAATTCTATATCGCCTTTTAAAATAGGGTGGCTTAACCAATGCTTACCAGGTGGACGCTCGACCTCTTTTTCCATAATTTCGTTCAGTGATTGCATTGCTATTGCGGCATGATGATATTGTGCTAAAACAGCGGCAGACTGCCCGATTGGCCCCATAGCACGAGACGATAATAGGTAGGCTGCAATTAACCCGCCTTGAGTTAGCTCACCTTCAATAACGAGGTGTACGCCTATTATCATTATTATTACGCCTACGCATTGCTGTATCCATGATGCTGTATTTGATATAGAGCTAGAAACGAGTCGGCTATGTGCGTTTACTTGTGCAATGTAAATGGTCGACTTTTCCCATACAGACTGTGTTTTACACTCTGAGTGAAAGCTCTTTACATCTTCAATATTGGTTAAGCTTTCGACTAATACAGCATTTCGCATTGAGCTTGCTTTCATTGTTTGTTCTGAAAGAGCCTCAAGTTTGCGGTGTGCGGCTATAGCGTAAGCTAATAATATAAGTGCACCCGCTATAATAGGTAAACTTAGAGGTACGCCAATAATGGCAATTACAATTAAATACAAAACTACGAATGGCAAGTCGACTAATGCGACAAGTGTTATGGAGCTAAAAAAGTTACGTACAGCTTCAAATGATTGAATGTTGCTAGCAAAGGAGCCTGCGGATGATGGGCGGTTTTTTAGTTTCATACCTAATACCCGCTCCATTATTACAGCCGATACTTTGACATCTATTCTACTGGCAGCAAGCTCTACAAAGTAGCCTCTTACCAAGCGCAAAACAAAGTCAGCAGTGAGTGCTATTAAAATGCCAATGGCAAGTACCCATAAGGTTTCTGTTGCGTGGTTGGGCACTACGCGGTCATATACGTTCATTACAAATAAAGGCATAGCAACCGACAAAAAGCCCAAAGCAACAGCCGAAATAATTACGTCTTTATAAAGTGAGCGGCATTCTTTAATTACTCCCCAAAACCATCCGTCTTTTGATAGTTTTTCAAGTACAGGTGTTCGCTCATCAAATGCAAACTCTGGTTGAGCATAAATAACTAAACCTACACTGTTAGCAGCTAACTCATCAATGCTTTGTTCGATAACTGATTCTGTAAGTTCTGGGTAAATTACACTCACCAACTGTTTATCGTAATCAATAGAATTAATAACACAGGCTTGGTTATCTTTTAAAATTAAGATGGCAGGTAGCAGTGCTGTATTAATTTTTTGTAGTGGCTTATTAACTACTTTTGATTTAAAGCCAATGCGCTTTGCTGCGCGCGAAAAACCTGATGGAGTAAGATTTCCATCAGTTAGAGGAAGTCCATTTAATAGTGCTTCTCTTGAAAACTCTTTACCATGATGACGACATAAAACTGCTAGGCAGTCAACGAGGATGCCACCATGATCAAGTACATCGTTTAATTCCATACACCATCCAATGTTATGTAGAACTGCATACGATTGTTACTAGTAAACCTAAACTCGACTTAAATATTTCATGCTGAGTTTAGGTTATTTACATAACGTTAATTGACTTAGATATCAGTAATTACAGCTTCGATACGTCGATTCGCAGCATTTGCTCTTACTGATATTTCGTTTACACGTGGTTGATCGATGCCATACCCGAACGATTTAACACGTTTAGGTTCTACATCGAATTGCTTAATCAGAATTTCAGCTACGGCAAACGCACGTTTTTCTGATAGTTTACGGTTATATTTACGGTCTCCATCTAGAGAAGCATGACCTTGTATTTCAACTTGTTTAGTTGGGTTCTCTTTTAAAAAATCTGCAAGCCGACTAATTTCTTGAATATATTGAGACCTTACATCGCTTGAGTCAGCAGAAAAAGGAATACCAATTTCTATATTTGAGGTTGATGCGCTATAAATTGTGCAACCAGATAAATCTACATTTGTACTCAAAGGTGTGCTTGGGCAAGTGTCTTGCTCATTTGGTACACCGTCACCATCATCATCGGTAAAGCTATCTGCTGTCGTGTCGGTTTCCAGCGGTATATCTAAGTACCTTGGCATAGCCGATACACTCATGTATGCATTATCTTGCTTAGCTTTTTTTTGAAGAAATGCCTTGCGGCTAAAGGTGGTTGCTACATCGTAACTCGGACAGATATTTTGTGCGTTATGAACAATAGGGTCGTCAGTTAGCTCTTTTAATGTAGGGTATTTATCTGACATCACGTTAAGCGCTGGCAGTAATTTTCCCATTTCTTTTAACATAGTTAAAATAGCTGATTGACGGTCGTAAAGCGCCACTATGTATGAACGTGTTGATTGAAATGATTCGTTTTCGGCATCAAGCACGTCTAGTAGAGTTCGTTGGCCTATATCGAATTGATCCTTATATGCAATTTTAACTTTGGTTGATGATGCACGATGTTGATCAAGCGCCGGTAACTTTTGTTCTAATATAGTGACGTTGTAATAAGCAATTTGCAGACTCTGACGAATATCAATACAAGACTGATCGCGTTGATATTTTGCAATGTTTATATCCTGATAGGCTTGTTCTAAATTGGCATTATCAAGACCACCATTATATAAATTATAGCTAATATCGATGCCGACTCGCGCTTCTGTTCTGGTTTCATTTTGACCAAGTTCATCTCTATCTTGGCTACCGTAGCGGGCAGATAAATCTACGTTAGGATGAAACGCTGCTTTTTGTGCTTTTGCGTTCGCTTTTTGTGCTTCAATATTATACAAAGAGGCGTAAAACGAAGGGCTATTTTTGTAAGCGACGTCTAGCGCTTGATTAACTGAAATTGGTATATTTTTTTCATCAAGGTCAGCTTGCTTTATGTCGTTCATAGGAAGCTCTCCTACAACCCTTAAGTAGCGAGCGCTTACATCATGTAAATTTGAGTACTCCGTTAATACGTTAGATTGTGCTAAAGATAAGCGCCCACTAATTTGTTCTAGATCGGCAGCGCGCGCTACACCAGCTCCTACACTTTGTTCTATTTGTTGATATACAGACTCGTGCTCTTGTAAATTTGCTTCTGCAAGTTGTACTAACTCTTTGAATTTTTGTACGTCAAGCAAGGCTATTGAGGCTTCAAGTGCTGTTTGTTCTGTTTGAGAAATAAGCTCAAAGTACCTAATGAGTTGAATGCGTTTAAAGCGATCAACAGTATTAGAGGTCCTAAAACCGTCGTAAAGCATTTGAGTAACACTTAACTCGGCCGTATTACGGTTATATTCTTCTTCAACACCGTAATTTCTTCTTTCATACCCCGCGCTTGCTGATACATCAACACTTGGTAAATAACCTGAGCGGGCTGCATCTACTCCATAAATCGAAGATTTAAAAGCATGCCATGCTTCTTGTACTTCAGGATTGTTTTCAATCGCTTTACTTGAGACATAGGTAAGTGGCATTGCTGATTGTTCATTTGCATGCACATAGTTTAGTAGAGTTGCGGCTGTAATCGTTAGTCCGATTAACATAGTCCCTTGATGTTTCTTAAAAGTGTTTTTTGTAATCATTTCTTCCTCTTAGATCCTGTTAAGACCGAAAATACTCCCTTAAGTATTTAGTAAAGGAATACTATTTTTGCAAGTAATCGTTTTGGTTAGCATAAAGAAAAATTTCTACCACTTTCTTGTTGATTTTTTATTTTTGAATTTTTCTTCTAAACCTGTACTTGAGTACAGTATCTATGTGGCTTTTTTGTCCTACCTTTAACTTATTAGATTGTTATTTTAAAAAGTTTGAGGGTACCAAAATGGAAGCAAATCAACTGGTAGTTATTGATATTCAAGGCTCGGCAGGTGTTGTGCTGGATGATGGGTCAATAAGAGCATTAAATGTTGGTGACACTATCACCGTGGGGGATTTAGTTGTTACTGCTATTAAATCGTCTCTACAAATTGATGTGCAAGGTGAAACCTTATCTATACCCGCAAATCAAAAGGTAAAAATAACACCAGACTTATTAACTAAAGAAGCCAGAGATTCTAGCGAAACAACCGTTTTTGATGAAAGTTTAGATGAAGCAATTGCAAGCTTAGATTTAGGGGCAGAGCAAGACCCATCAACAGCAGCTAATTCTGATATAACAGATTTTTTAGATGCGTTAGAAGGTGATGGGGACATTTTAGATAATTTAGAGGCAACAGCCGCTGGTGGCGGTAACGCTGCGGGTGCAGATGGAGGCAGTTCGTTTGTACAGCTAACCCGAATTTCTGAAAGTGTTGACCCTAGTAGTGTTACTTTTGATTCATCTTTTGATCAAGGCGCTACTGAAGCTTTTAATTTAAGAGATACCTCTGACGGTATTGTGCCTGATTCAACTACTGTTTCTATTTCACTTAATGAGATAGGTATTACTAACTCATCACAACCAACAATTACCGGTACGAGCGAAAACTTAATTGGCGAAACGGTTAATGTAACGGTAACTGATGTTGATGGAAACTCTCAAGTAGTTAGTGTTGTAATTGGCCCTGATGGTACCTTTGAAATAACCCTACCAACACCAATTGCTGATGGCCCTGTAACGGTTGTTGTTGAAGCGACGGATCCTGTTGGTAATCCTATAAACGACACTATTTCAATTGAGGTTGATACAACACCTCCACTTATTGCTATTGATCCTGTTGCCGATTCTGCTTCGCAAACAGTGACAGTGACAGGGACAGTATCTGGTTTGAATACTGGGGATAATGTATCAGTCACGTTAACGGATAGTGCAGGTACGGTACAAACAATAGTTACTCAGGTTGATGCTCAAGGAAATTGGGTAATTACTACCACCTCACCTTTATCTGAAGGGGAGTTTAACGTAAGCGCTGTTGCGATTGATGCAGCTGGAAATCAAGCTATAGACCAAGCTTTAGCGAATGTAGATTTAACTGCTCCGGTAATCACCGTAAATGTAACTGATGAAACAAATAACTCAACACCACCACTTGTTGGAACAACAAATGGTGTTCCTGAGGGCACGCAAGTAACAATTACTGTTACAGATAGTGCAGGACAAATACAAACATTAACTGCAGTTACCCAAGCCGATGGAAGCTGGAGTGTAGAAGTAGGGACTCCTTTACCTGAAGGTGATTTTACTGTTGATGCACAAGTAAGCGACAGTGTAGGAAACTTAGCATTAGCAAGTGATTCAGGAGTAATTGATTTAACGGCGCCTTCGGTACAAATTAATAATATTAACGACACTCAAGACACCACGCCAACGATTACAGGTAACGCGCAAGATGTACCTGCAGGCTCTATTATTAGTGTGGTTATTACCGATTTTGATGGTCAAACTCAAACATTATTAACCCAAACTAACGCTGATGGGGATTGGTCTATCGACGTAACTACGCCATTGGCTGAAGGGCAGTTTGAGGTTGATGCAAGTGTAAGTGATGCTGCAGGTAATCAAGCCCAAGCAAATAACCAAGGTGTTGTTGATTTAACAAACCCAGATATTACCGTGACTGCAATTGCTGATACTAACGATACTACACCAACATTTGTTGGTAGGGTGGAAGACGCTCCTGCGGGCTCTGTTATTACAGTATTAGTAACCGATATTAACGGTAACGTACAAACTTTAACTACTTTATTAAATGAAGATGGCACATGGAGTGTTGATGCTAATGAAATCTTGCCAGGTGGTGAATTTACCGCAACTGCGTCAGTATCAGATGCTGCGGGTAATGAGGCATCTGCGCAAACAAACGGCGAAATAACGTTTGCTCCTATCTCAATTCAAATCGATGCAATTGCTAATACTAACGATACCACTCCATTTTTAAGTGGTAACACCGGTAATGTGCCTGCAGGTACAACCATCACTTTAACTATTACTGCAAGCGATGGCAGCACATTTACATTACTAGCAGTGACGCAAGCAGATGGTTCGTGGACTGCACAAGTAACAACCCCTCTGCCTGAGGGCGACTTTACTGTAGTTGCAGCGGTTATAGATGACTCGGGCAATGAGGCGCAAGCAAGTGCAGTAGGTAATGTTGATTTAACTGTAAGCATTAATTTTATTATTGATACTAACGATACAACACCAACAATTAGCGGCTCTACCCAAGACGTAGAGCCTGGTGCGGTAGTAACCGTTACATTTACAGGAAGCGATGGCGTAGCAGAAACCGTGCAAGTAGTTACTGGTGCTGACGGAAGCTGGTCAGTTGAGGCAAGTAATGAATTAGTTGAAGGCCAGTTTAGTGTGGTTGCAACTGTAACTGATGCTGCGGGTAATACAGCTTCTGCAAGTGAAACTGGAGAAATTGATTTAACAGATCCTGCAATCACGATTAATCCTATTGAGGATACGAATGATGTAACTCCATCAGTAAGTGGTAACGTAATTGATGTACCAGCAGGAACAGAAGTTACCTTAGTAATAACTGACAGTGAAGGCAATGAACAAACACTCACAACACTTACAAATGCCGATGGTACATATACAGCGGATATTATTGCAGATCTCAGTGAAGGAGATTTCACAGTAACAGCGAGTGTTAGTGATACTGCTGGCAATAGCAGTACTGCAACCGTTACAGGTACGGTTGATTTAACTGCACCAAGTGTGACTATTAACAATATCGCAGATACAAACGATACAACACCTACGCTTACAGGCTCTACCCAAGGATTAGCATCGGGCAGTGAAGTAACTTTAATTGTTACCGATAGTCTAGGAGTAGAGCAACAGTTAGTGACTACTATAAGTGCTGATGGTACTTGGAGTATTGAGATTCCAACTGCTTTAAGTGAGGGGGATTTTACAGTAACAGCTAATGTATCTGATAATGCGGGTAACGCAGCTCAAGATTCACAATTAGGCACAGTTGATACCACCCCTCCTTTAGTTGCAATAAATGACTTTGCTGATTCAAACGATACAACGCCTACATTTAGCGGAACAACGAGTGATGTAGCACCGGGTAGCCTTGTTAGTGTTTTAGTTACTGATGCAAATGGTGAGTCACAAACATTGACGGCGGTTGTGTCAGAAGATGGAACTTGGCAAGTAGGTGCAACTCAAGCTGTTGCTGAAGGCGATTTTACAATTACAGCAACAGTAACAGACGCTGCGGGTAATGAAGCAAGCGATACTGTTAGTGGAACAATTGATTTATCAGCTCCAATTATAGCAATTAATACAATCCCAGATAGCGCCGATACTACTCCAACAATTTCAGGTTCTGTACAAAATGTACCAGCCGGAACAACTGTTACGTTAACCGTTACAGATGCTGGTGGTAATACACAAACAATTACAACACAAACGCTAGCCGATGGTAGCTGGACAGTCGATACTACTAATGAGTTAGCTGAAGGTGACTTTAGTGTTAATGCCATCATTAGTGATGAAGCAGGTAACCAAAGTGAAGCTTCTGCACAGGGAACTATCGATAATACCGCACCAAATATTACGATTGATGCACTGGCGGATAGCAACGATACAACACCAACTATTTCAGGCACCGCAACGGGCGAACCAGAAGGCACGGTTGTTACTATTATAGTTACGGATGAAGCAGGTAACCCACAAACCATAACCACAGAAGTACAAGCCGATGGCACCTTTAGTGTTGATGTACCAAATGAATTAAGTGAAGGCGAATTTACCGTTGAAGTATCGGTTACCGATACCGCAGGTAATGAAACCACAGCCACAACAACGGGGGAGGTTGATACCACAGCGCCAATAGTTACTATTAATGCACTAGGCGATACGAGTGATACAACACCGACCATTTCAGGCACGGTTAGCGGGGAGCCTGCTGGTTCAACCATAACTTTAACAGTGACCGATGCTAATGGTGCAGTACAAACAATTTCAGCACAAGTAATTGCAGACGGAAGTTGGACAGTAGAAGTACCTGCGGCTTTAGCTGAAGGGACCTACTCTGTAGATGCAAGTATTAGTGATAGCGCTGGTAATGAAGGCACAGCAAGTGCTTCAGGCACAATTGATACAAGCGCATTGACTATTACCATTGATGTTATCGGCGAAACTAACGATCAAACCCCTCAAATAAATGGTGATACTTTTAATGCACAAGTTGGCTCGCCGGTTGAAGTTCAGATCACTGACTCTGCGGGTGCAGTAATTACTTTAACTACAACTGTTGATGAAAACGGGCTATGGAGTGTTACTCCGCCAGCCGATTTGGCTGAAGGCACCATTTTAATTAGTGCGACAGTAACAGACATAGGTGGTGGAAGCGCAAATGCAGAGCTTGATGCTGTAATTGATATTACGCCTCCAACCATACAAGTAAATGAACTAGAAACAAGTAATGATACAACACCGGTTATTTCTGGTAACACAACTGACGTAGTTGCAGGCACAGTTATAAATTTAACGGTTACTGATTCTCAAGGGGTTGTTCGCACATTTAGCACAACAACAGATGCCGATGGTAATTGGAGTGTTGAACTTTCTCAAGAGTTGGCCTCGGGCGATTATTCTGTAGAAGCTGAAGTATCTGATGCAGCAGGAAATAGTGCTTCAGATACGGCTACAGGCAACATAGATACATCAGGGCCTAGCTTAACCGTTGACTTTGATACTGTAACCAACGACTCAACGCCTACCATTTCAGGTACTAGTGATGCAGAAGTTGGTACTAGTATCACGGTGGTTATTACAGATGAAAATGGAGTTGAACAAACACTTACCACCACAGTAGATGCAAATGGTAATTGGGAAGTAACGCCGCAAACAGATTTAAATGAAGGTGATAACACCATAGAAGTAAGTGTGTCTGATGAAGCCGGTAATACAACAACAGTTACAGATACAATTACGTTAGACACGCAAGCACCCACATTAACCATTCAAACCGTAGGCGACGTAAACGACCTAACACCGACATTACAAGGCACCAGTAACGAAGTTGGTGGCACAGTCACACTTACCGTGACCGACGGCGACGGCGTCGTGCAAACCATTACCACCACCGTTGAAAGTGATGGCCACTGGGATATTGAAATCCCCAGTGCGCTTGCGCAAGGTGACTTTACAGTAAGCGCTAGTATTACGGATGCTGCAGGCAATGAGAGCACAGCAAACAGCAATGGTAATGTGGACACCATCACCCCAGTTGTGAGCGTAGATGCACTGGGCTTGGGTAACGACAGCACCCCAGTGATTAGTGGTACTTCAACAGAGCCTGAAGGCACCGTTGTAAATATTGTTATTACCGACAGTAATGGTGATGAGTATCCAATTACCGCCACCGTTGATGCAAACGGGGAATGGCAAGCGACTAGTCTTGAGTTACCAGATGGAAGCTACAGCGTACAAGCCAGCATTACCGATGCGGCAGGAAACACCGGCGGCGCCGTTCAATCAGGCACTCTTGATACCTTAGCACCGACATTGGCACTGGATACCGTGGGCGCGACCAACGATAGCACCCCAACTATCAGCGGAAGCAGCAATGCGCCAGTGGGCACAGTGATAAATATCAGTGTGAGCGATGGCACCACAACCGAAACGTTCACCGCGACAGTACAAGCCGACGGCAGTTGGTCAGCAGATGTACCGACAGCATTAGCTGATGGAGAGCTTACTATTGAAGCCAGCGTGAGCGATAGCGCCGGTAACACCACCACATTAAGTGAAACCGCGACACTGAACACCACCGCACCAAGTATTAGCATTAATGCCTTGGTTGATACCAACGACACCACGCCAACTATTAATGGTACAAGCGATGCAGCAGATGGCACTATCATCAGCTTAACGTTTGAAGACAGTGCAGGGAATATTACGACTGTTGATACGACCGTCACCGGTGGCGTATGGAGCGTTGATGCACCAACTGATTTAGCTGAAGGTGAATACACGGTAACCGCCGAGGTAGATGACGGCCTAGGAAATATAGGCAGTGCCACTGAAACCGGTATTATTGACACCACTATGCCAGCGATTGAAGTTGATACACTGAGCGTAACAAACGATACCACTCCAACGATCACTGGTACCGCGAACGCACCGCAAGGTAGTACCGTGACGGTTGAAATCACCGACAGCAATAACGTTACTCATACGGTTACAACTACGCTCGGGGCTAATGGCACCTGGAGTGTGGCCGCCTCACAAGTACTTGCTGAAGGCAGTTATACAGTAACTGCAAGCGTAAGCGATACGGCGGGTAATGCCGCGACGGCCACAGGCGCAGGAGAAATAGATACTGTTGCACCGACACTTGAGTTAACCAGCCCAGGTTCAAGTAACGACGTAACCCCAACGTTAAGCGGTACCAGTGATGCCCCTGAGGGCACAGTGATCAGCTTCACCGTAACGGATGATTTAGGGGCCGAGCAAACGTTCACCACCACGGTTGATGCTGATGGCAACCTCTCAGTGGAAGTACCGACTGCATTGGCTGAAGGGCCATACAGCATCGAAGCAAGTATTAGCGATGCAGCGGGCAACAGCAACGATATTACCGCCAGCGGTAACATCGATACCACAGCGCCAAGTGTGAGCGTGGATGCGCCAGTACTCACTAACGACAGCACGCCAACTGTGACAGGCACCAGTGATGCACCTAACAGCACCATCACGGTGACGTTTACAGATGCAGCAAATGCTACTCAAAGCATTGATGTACAAACCGATGCCAATGGTAACTGGAGTGCGGCACCAACGACTGATTTAGCCGAAGGTAATTATAGCGTCAGCGCCAGCATCACCGATGCGGCAGGTAACACAGGCATAGGCACAGACAGTGGCGAAGTGGATATTACTCCACCGGCGCTAGCCTTTACGCCAACGTTTGAACTTGGTTTATTGGTTACTTTAAGTGGTACGTCTGACTTGCCAGTAGGCAGTGAAATTACCATTACCGAGCAACTGGTAGGCGGTGGTATTGGTGCAACATACACCACCACAACAGATGCAGATGGCAACTGGTCATTAGTCGGATTAGATGTATCGTTACTTGATGTTGGCTCAGTGATCGCAACAGCCACCGATGCCGCAGGTAATACACGGACAATTAGCTCAGATGACTTTGATAACACACCGCCAACACTCACGGTTGATGTTGCAGCACAAAGCGACAGCAACACGCCAATCATAAGCGGCACAAGTGATGCAGGCGAAGGGGCGCAAGTGACCATAGTGGTTACTGATAGCGCAGGCAACCCACAAACCATCACAGCGCTTGTGGATGCAAATGGCGATTGGAGTGCTACACCAAGTACACCGCTAAGCGAAGGCGAAAGCACGATTGAAGTGAGCGTACGCGACAGTGTCGGCAACGAAACCACCGTGAGTGAAACCGCCACTATCGACACGCAAGCGCCAACACTTACGATACAAAATGTAGGCGATGTAAACGACCTAACACCGACATTACAAGGCACCAGTACCGAAGTTGGTGGCACAGTCACACTTACCGTGACCGACAGCGACGGCGTCGTGCAAACCATTACCACCACCGTTGAAAGTGATGGCCACTGGGATATTGAAATCCCCAGTGCGCTTGCACAAGGTGACTTTACTGTAAGCGCGAGTATTACCGATGCGGCAGGCAACGAGAGCACAGCAAACAGCAGTGGTAATGTGGATACTATTACGCCAGTTGTCACCGTTGATGCACTGGGCTTGGGTAACGACAGCACCCCAGTGATTAGTGGTACTTCAACAGAGCCTGAAGGCACGGTTGTAAACATTGTTATTACCGACAGCAACGGTGATGAACACCCCATCACCGCCACCGTGGATGCAAACGGTGATTGGCAAGCAACCAGTCCTGAATTACCGGATGGAAGCTACACCGTGCAAGCCAGTATCACCGATGATGCAGGTAACACCGGCGGTGCGACACAAACGGGCAACCTAGATACCTTAGCGCCAACGTTGACGTTAGACACAGTCGGCGCCACGAATAACAGCATGCCAACAATTAGCGGGACATCGAACGCGCCAGCAGGCACGGTTATAACGATTAACGTCACGGATGCAGATAATACAGAAACGTTTACTGCAACAGTACAAGCCGATGGCAGTTGGTCAGCAGATGTACCGAACGCGTTAACTGATGGTCCACTCACTATTGAAGCAAGCGTTAGTGACAGTGCAGGCAACACCACTACGTTAAGTGA
>NZ_JADYWM010000061.1:0-673 GCF_015864815.1 Pseudoalteromonas sp. NZS100
GTCACCCTTCCGCCGAAAGGTAGGTTGCGACACAAGGTTTATGGTGAGTTGAGATTTTGGCTCAAGGCTTGTAGAACGGCTGGACATGATATATGTCAGGGCGTTGGTTTGGCCAGCGGTTCAGGGATAAAGGGATGTCCCACATTATTTCCATGACACACATGCAACAATGATGATTTGGAAATTTTATGCAAAACTGGTCATGCATGCACCTATGCAGACGCTCAAGTGTCAAATTTTTATGGTCATGTGATGCTAGGGCTCAGGATTCATTTCCTCTATTTTAGTCAACCCAATGTTTCCAAAATATGTTCTTTTATCAATTTGTGCATTCATCCGAGTCCATTTTGGGCGTCCGGGAAAATTTTCACAGCATTCACCCTTCAGGTGTATACACATTTTTTCAAAAAATGGTTATGATCAGTGAATTTTTTCAAAGAAAAGTTGGAAGTCATCTCTTTTCAAAAGCATGTTGGTTTTTCAGCTAGACAACTTATTTTTCTTTTTTTCTTATCCTTTTTTTTTCTCATTTGTTTATTTCTTTTTCTTGTTTGTTTTTGTTTTTTTTTTCTCCTTTTTTTTCATGAGGTATTTTGCTACCTAAACATGTGTATATTTTTGTGAAGTATTTTTGCTATATACATGCATATCCAAGGTATCTTGCTACCTAAAC
>NZ_JADYWM010000062.1:0-665 GCF_015864815.1 Pseudoalteromonas sp. NZS100
ATGGCAAAAGAAAAGTTTGAACGCGTAAAACCGCACGTAAACGTTGGTACAATCGGCCACGTTGACCACGGTAAAACTACACTAACTGCAGCAATCACTAACGTACTTGCAAAAGTATACGGCGGTGTTGCTAAAGATTTCGCATCAATCGACAACGCTCCAGAAGAGCGCGAACGTGGTATCACTATTTCAACGTCTCACGTTGAATACGATACTCCTACACGTCACTACGCACACGTAGATTGTCCTGGTCACGCCGATTATGTTAAAAACATGATCACTGGTGCTGCTCAAATGGATGGCGCGATCTTAGTAGTTGCTGCGACAGATGGCCCTATGCCACAAACACGTGAGCACATCCTTCTTTCTCGTCAAGTTGGCGTTCCTTACATCGTTGTGTTCATGAACAAATGTGACATGGTTGATGACGAAGAGCTACTTGAACTAGTAGAAATGGAAGTTCGTGAACTTCTTTCTGAATACGATTTCCCAGGTGATGACTTACCTCTAATCGCTGGTTCTGCGCTTAAAGCGTTAGAAGGCGAGAAAGAGTGGGAAGATAAGATTGTTGAGCTTGCAAACGCACTTGATTCTTACATCCCAGAGCCAGAGCGTGACATCGATAAGCCATTCATCATGCCTATCGAAGACGTTTTCTCAATCCA
>NZ_JADYWM010000063.1:0-641 GCF_015864815.1 Pseudoalteromonas sp. NZS100
ACGCGTTAACTGATGGTCCACTCACTATCGAAGCAAGCGTCAGTGACAGTGCAGGCAACACCACCACGTTAAGTGAAGGCGCAACATTGGATACCGATGCACCGAGTATTAATATTGATGCATTAATGGATACAAATGATACAACGCCGAATGTGAGCGGTACCAGCAGTGCAGCAAATGGCACTATTATCACCGTCAGTTTCACGGACAGTAATGACATAACAAACACGGTACAAACAACTGTTACAGACGGTATCTGGAGTGTTGAAGCTCCTGTTGACTTGGCTGAAGGCAGTTATGAAGTTGAAGCGAGTGTTACAGATGGAAGCGGCAATACAAGTATAGCAACAGAAAATGGCGTAGTGGATACGACCATTCCTAATATTGTCGTAAATGATGTAACAGTGACTGATGACACAACACCTACGATCACCGGCACAGCGAATGCGCCACAAGGCAGCACCGTGAGCGTTGAAATCACCGACAGTAATAATATTACTCATACCGTAACGACCACATTAGGGGTTAATGGCACATGGAGCGTAGCTGCCACGCAAGTGCTGGCTGAAGGCACCTTTACAGTGATCGCCAGTGTGAGCGATGCCGCAGGCAACGAAGCCACTGCCACAGGCACTGGTGAA
>NZ_JADYWM010000064.1:0-637 GCF_015864815.1 Pseudoalteromonas sp. NZS100
CCTCTGGGGTTGCGGTTGTCACGCCAGTGGCATTGCCCGGTAGCTACGTTCGGATGGGATAACCGCTGAAAGCATCTAAGCGGGAAGCCCACCTCAAGATTAGATTTCCCTAAAGAGCCGTTCAAGACTAGGACGTTGATAGGCAGGGTGTGGAAGTGCAGCGATGCATGTAGCTAACCTGTACTAATTGCTCGTTTGGCTTGACCATACAACACCCAAGTGGTTTGTATACAAGTCTAATTAATCTATCTTGTATAAGCTGTAGTGGCTTATAGAATAAAGAAAGAATATTTCGATATCACCTTTAACCTTGATTCAGTTAGGTTACAAGTTGGTCGACAACAAGCTAAAACTTGAAGTCAAACAATAAAAACAACAGACTCATATCTAACCCCCTTTGCTGACGACAATAGCGCGATGGCACCACCTGATCCCTTCCCGAACTCAGAAGTGAAACATCGTTGCGCCAATGGTAGTGTGGGTTCGCCCATGTGAGAGTAGGTCATCGTCAGCTCTCTATTCAAAGTTAAACCCCCAACGCTCACGCGTCGGGGGTTTTCTTTTGCCTATAGTTTGGGGGAATAGGTTAGATTTCGAGCTTCTTAATAAATAAATGAGATTAGAGGCTTGATTTGAA
>NZ_JADYWM010000009.1:0-188829 GCF_015864815.1 Pseudoalteromonas sp. NZS100
GTAAGGGAGCAAACATGCAACGTATGGCTAATTGCCGTCGTTGAAACGATTAACGGTCAATGTCTGCTTTTCGCTCAAATAAGCCCCCCGAAAAGTGGCTCATATATCTATCTAAGTTAAGGCTTTCAAAAACAGAAGTATATTTCCGATAACTGCCTTTGAATTCCTATAAACGGAAGTTTGCTTCCGAAATATAGCAATATTGGGTTAGAAACCGGAAGTTTACTTCCGTTTTGTACTTTAAGATTATAAGTTGGTATCTAATGAAAGCTCGGCAGTCCAACTCTTTTCTACCCCATTGTGTTTTACGTTAGTTTTTCTACACAGCATTCAGTTTAGTATTTGACTTACTTTACCTTATGACAAAAACTCTAGCTATATGGTCAAACTTACTCATCCACTGCAGTCCGTCAAGTTGATAGCTATTCAATAACTAAGTGCCGGTTAATAGCTTTTTTACACTCAAGGGTAAAGCGCCCCCCCATGTCCCTATCTACTTCGAACCTTTTCTTTTCCGAATCGACAAACCTTACAGTTGTTTTTATGTTCTCACCTTCACCGCTCAGGATGAGGGTAAGAGTGTTCTCATCTACCTCTTTGTAACCGAGAGTTAGCTTCTTCTCTCCAGCTTGGTTGTATATATCATATTTTGGATAGTTGTCATCAACCTCCACAGCGCCTATTTTATCGCTTTCGCCTAGTAGTGGTTCAAGAACAATATCTTGAATAACCTGACAAGCTAATAGGTATAAAGGAGAACCCTGCGCTTGTTTGATGATCGACCTTAGCTGGATGCTTCTATACAGGCCACCAAATGTAGCCCCTTCACTACTGGTCACTAAACTCTCCGCTATTTCATGGGCAGCAACAAACATGTTCAGTATATCCTCTTGTGAGTTGGATTTTTCAGTTGATGGGGTTTCAACCACTTGATTCACTATGGGGGATAACTCTCCACCTAAGAAGTTTGTTAGATGGAGTGTTTCGAAAAAAGCATCTCGGTAGGTATTTATATCTGAGCTATCCAAATTAATCACCCTCATCCCAATTTCATAATGCAGTGTTAGTGCACATTGATTTAAATACTGAATTAGCTGGATGATCAGACTTTCTTTGATGTGCCTGTTCGGCGTTTCTTTGGCTTCTTCGTTTTGCAATAGGTTTAGAGCTTCTTCTAGTAGCCTTTCGGTATTCCGAAAGTAGTAGTCAATGGCTCGTATCGCTTCATCACAGACACTTAGTTTACCACGTTTAATTAGACGGTCTTCCGCATACACCTTTGAGTGAATTGCTGGCAAGTCATCTGTTGAAATAAAAGTAAATGCACGGTCAGAGGATAATTTACCAAACTGCTTAATTAAAAGACGCTCACTAACATCATACTCATCTCTAAGGTGTCTATTTATTACTTGCTGCTCCTCTAATTCGGATGGCTTATTTGAGTTGTGAGCTATCAACCATTGAATTAATGTCGTAACACAAAAAACAACAGAAGCCAGCGGTATCCGATAGGTTTCTAATGTATGTTTTAGCCCCTCAGAGAAGCCAGAGACATTTTGAGCCATAGAGACCAATGTCAACACTACAATTAGAGTGAAAAATGGCAACACCCAAAACCAAATGGATTTGTATGGAGGTTGCCTTCTAGCTTTGCTCTTTATTGTGTCCATAAATATTTCTCAGTCAGTAGGTTATGTACTAGCTTACCCTATGAAACCCGTCATAACCAACAGAGTTTGCTTGCGTTGCACATCATCCACACTGCCAGAAAGTCCGCCGTGGCGAGCCGCTTATTCAATACATCACCTAATTCTAACTGAGTTAATTTAACAACCTATGTAACTCAAAATTGTCCAAGAACGAGCTTAAACGACCGTCCGCTTCTCGCTCTAGGTCGAACTTCATTACAGTCCCAAAACAGACGCTAATTGACAGTTTTTGGTTCGCTAGCTAATACATCCTTAATCCACTTACTATAATTGGAAATTCTCACTTGATATGCAGTTGTACCATATAACCCACCCTTAAAATCAGAAATATCGCCATGCGCTAATTGCCAACTTGAAAGCCCTACAAGAAAGGGTATACCACCCTGATAAATGACAGAGGCTCCACCACTATCACCTGAAGCGTGCATTCCCTCTAGAGGTAATCCATTAGGTGCCTTATCAAACCTGAATGTCAGCCAATTAGTTTCTGCATTTTCGATAATATTTTGGAAGTGATTCAGCTGTTTCAAAGATTTAGTCTCAGACTCTTCGCCAATAAGCCCATTACCTGTGGCACCTCTACCAAAAACTGTAACTGTTTTTCCTTGTTCTTTTGTGTTTGTGTAAAGAGTAATCGGTAATACATCGCTCACAGGCGAAGTTAATTTGATTAATGCAATATCACTTCTTGCTTTAAAAAAACTCATTAAAGGCGCTAAATTTCCTTTCAACAAACTTTCGCTAGGTTTTTCAAATTCAGGATGTATGTACACTTTTTCAATTTGATATGTATTTGATCCAACCCTTAAACTTTTACCAATATAATTATAAAAAATGGTATGCGCGACAGTTACAACCCACCTTGGGTTAATTAAAGCGCCATGCCCTTCATGAGGCATATCCACTAAGAAGTTAGGAGCTTCTTTCGACACATAATTCTCAGGGGGAATATCATGCCTTTTTACAACAGCGAGACAGCTAATAGAAAAGACAAATAGAAAAATGAAAAAGAAAGCTTTCATAGTGCGTCCATGTTTTTATGAATGCTTTACAGGCTACCTTGCAAGCTAGGAGAAGGCAACTAATTCGACCGTCTGCAATTCGCTCAAAGCCGCCAGTCAGGCGAAGTCTAACCCGTTCTTTTTAAACTGTAATATCGGATATGAGTTACTACACTTAAACCCATTCTATCTTTTCTTTTTTATAGAATGACCAGGCTTTTCTTCAAGCGGCTTTTCAGGCCAACGATGTTTCGGGTATTTACCGCGCATATCTTTGGCTACATCAAAATACGAAGAACGCCAAAAATGAGCTAGATCACTTGTTGTTTGTATTGGCCTCTTAGCCGGAGACAATAACTCAAATCTCATAGCGACTTTACCCATTGCTAGCATTGGAGATTCAAGCTGGCCAAACATTTCTTGCAATACAACAGATACAGTGGGCCCTTGATTTTCATCGTACCTAATTAGTACTTTCTTGCCACTAGGAGTGATGTAGTTAGAAGGTGCACAAGCATCCAGTACCTGCTGTTGCTCCCAAGTTAGTTTAGCGTTTAAAATTGAATAAATATCTTTATTTTTCAATTGCTTTAAGCTTTTTACATCTAAGGTATAAGGTATAAGCCATGTATCTAAGTTTTTTAGTAAAACGTCTTCATTTATATTCGGGAAGCTTTCGACAACACTATGTAACCACTGACATTTTGCCAGCCAACTTTCACACTTGGCAGTCCAATTTAAAAATTTAATGCCTTCTTCTAATAAGACCCCCTTAATACAGGAGTTGAATTGCTCATCAGGAATTGAATTTAGCTTATCTTCTCTCATAACTAAGCTCATATACTTATGAACTCGTCTACCAATTATATTTTCTTTCTTAGCATCTAATTTATAATAAGTGTCTAATTTATATTCTCCATCCAAAACAGCATTAATTTGTTCAAAGGATATAGGTACAGAGCTATAAATAACACCACCTAAATTTTTCCCATCGCAATCACAAACTACAAGCCAATTACTCCCAAAAAGACTATCAGTAGTCTTTAAAGTAACCCCTCTTCCATTTGCTAACAAATAGTCTTTGCTATTAGGATTTCTGATTTTAGCTAACCTATCTGGGTATGCTTTTAATAGCAGTTTACCTATTAGTGGTTGAAGTTCAGCCAAGGTAGTATTATGAGGAACTAATGTAACATTTAAAGCATTTAAGAATGATTTCACCAGTTTTATAACTTGCTTTAAAACTGATTTATTAATATTGCTGGCTTCACTACTTTTTTTAACTATAAAACTTTCATATATTACAACAAACCTTTCTATAAGATCTGAATTCTCCGCATTAAGTAAAATATCCTTTTCAGATAAAAGAGCAACTAAGATACAGGCAGTAAGAGTTTCATTTTCTGTTTCACACGAGGTAAGCATAGCTCCAAGTCTTGAGCCAACACCTAGAGATAATACTTTTTTACCAAGTGAAGTGATTTTGTGTGAGTTATCGATCAATCCTAGCTTAAAGTTTAGATCACACGCTACATCGAAGTGTTTCTTTGGCGGAGCCGTTAACCAATTTACGTCATCATAATTTGGTACTCCCCAGCCTGATAACTCGAGCACTAGATTACTTAGGTCTGTAATACTTATTTCTTCAATTTGAAAATCTTTCAACCCTTTTTGCTCAATTTCCCCCCAAAGTCTAATACAAAGACCTTTTTGAGTTCTACCTGCTCTACCTGTACGTTGATTAGCTGACGCTTTTGATATACGGCTGGTATCTAACCTTGATAATCCACTCTTAACATCGAATGTCATTACTTTTTCTAGACCGGAATCAATAACGATACTAACACCGTCGATTGTTAGACTTGTTTCGGCTATATTTGTGGAAAAAATAACTCGCCTTTTACTCGACTTATTTAGAGCTAATTCCTGCTTTGTAAGTGGCAAGCCGCCATAAAGAGGTAAAGTTTCAACATTTTGAGGTAAGTAGCTCTGAGCAGCACTCATACATCGATTGATTTCTGCTTGTCCTGGTAAAAAAATTAATACATCCCCTAACGGTTGCTCTTTTAATACTTTATCCAACAAACCTTTTATATAAATAGATAGGTGAGAAGATGGTCTACCAGCATATTCGATTTGGACAGGAAAAGTGCGTCCTGGGCATTTTATTATTGGCGAATTATTTAAGTATTTTGACAGCAAGTCAGTATCTATGGTTGCAGACATAACAAGTAACTTCAAATCATCTCGATACGCCTCCTGCACCTCTAATGCTAAATTTAGAGCAAGATCAGCATGAATCGAACGCTCATGGAATTCATCAAAGATTATCAACCCTACGTCAGTTAGCTCTGGATCATTTTGTATTCTTCGGGTCAGAACTCCGTCAGTTACAATTTCAAGTATAGTATTTTTTGATTTTTTACGTTCATTTCTTATCTGGTAACCTACTGTTTCGCCTACATTCTCGCCTAACAACTTCGCTAGATAATTTGCAATGGATCTAACTGCAACTCTACGAGGCTCCAACATTATGACTTTTTTACCTGTCATTAAGTTTGATTTAATGAGTTCAAGTGGAACTATTGTAGATTTACCAGCACCTGGTTCTGCCTGCAAAACTAAGTTGTTGTAGGACTCTAGGCTAGTTAATATTTTGGGAATATAATCTTTAATTGGTAACAAAAATACTTCTCTATTTATATTGTTTATTAGAGTCTAATTTTCGAGAATTAAACTCTAATATCTGCTAAATCATTTAGTTTATCGACAAGAATAATTGAGGTGTACTTTTAAACGTCATTTCTGCCGTATGTCCATAACGTTATTTAGCCTATTCAAATCATTTTCTAGCTCTTGTAAACGGGCTAACAATACAATTTCTCGTGATAATGCTTTCTCTAGAGCTTCTTCTGTCAAAGTTAGCCTCTTTTTGACGCTTTTAATTTTTTTGTTATGTCGCTCCGTTATTTCAGATTTAGATAAAGTACTACTTTCAGGCGACTTTTTAGCGTCTTTAATAGCCTGCACTATCCCCTGGTGATTATCACGATCATTTTTTATATAACCTTTGTCGTGACCAGCTTCTTGAGAAACAATAGAATTAGTAATTTGACTTAACTCTATACCACTAAAATCACTTATACGAGGGCAGCCTTTTACTAATCGTTCAAGAGCCTTGTAACATTCTTGTAACTTCTTTGTAGTATTCATTACTCTTCCTTTATATCAATTATTCTATCTTCAATACCTATTGCTCTGCTTTTGATTTTAAAGGTTTTATATCTTAATAAGTCATCTAACTCTGATTTTGTAGATAAGAACTCAACTGAGTCCTTGTGGTACGACTGAAGTTCTTTTTCCGTCGATTTAATTAAAGCATCTATGTTTTCAGACTTAATAGCAGCGCATTTGCTTGTTAAACAATCAGCAAATTCTCCTAAAATAGAACAGCTACAAATCTCAGCATTAGTGCATCCCCCAAGTAAAGTTCTGCGGTAGTTAACCTCACCTTCGTAAACTTTTTTTGAAGTGGTTTCAATAAACTCCTCTACTAAAACTTCACCTTTCTTCAACTGAGATTTTTGCTTCTCAAAGTACCCCCCTACCTTGCCGTGTAAACTACTTGTTTCACTTAATAAATCTTTTAATAACCTTTCTGCCGTATCTAATGACATGCCAGTTTGAAGTTCATAAGCGATATGATTTAATGGAAGAACATACTCTTTTGCCTTTACATCGTAATGACCAAAAATCGTCATTACGTTTTCATTATTGCGGCTGTAATATTTAGTCATTTCTTGTGATAAATGCTTAAACTGCTTTCTTAAAGTAGCCAAAGAAACAAACCCACTATTTACAGCGTAAAAAGCTAAAGATCGTCTAAACTGATGGGTAGTTATAGGCCAGTGACTTCCAATGTTAAATTCTGGTGATTTAGAAAAATCTCTTTCCGGATCACTAGCAACTAAAACGTCATAATCATCACTACCGATAATGAAGGAGTCCCTTTTTACAAAATATTTACGTTCATTTTTTGGAGCAGAAAAAATCTTTGTACCTGTGGCAGACTTATCTCTCGTGTATATTATTTTGGTACTTAAAAGAAGACTACATTTTTTTGGTTCAAGTCCAGCTATGTAAGCGATCCCCCTAACAATAGCTCGGAGTACTTCGATAGCTTCTAAAACAATCGTGTGCGCTAACCAGGCCTCCTCCTCTTTATATCCAGTAAATTTAGTTGTTGTTGAAATGACCTTAACAATTGCTTTTGATGAAGGTATAGAATCACTATCATCAAAAACATAATTATCGGTTGGTTTATCTACGACACAATCGTAGCCTAGTCGATTAACTTCATCATTTCTCATACCCGTGTATAAATGAATTAAATGCTTCATTTCATACTGAATTACACCCAAACGGGCTGCTAATTCTTTTCTGCTTTTACAATTAAAATCGGGGTGTTCAAATAAACTATTTAAATTATGAGCATTTATGGCCTCATCTAGTGTAGGTCTAAATGATCTGTCCTTTGGCTTTATGAGATCACCAACCATCCTATCTTTTTGGCTCAAAATACATAAACCAAAATAAGGATCTGAGAATTCCTTTATAAAACACTCAAGCTTTAAAGAGTTTTTCTTAAGAAACCCAACTCTATCAGTTAAAAAATTTACTACATCAAGGTATATTCGCGTTGGAATTAAAGGATGTTGATTATGTGGTATTCTTTTATGTAAGTGCTGGTAATTAACAACCTTATATCCTAAATGCTCAATACCTATAATGTTTAACTTTTTCAACAAAGCATGTAAACGCTGTCTTTGCCTATTGTTAAGAGTTTTCACATAGAATGCTAGGTAGTTTTTATTAGTAAAAAGTTTTTGAAGGCTCAGCCTACCAATCATTTTATCTTCTTGAGTATCTATACAAAAACGAGCAGCCGATTTTGCAACATTTGCATACCTAGTTAAGGTAGATATAGCTAAACTACCCGCAACACCTGTATTTATAAAATACATCAAATAAATAACTATGGACTTAACTTCATTAATAAGTTCTCTATCTTTAGTAGTGTCTGAAGTACATATAAGGTCTTCAAAATTAATAACTTCGCTGGATTTAGATGATAGAATGTATGGGCTCAAATCCCATTTATCATTTTTATAAATAGCCGTTGGTACATTTTGCTTATTTCTACATATAATAAATTCATCAGGAATATTACCTTTAGAATAACTCAAGCATAGTGTGTCTGGGGCACTCTCAGATGAAACACGTAACCCGTTGACACTTAAAGCTTGGTTAAATAGGCGGTTAGTGTAGTTTTTATTATAATTCAAAACTTTCTCCTATATTTTCCTCTGAAAAAATCATCCCCATAGATTCATATCTTTGGAGACGATTTTCCCAATAAGGGGTAAGCTCTCCGTAATTAAAAACTCGCTCACGATACAACTTGACGTTTTTAGCTCCCAAAGACGATTTTGATTTAATTTTTAATAAAATTTGTCTTACTCTGGATGAAAGCATTAAGAGAAGCTCTTTGGACTTTGCCATTTCAGATGAAGCATTCATTACACCTATTACTATATAGAGTAAGCTAAATAACTTATGAACGTCGTCTTCATCATTGGCATGGCATACGTAATGTTTACAAAACAAACACCCATATTGGGATACACAATCAGGCTTTATAGGCGGAGCGTCTATAGCAGGTTCAGGCTTTTGATAGTCCGTACAATGCCCTGCAGCTACACTAAGGTGCTGTCCATCATGAGCATCTTTATTAAAGCTTATGTGTTGTATAGCTTCATGAGCTGACTCCCAAAAATTACTGAATTCTGACTTTGCAACTTCAGGGGAAACTTCAAGATAGTGAGCCTCATTTGTTCTTTCAGAATGGCCAAGAACTTCTGCAACTGTTTCTTTAGAAACTTCTGGCTGCTCATGTAAAAATATACTTTTAGTTTTGCGAAACTGCCTTGAAGTAAGCACTTCAAAGCTAGCTGGCATAAAAACACCTATAACTTTCTTTCTCTGAAAGCCCCTTATAGAGCTTGGATCTACTATACAAGGTTCCCAAGATTTCACTTTAAGACTAAAAAAAAGTTCATCAAAAACTTTACCGTCAAGTACCCATTCTCTTAACCTAATATAGTGTTTAAAAAGTTCTACTGCTCCATGAGCTAGTTCATACTGTATAATTTTCCCACTGGCTCTGAATTTAACTACTTGATAGCTTTTTTGCGTTACAGACTTAGCCTTTTCAAAGGCACCATCGAATTCAATTTTTTTCATTTCACTTACGTAAGAGCCTGAGAGCATCATAAATAACATTTGAAATGCCTGCATAGCTGTAGTTGCGAATGCTCTGCGACATTTTGCACGCATATTAGTGTTGGCTTCATCTAAGTAAGTTTTGGTTCTTCTTAAGTTGCTTGCGAGCTCGTTTTTGCATTTATCAGGCCTTTTAGCACAATATTCTTCGATCGTGACTAATCGACCCTCTTCATCATTGTAAACATCTGTAGGGCAACTATAAAAAGGCGTTACACGATGATTTGCATATGGAAATAAATATGTTTCATAGTCCGGCATTTTTAAGAGAATTGGTAGGTGTTCATTGTTTACTAAGCTTTTGGTTAGCCCTAGCGCTAAACTCTTATATGTCTCATAACCAAACCTAATCTCATCAAGCTCACGGGGGGGGGTAGGTTTAGATTTGCCACTAAATTGAATAGTATTTTTTATTATATGATCAAAGGTTCCTCTTCCGTGGCCTATTAGTATAAGAAAAGCGATGCTGACTTGCTTAAGTTTAGCCTGATATGCGGTTAGCTCACCTACATAAAGCTTATGCCTCAAATCATGGGTTATCATCTGATAAACTTTTGACGTATCGTCGAAACTTTCTAAGAAAGCGCCAGTCTCTTTGTAACCGTCGATTATATTAAATGCTTTTCTAACTTTGGCTATTAAACTATGTAAACTCGACTCTCTATAACCACCGGTAATAATGTACTCGATAAACCTCTTAAGAAAAGTACATCTAGCTGGTAAAAATGACTCAAGAACAACCAAATAATCAGTATTTTCATAACTAGACATTTTGATAACAAACTTTCTATCAGAGTAAGCCATTGCCCCCATATCGATTGGGTTTTTTTTCCCCGAGTTAGGCAAATACAACCTAAGCATTTCCAGATGTAACAACTCTTTTGATGCAAGATCATCAAGTGTAGCAATATAAGTTTTTCTCTGTGTATAATTTTTATCCATTATATAAAGTCCATTTTAGTGCCATATAAGTCAAATACTCGTTCTTCATAAAGTTGCTGTGCAACCAGCCTTTTATCTATTGAATCAAAGAGCTTGAGATAGTTTTCAGTTACTTCTCTATTGCTATGATGTAGCCTTTTTTGAACCATTGAAATTATATCGCTATCCGTTATAAGTCCTTTTGCATATAGAGGTTGTAAAAACAGATAATAACGAAGAGCATAAGTAGCTCTTAGCCAATGAAACACAAAGTCACTTGGGAATTTTTCACTTACCAACTTACTTAGCTTTTTGCTCATATAGTAAGTATTTCTTCCCTGAGGCCGACTTCTAGTAAATATATACCTAGGGTCTGATTTAGCCATATAATGGGTTCCCCCAGAAGAAGAGATAAATAAATACATATCGTCTTCGTTTAATATGTTTCCATTGTTTTGTAAAAACTTTTGGCGCCGCCTCTTAGCTTTTTCACTATTTGCGTAGCGAAGAATGCTTTTAGCTAATATTAATGGAAAGTAGAGAGCTTGTGGTTTGTTATACTTTGTGTCGATACCAGTACCAGGCCCAGCATTTACTTTAAAAGTACCATCCTTCAATAATTTTTCATCAGCAAATAATTTTAAATGCTTCATTCGCATTGTTAAAATAGATTGTTTTCTAGCTCCAACTTGAAGAGCTATGAAGTGCATAAGTCTTTCATCAACTCCAAAAGCATCAGTATTTAAACAAGCTAATAGCTCATCTAATTCTTTATCTGTTAAAGGTCGTAGTTCTTCTCCATACTCTCTAGTGAAGCCAATACGCCTTGGCCTTGAAGAGTTGTTCACACTCAAACTCTGTCCTCGTTTTTCTGTTGCCATAGAGTAAAGCCCACCATGATGATTATGAAAATATCTATTCACCAATTTGACACTATCAACTCTCTCAATGTCGATTGAAGATTTATGCTGTTCAGATAGATACCGATAAAAATCATATACAACTTTCGTGCTTTGATTTAGCTTCTTTCGTGAGAGAGCACCTTCGTTTACTTGTTGTAATAAATGAAAAAAATATCTGTAGGTTGGCCTTTTAGGTTTTCGCCCACTAAAATCATACAAATCGATTTTAAGACCTTCACAATAAATTTTGTAATCAACTAATAAGCTAGCTTTTAACCTTATTGCATCAGAGCTTGAATACCCTTTGTCCCTATTTAAAGCTGACGTATATAAGAATAGATTTGCATCAGTCCAAGGAGATAAATCGCAGTTGAGGATATATGGAAACAAATATAGATCATGGTCCTCATTAAAATAGTGACTTGGAGTCACAAAATAAGCCCCTTTCTTACATATAATTTCTTCTGAGCTTTTATTAACCGGTGTAGTGCTTAATTCTGAATGGCAATGCCTTATATGCTTTATTAAAACGATCCGATTTCCTTTAGCAAAAGACATAATAGCCCCCTTTTTCACTGCATTATTGTCAATAACTTGTAACTACACATTACCAGTCAATCTTAACAATAGCACATGAGTTTAGGGTAGCGGCCTTTCATTTCCTTTTGCACATCGCGGTAACTGCTAGCCCAAAAGTGGGCTAAATCTTGAGTAAGTTGCAATGAACGTTTACCTGGCGATAGCAGCTCCATAAGCAATGGCAATTTACCGTTGGCAAGCATAGGCGTACTGGTCAAGCCATAAACTTCTTGCATACGCACGCTTAGCTTTGCGGGGCCATCAAGTTGGTATTCTATCTTTATATTTGAGCCACTGGGCACCGTTAAGCGCAGAAGTAACAAAGCTTTTAACGTGGTTTGTTGTTGCCAATCAAAGCAGTTTTGTAATGCTTCAAAGTAGTTAAACTTTTTAAGCTGCGTGAGCGTTTTAATATCTTCTAAAAACACGCCTAGCCACTGCGCTGCATTTTGAATAAGTTGTTGCTCGTTTATTTGCGGGAATTTATCGGGCATTAAATTACTTGCTAGGCTCATACGTATCAGCAATTGCTGCGCATCAGGTTGCTCGTTAAATAATGCAAAACCGTGTTTAGCAAATAAGCTAAGCCACGCTTTAGCACGCTCGCTCTTATCTAGTTTTTGTTTACTAGGCTGGCTGCTGAGCGTTATAGCCCCGAGCTTTACTTCATCTTGATGAATAAAGCGCGCTGATTTTTCATCAAACTCACAACGAGTAAGTTCACTAAATAAATGCGGTAAAAATTCTTGTAACTCAAATGGGTTAAGTGCGGTGGCTGCAAATATACGCCCTCCTTTGTGCCCGCCCATGGTTGCTATGGCTAAGTAATCGTCGTTGTGCCAGTAATCGGCATTTAACTCAGCCCCTGCACCATTGGCGAGTAAATAACCATTACCACGTTTTTTAGCAATACGATCGGGGTATGCCAATGCCACTAGCAAACTAATATAATGCGTATTTAATTCGCTGTTTTCGTCTTTTACTTTTAAGCGGCTTTGCCAATATTTTAACTGTTGTTTGAATACCGGATGCGGACGTTGCTGTTGGCTATGCAGCGCTAAACTCAACTCGTTTGCGCTATTTACTCGGCTCTCAAGTAATGCCACTAAATAAATAGCGAGCCTAAAAATACCAGGGAGTTGGTCATCAAGTATTTGTGCTTTTAATAGCATATGCGCCAAACGAATATCAGCACCAAAACCTAACATTTTACTGCCAAGCGGTGTGAGCTTACCTTTGCTATCAATAGCTTCAAGCATATTAAGCAGGTTACTTGCTTGTTCGCATTGCTGCTCAGTGGGCTTATCAAGTAGGGTTAGCTCATCAATACTGGCTCCCCACTGCTTTGCCTCAAGCATAAGCTGGCTTATGTCTGATGCGAGTATTTCGGGATTGTCGTGGCTATTACGTCGCTCAAAGGTTTGCTTTGAGCCAATTCGATAAACAATGCCCGGCTCTATACGTCCTGCACGCCCTGCACGCTGCACAGCAGATGAGCGCGATATACTTTGTGTTGTGAGCTCTGTAACCCCTGTTTTTAAATTAAAGGTGGCTGCACGGCGCTTGCCGCTGTCAATTACAATGCGTATGCCTTCAATAGTTAAACTGGTTTCGGCTACATTGGTGGTTAGCACTACTTTGCGCATGCCGTTTGGTGCAGGAGCAATAGCAGCTTGCTGATTAGCTTTATCTTGCTCGCCAAATAGCGTTGCAACTTGGCAGTTACTTGGTAAATCGCTCAGTGCTTGTTGCACGCGTAGTATCTCAAACTGCCCAGGTAAAAACACCAATACGCTACCTGTTTGCTCATTAAGTGCTTGTTTTATTATGTTAGGAATTGCATCAAGCCAGCGGCTTTCATCTTTTATGGGTATGTATATTTCGTCTATTGGGTAGCTGCGACCGCTTGATTGAATTACAGGGCAGTCAAAAAACGCTGTATAACGCTCAGTATCAAGAGTTGCCGACATAAGCATAATGGTTAAATCGTCACGCAGCGCACTTTGGGTCTCGAGCGCAAAGGCAAGTGAGGTATCGGCTGCAATTGAACGCTCATGAAATTCATCAAATATCAGTAAATCAATATCGCTTAATTCGGGGTCGTTTTGCAACATGCGCGTTAACATGCCTTCGGTGACTATTTCGAGGCGCGTATTAGCGCTTACTTTACTCTCGCCCCTAATCCGCAAACCCACACTTTGCCCAACACTCTCGTTTTGGCACTTTGCTAAGTAACTTGCAATATTACGTGCAGCTAAACGGCGAGGCTCTAGCATTACAATACGTTTAAAATGCCCGTCACGCATGAGTTGTTGCGGCAACCACGTAGATTTACCCGCACCAGGCGGCGCTTGTAATAACGTAATAGGATTACTTTGTAATGTAGTAACGAGTTGTTGATATATGTCTTGAACCGGCAGCACAGCTATTTACCCAAAATTGCTTTGTGTGCATTGTAACAAAAACCAAAAATAAACGCGCCGCTAAAGCTATGTGGTTATAAAGGATTTAATTAAGGGTTACATAATCAGAAATAATTACAGACCGCTCTGTACATTTTTTAAGGATGTGCTCAAAACATTAATCATTACTGCCTCAATAAAAACATAACACCATGATTATAAATGCAAAATAAAAATTTAACTTATTGGTACACGCCTTGCTCCTTTTATACTGAACGTTAATTAAATCTAAGTAAGGAGAAACTTATGAACAGCGATCGTATGAAAGGTAATTGGAACGAACTTAAAGGTAAGGCTCAACAGAAATGGGGCGATCTTACTGACGACGATTTAGACAAAATTGAAGGTAGCCGTACAGAGCTAGTGGGTAAAATCCAGCAGCAGTACGGTAAATCTAAAGAAGAAGCAGAGCGTGAAGTTGATGAGTTTGAAAAAACTCACTAATCGCTAACTTCTAAAAAAACCGCCATTTTGGCGGTTTTTTTGTTTAAGCTGTTGTTATTTAGTTACGCTTTTAGCTGGTCACCTATTGGTAACTGCCTAATGCGCTTTCCGCACGCTGCAAAAATAGCATTACATAATGCTGGCGCATAAACTGGTGTAGATGGCTCGCCTACCCCTGCTGGAGGTGCGTCACTTTGTACAATTTCAACGTCAACTTCAAGTGGTGAGTCGCTCATACGCGGTACGCGATAATCATGAAAGTTACTTTGCTGCACGCGGCCTTTATCAAAGGTAATACCATCGCTGATTGCAGTTGTAATCCCGTAAATAGAACCACCTTGAGTTTGGTTTTTAACGGTGTCGGTGTTTACAACCGTACCCGCATCAATGGCAACCCACGATTTAATTACGTTTAAATCGCCAGCATCCGACACTTCTACTTCAACTACCGTAGCTACGTAAGTTAAAAAGCTTCTGTGTGCTGCTATGCCTAAACCTCGCCCTTTAGGAAGCTCTCGCCCCCATTTACTCATGTCAGCTACTTTTTCAATAACATGACGCAGTCTGCCAATATCTAAAGGGTAAACCTCTTTATCGCCACCGTAATTATCGTATGTGGCATTTTGCTCTGTTACATCAACAATACGACTCGGACCTATAGTGTCTAGTAAATAGTCTTTTTGGTCGCGACCGGCTTTGTGCGCTGCTTCGCCAATAAATGACTGAATAGCAAAGGCATGAAAAATATTTGATACAGAGCGCATCCAACCAATTCGTGCTTTGGCAGGCGCATCACCGTTTTCTAACTTCATGTTAGGTGTGTTAATTGGGTTATCGGTAAACCCTAAGCGCAGTTCAAAGCTTCCTGGCGTAGTCGCCCCTTCTGAAAAGGTAGAGGTAATTGGTGAAAATGCGGTGCGGTGTAAATAAGATTCTATTGCGCCATTTTTATCTAGCGATGCTTCAATGTGCTGAGCCGAAACCGCATGGTAAAAACCATGTTGTATGTCGTCTTCACGCGTCCATTGCACACGAATAGGTTTGCCTACTTTCATTGAAAGGTAAGCTGCTTCTGCTGAAAAGTCAGGTTTTGACTTACGCCCAAAGCCGCCTCCTAACATGGTAACGTGAACATTAATTTTGCTCTCATCCATGCCAAGCATTGCCGCCACTGTTTTCATATCGGCTTGTGGATTTTGCGTAGCAGCCCATATATCAACACTATCTTTGTTGTACATAGCTGTTGCACACGGCGGCTCCATTGGTGCTTGAGCAAGATGCGGCGCGTAATAATCAGCTACGAGTTTATTGCTCGATTTAGCCAACACGCCCATGGCATCGCCTTTATCACGTATGTTTGCCTGTGGAGTTTGTACTGTTTTTAGTAATGACTTTTTAAATTTTTTTGAATTGTAATCGCCATTTTTGCCATCATCCCACACTACTTTTAATGCTTTACGCCCTTGCCATGCAGCCCATGTGTTTTTAGCTATAATCGCAATTCCGCCTTTTGGCTGAAACTGCGGCGCGCCTTTTGGTGCAGGTATTTCAATAACATCTACAACGCCGTTTATCGCTTTTGTAGCACTGGCATCAAATGACTTAACAACACCGCCTACTACCGGCGGGCGTTCAATTATAGCCACCAGCGCTTGTGGTTCGCGTACATCGGCTGCAAATATAGCTTTGCCTGTTACTAAATCGGCTAAATCTATGTGCGCCATGCCAGTATTAATGTAGCGCCATTCTTTGCGTGTTTTAAGCGTTAGTTTGTCAGCTTCTGGTGGCGTTATTGTAAGCGCTAAGTCGATTAAATCTTTATAAGTAAGCGATTTACCTGAGCTGTGTGTAACAACGTGTTGATTAGCAGTACAGGTTTGTGGATCAACGTTCCAATACTTAGCGGCAGCATGCTGCATCATGTAACGCACACTTGCGCCCATTTCACGCAGGCGCTGCATGTTATAGCGAATACTGCGTGAGCCATCGGTATTTTGATCGCCATATTTAGGGTCGCCCTTACCCTGAATAACAATAACCTTATCCCACGCGGCTTCCATTTCATCGGCAACTATTTGTGCAATCGCGGTGCGAATTTGCTGACCCATTTCAGAACGATGGCAGGTTATTTCAACCATGCCGTCTGGGCGCAGTGCAATAAATAAGTTTGCGCGTTTTGCTTGCTCAGATGGCTGCTCTAATACACCCGCAAATGCTCTTGGCGCACTGCCTACAAAATAAGTACCAAGTACCAATGCACCTATTGCGCTAGTTTTTAAAAACTTACGGCGGTTTAAATCAAAGTATTTGTTATCTTGGTTCATACTTCTTCCCCTTGTTCATTTGGGTCAAAATATTGAACACTCGCCATTGTTTTAGCAGCTGATTTAATTGCTTTATGAATACGCGGGTATGTACCACAACGGCAAATATTTCCCGACATATTACTTACTATTTCATCGTCGGTAGGGGTTGGGTTTGCAGCTAATAAGCTTGCAGCTTGCATCATTTGACCGCACTGGCAAAAACCACACTGCGGTACTTTATGCTCAACCCATGCTTGTTGCACGGGATGGTCGCCCTGCTCGCTTAACCCTTCAATTGTAGTAATTGAAAGACCCGCTACTGCCGCTACAGGTAATACACACGAGCGCTGAGCTACCCCATCAATATGCACGGTACACGCACCGCACTGTGCCATACCACAGCCAAATTTAGGCCCAGTTAAATTCAATTCGTCTCGGAGATACCATAATACTGGCGTTGACGGATCGCCAGAAAACTCATGTTTATTACCATTAATGGTAAGCGTGATCATACTAAACTCCTTGGCAAAGCGCTTTACAGGAGGGTTCCTTGTTGCGCGAGAACTATTTTTAATTACTTACTATTTTATACTTACTACTTTTAGCCTACCACTTAGATCTGTTTTATAAAAATACTAATTATTAGAACGTTTAAACCACATTGAAATTATTAACGTCTGATTATTAGTATTATGGCTAGGCCCTGCTGACCTTTTAGATTGAAACTCACTCAACCTAGGGGAGATTTAATCGCGACGGGAGGTTTGTAAACACCAAAGCGTAAATTGCCCCTACGCAGAACCCTTAGGGCATTACATGTTAAACCCTCGAAAGATAAACAGCCCTAAATAAAAGTTTAAAAAGACTATTAATAAATAAAAAACCGCCATTTGGCGGTTTTAGATAGTGTAAATAAGCTTTTAACTATTAATTAAAACGGCGTCTACCAAATAAAACCACTGATAGCAGCGTAAGTAAGTAATAAATACTGCCACCTGAGCTAGAGCCTGAATCAGATGAAGGAGTCGCTACCGTAGCAGCTTGCTTACCTTCAACGTTTATAGTCACAGTTTGAACTGCAGAACTATCAAATTTATCTTTAGCTACATAGCTAAACGTTACTACATGATCGGATTCGCTCGTAGGAGTTAGTTTAAACAATCCAGTATCAGGCTCAAATGTTAAAGTTCCTGAGTTTGGCTCTGTTACCACTTCAAATTCAAGTGTATCGTTGTCGCTATCTAATGCTGAAAAGCGACCATTCACTTCACTCTTATAAGAGGTGTTATATGTTACATTTTGAGCTTGTGGGGCTGTATTTGTCAGTTCAATAACAACATTATGAAGCTCTGATTCAACTAAAGAATCTTTCACTGTAAAGCTAACTGATACTGGCTCAACCGAGTCACCACTTGGTGAAAAGGTCACGCTACCTAAAGCAGAGTCCATTAACTGAATTTGCCCATGAGCAGGCGAATTTTTAATTTGAAATATTAATGGCTCTGCGTCTTCATCCATACCTTCTAAATTAAAGTTAAGCGGTGTATTCCAATGAGTTTGCAGTGTCATATTATTTGCTGTAGGTGCTGTATTTTTTAGCTCTAACGTTAAGCTTGATAACGCTGAACGTGAACGATCTTTTACTGTGTAGTAACTAAGCTCGTCAATGCCTACAGCGCCCGATGGTATATAAGTTAATAGACCCGCCTGTCTGTCGGTAAACTCGACCCTACCCAGAGTTGGTCTCTTATTTAAAACTACATAATCAATATCATCTGATACAGGTAAGTCTATTTGTATGCTTTTTAAAACATGATCAGAGTAGCTTACAGCTTCAGGCTTAGCTAAAGGCTCAGCAACTTGATTAGAAAACACCTCCAATGACTGACCTGCCAACAAGGTATAATCAACATTATTATACGTAGAAGTTGCTAACCAACTGTCATTATTATTACGCTTAACAGTGTATGAAACCACATTGCTATCTAGGTTATATTCACCAAACTGATCAGAACACGAATACTGCACAAACCCAGCTCTTACAGACACAATGTTATTTAAAGTGTTTTGGCACACTTCGCTAATTAATGTTGTCTGCCCATTTAAAGCCACTTTATAAAGTGAGCCATTATAGGTAGAGGCAACTAAAGTTTCTTCTCCATTAATAACAGTGTTAACCAAACCGTTAAAGCTTTGCTCCAAAGCAACTTTAGATATAGTGTTTTCAGAGTAGTCATAACTAATGAGGTAATCACTAACGAGACCAACCACATCTATATTTTCGTTATTAAGAAAGCTTCCAGTTACTATTGAACTCATGCCGCCCCAATAAAATCCTAAACGAGGCGATGTTTTTAATAACTCTCCAGTTTGCCCATTTAATACTTTAAAAAAGGTACCTTCACTTCCGGTATGCTCAGCGCCATTACCTACTATTATTTCTAACTTGCCATCATTATTAATATCTAACGTTGTTAAGGTACTAATGTAGTCTCCGCCGCCAAGATATGTTTGAAATAGCTCTTCACCCGTTTCAGGTGAAAACACCTGTACATTCGCATCGTATATAGCAGAGCTGCCAGTAATAATATAATTTTTACCATCATCAAACAGCTGAGCAGTAGTAACTAAATTGTTATCATCCCAATCGTTATTAACGCTTATATTTGTAAGTATTTTTTCATTAGTTTGTGTATCTATTATGTGCAAAGCGTTACTGTCACGCTCGGAATAAAGTATATCTAAGCTTCCGTTATTATTAATATCAGCAAGTGCTAACGCTTTATTTGAGTAGTACTTAATGCCTTTAGCCCACTGCTGGGCTTTATCATCCGTGTTGTGAATATAAAAACCATCTTCACCTGACGAAGAATAACCTGAGCCCCAAGCAATATTTTGTTTGCCATCGCCGTTAAGGTCATCTACAACAATGCCCGACACACCATGCTCTGGATTATTAATACTCCAAAACTCAACACCTGTTGTGAGTGAAAGCGCGTATAAGCTCCCCCACTGACCATCGCCGTAAACTAAATCATCGGTACCATCATTATCGATGTCTACAACTATTACTTTATCAATATCTAAGTCGCTTTGGGCTGTCCATAAAATGCTTTCAGTGCTTGGGCTTAGCATTTCTATGCTGTACCAACTTTGCCCATTAATCACTTCATCTAAGCCGTCGTTATTAATATCAACAGTAATTAAATGCTCGCCATTAATACTTACACTAAGCTGTTTGTGCAGTACAAATTCTGAATTTTCAAACCTATAAACCGCACCATCACTAAATAAAACTTCTTTTGCATTAGCTTCAGTAAACGAGCCTGTCACAAAATTTTGTGGTACGTTTTCAAGTACCGCAATTTCAGATAAATCGAGTGAGTTAAGAACAAAAAGCTTACTACTTTGATAAACAAAAAGCTCATCTTGGCCATCGCTGTTTATATCAAACTTATCTGCTGCTCTTGGGTAATAAAATTCTTTGCTTAGCTCTATCTCTTGGGTGACTAAATTAACTTTATGTACTGCGTTATTGTCTAAAACATATAAGTAATATGTATCTGCCACTGTATCTTTAATTAGTGTGGTATCTTCAATGTAGTCATCAAAGTCGTAGCGAGCTGTTACTTTATACGCACCTTTTACATACTCTATAATATTAAAATTGCTCTCTTGGGCGGATATAATGTGCTTGCTACCCACACCCGACAAAGGTGCAATGTACATACCTTTGCGACCTGTTGAGTTACCTAACGAAAATTCACGAAATACGCTATTAAGCTCTATGCTTTGCTCGTCTGAGGCAGCTTGAGTAAGGCTATTATTTTTTATAATTGGCGCGAGTAGAGGTTTTTTAGATAAACTTTCAAAATGAGCTTTATCAAAATTTATTTTTTGATCGTTAATTAAAACAGCATCACCGTAAGTATTTTTTTGAGTGTTTTTTATAGGTTGTGCATGAGTATTGGCATTCACTGAATACGCGCTCATCATGAGCAACGTAAGGCAAGATAGTTTAATCAATTCCATAATCCTTTGTATTTCTTTATTTAATAACGCCACTACAAATGCAACGTTCCATTAACACGGCATTATATAGAGTAACAACCGGAAATAAAGAGGCGATTAACAAAGTTTTACAAAGACATAGAAGAAATAACGTAATAATATTTTATTTTCAGCTAAGCTAATTTTCTAAAAAACTTAGCCGCATACTTACTAATTAAAATCGATTAATGGGTGCTTATAACATCTTCAAATAGTAATCGCTCATCGTCTTTATAAACTTCAAGCCAACCCGGTGGTGATGTATCGCAGCCAATAATGGTTACATGTAGTATGTAACTATAACGCCCATTTTTAAACGTATAATGGTGATTACCGCCAGTGCCACTAACCGTTACATCGCCGTTAAATAAAACCATATCAGGCTTATCCATTGCTCTTTTATCAATATTCCACACTGCATATCGATAATTATGATCGCCTAAATCATCAACACGAATATGGTAGTTAGCCGTTTTCCAATCGAGTACTGGTTTTTCAAAAGTATTAATACTTGCGTGCAAGGATTGCTTACCTTGTTCGATTAAGCTTTTAGCAAGAGTCTGCTCTTTAGTATTTTGTGTATTTACAGCAATAATTTTACCGTCGGTATCGACCCACATAACACCGTTATTTAGCATAATGCCGCGCCAACCTACTTTCTCCCAATCAGTTTTAATGTTTGAACTGGCAATAACTGCCGCTAGCTCATCATTAAATACTTCATCAAAGCGGTTAATAAACTCAGCTTCATTTTTAATGTCAGGTATGGGATATCGTCGTTTTAGCGGGTAGCGAATAAGTGCTGCAATCGCAGTTTTATCATGCGCTTTAAAAGCAGCAATAACAGGTAAAACACTCTCGTGATACTTTTGCTCAAGCGCAAATATGTTCGATGTAAAAAGTAGAGATAGGCACAGTAGAATGCGGTTTAGATATTTCATTTACAGTCCTTTACTCTGGGCTTTTACTATATTTCTAATACTTTGACCTAAAATCTTAGAACATACCTTTCTGCTGAGGCGCTTCTTTATGATCTGTAACTTTCGTAATGAGTTTTTCGATCTTCAAGCCTTGCGGTGTTTTAGTCTGAATTATTTCCATTTCAACTATTAATAGATCCCCTTTACCAAACCGCTCTCCTTTATCTACAGTCTCAATAAATTCTCTATCAGTAATCTCTGCATAGAAACTGGATTGTCCATCAAATAATTTCCACTTATTTCCATCTTTAAAGGATGGTGATTCAATAGTTAAACCTGTTGTAATTGTATTTTTTGAAATTGGTAAATCGAAATCTAGAGGTTTAAAAAATTCAGCATCATTAGCCGAAGCTTTAGTTTGGATGTCAAACTTTGAAGATTTTAACTTTACTTCGCTTAACCCTTTGAGCAAAGGCTCTCTAATAAATGTATCCAATTAATTAGCAGCTTTTGGGTCAGAAAGAACATTTAGCGTTTGAATATGAAATACTTGAGTATGACCATTAGAGTTTTCAATATTAACTGTATTCGCATTACTATCTGGTGTGCACTGCTTCGGTTGATTGCCAGCTAAATGAATACACAACTTAATTGAGTCAGTAGCCAGAGTAATAAGGTCTTTGGGGGAGCTGGTGCAAAATAGTGCTCCAGAGGATAAACCTACAACCTGAAGTAAAAAATCAATATCAAATGATTGTCCTCTAAAACCTGATACATCCATACATAGCGATGCATCTTTACCATAAGCTTCTGTTGTAATAACGTTCATAAATTCATCTAATGCCAAAATATAGCGAGCAACATCTTTCGCTTTTAGTTGCCCTTTTTCAACTGCTGCACCGTAATATTCAAGAGATAGCTGATCTTCCGTAATTGTCTGCATTATAATTCCTTAGTTAGAGTAACTAAAACTTAGTATTCTTTATGCTTAGTCCAAAACTAATACATAGACTACATGTTCAAACCATTTAATAGTCACATCTAATACCTATTATGTAAACAACTGAGTTATCAATATTTATTGTCATAACAAATATAAAGATACAAAACAAAAACGAGCCTAATTAGGCTCGTTTTTGTTTTACTGATAGCTAAAAATGACAGCTTCGCTCTACTCCGGATCATACCCCAAGTTAGGCGATAGCCAACGTTCAGCTTCTTCAAGCGTCATATTGGTTCGCTTAGCGTAGTCTTCTACCTGATCCTTTTGCACAGCGGCTACGGCGTAGTATTTAGCTTCGGGGTGTGAAAAGTACCAACCCGAAACAGCAGCACCTGGCCACATGGCGTACGAACTAGTTAGCTGCATACCAATGCGCTTTTCGGTATCGAGCAACTGCCAAATTTTCTTTTTCTCGGTGTGCTCAGGGCACGCTGGGTAACCTGGCGCTGGGCGGATACCTTGGTAGTTTTCGCGTATTAGCTCATCATTTGCTAGGTTTTCGTCTGGTGCAAAACCCCAATACTCTTTACGTACTTTTTCGTGTAGGTATTCTGCAAACGCTTCGGCGAGCCTGTCGGCAACCGCTTTAACCATTATTTTGTTGTAGTCATCTTGCTGTGCGTCAAACGCATTTGCTAAGTCGTCTTCTTCTAGGCCGCCCGTTACTGCAAACGCGCCAAAATAGTCTGGTGTGCCTTTGGGTGCTATGTAGTCGGCTAGGCAATAATTAGCAAAGTCGGTTTTTTCGGTTTGCTGGCGTAAATGGCACGAAGTAGTTAATACTTCTTTACGTGTTTCGTCGGTGTATATTTCTATGTCATCACCCACGCGGTTAGCCGGGAATAAACCAATTACACCAAGTGGTTGCAAACTGCCTGCTTTTTCAAGGTCGTCTAACATATCGTTAGCGTCTTTAAATAAGCTTTGCGCTTGCTCGCCTACGACTTCATCGTCCATTATGCGCGGGTATTTACCGGCAATTGACCACGTCATAAAGTATGGCGTCCAATCTATGTATTTACGCAAAGTCGCGATTGATACATTTTTAAACTCGGTGACGCCCAGCTTTTTAGGCACTGGTGGTGTGTAGTTATCCCAATCAAGCTTTGCTGCGTTATCGCGTGCGCGCTGGATTGTAACAGGCTTAGAGCGTGGTTTTTTACGCGCTTGTTGCTCGCGTACTTTTACATATTCAGCTTTAGTTTTAGCTAAAAAGTCAGGCTTAATGTCTTTTGATAATAAGTTTGAAACCACACCAACTGCACGGCTTGCGTTATTTACATACACAACGCCTTTGTCATATTGCGGCTCAATTTTTACTGCGGTGTGCGCTTTAGAGGTAGTTGCACCACCAATGAGTAGTGGCAGTTCAAAACCACGGCGTTTCATTTCTTTTGCTACGTGTACCATTTCGTCAAGCGATGGGGTAATTAAGCCCGATAAACCAATAATATCGGCTTTTTCGTCGATGG
Organism: Pseudoalteromonas sp. NZS100; assembly: GCF_015864815.1. Taxonomy (NCBI): domain Bacteria; kingdom Pseudomonadati; phylum Pseudomonadota; class Gammaproteobacteria; order Alteromonadales; family Pseudoalteromonadaceae; genus Pseudoalteromonas; species Pseudoalteromonas sp. NZS100. The sequence goes on from NZ_JADYWM010000009.1 coordinate 24,112, forward strand.
CGGTTTGCAGTATTTTATCGGCAGGTACCATTACGCCTAAATCAATAACTTCATAGTTATTACATTGTAGTACCACGCCTACAATATTTTTACCTATGTCGTGTACGTCGCCTTTTACGGTCGCCATCACTATTTTACCATTGGTTGAACCTTCTTCTTTTTCGGCTTCAATGAATGGGTCTAGGTAGGCTACGGCTCGTTTCATTACGCGCGCCGATTTAACCACTTGTGGTAAAAACATTTTACCTGCGCCAAATAAATCACCTACCACGTTCATGCCATCCATTAACGGCCCTTCAATTACGTGAATAGGTTTATCGGCAGCAGCGCGGCACTCTTCGGTATCTTCATCTATAAAGGTAGTAATGCCTTTTACAAGCGCGTGCTCAAGGCGTTTTTCTACAGGCCATGTGCGCCACTCTAAATCTTCTACTCGCTCAGCTTGTGCCATACCAGAGTATTTTGGTGCAAGCTCAACTAAACGCTCGCCTGCACCTGGGTCTGTGTTAAGTATTACGTCTTCAACGGCTTTACGAAGCTCTTCTGGGATGTCGTCGTAAACGGCGAGTTGCCCTGCATTTACAATGCCCATATCCATACCCGCTTTTATGGCGTGGTATAAAAATACCGAGTGGATAGCTTCACGTACTGGGTTATTACCCCTAAATGAAAACGATACATTTGACACCCCGCCCGACACTTTACAGTGCGGTAAGTTTTGTTTAATGCGGCGTGTGCCTTCAATAAATTCTACAGCGTAGTTGTCGTGCTCTTCTATACCGGTGGCTACGGCAAATATATTAGGGTCGAATATAATATCTTCTGGTGGAAAACCAATGTCTTCTACTAATATTTTGTAGCTGCGGGCACATATTTCATATTTGCGGTCTGCTGTATCAGCTTGCCCGTCAGTATCAAACGCCATTACAACGGCAGCTGCACCAAAACGTTTTATTATTTTAGCTTGGCGAATAAACGGCTCTTCGCCCTCTTTTAGCGATATAGAGTTAACAATGGCCTTACCTTGAATACACTTTAGGCCTGCTTCTATTACTTCCCATTTAGAGGAGTCGACCATAATGGGTACGCGTGAAATATCAGGCTCTGAGGCTATTAAGTTTAAAAACTTAACCATCGCGGCTTTTGAGTCCAACATGGCTTCGTCCATGTTTATATCAATAACCTGTGCGCCATTTTCTACTTGTTCGCGGGCCACTGTTAGCGCGGCTTCAAAGTCTTCTTCCATGATTAAACGTTTAAACATGGCAGAACCGGTTACATTGGTACGTTCGCCGACATTAGTAAATACTGCTATTTGTTGGGTCATGTTGGCTCCTTAATTTAAGTTACAGGCTTCAAGGCCTGATAAACGCATGCGTACTTCAAGCTCTGGCAATTGGCGTGGTTTAACGCCCGCTAGACCTTTTGCAAAAGCACGAATATGCGCAGGCGTGGTGCCACAACATCCACCTACTATATTAATAAAGCCCGATTTACCCCAATCGATAATTTCGGTTGCCATTTCAGGCGCTTCTAAGTCGTATTCACCAAACTCATTAGGCAAGCCCGCATTAGGGTGTACCGATGTAAAGGTTTCGCACACGCGCGATAACTCTTCTACATATTGGCGCAGTAAATCAGGGCCAAGCGCGCAGTTTAAACCAATCGAAATAGGCTTAATATGGCGAATAGAGTTATAAAATGCTTCGGTTGTTTGCCCCGAAAGCGTACGCCCTGAGGCGTCGGTAATAGTGCCCGAGATCATAACTGGTAATGTGCGCCCTGCTTGCTCAAAGGCTTCTTCTACACCAAACGAGGCGGCTTTTGCATTAAGCGTGTCGAATATAGTTTCGATTAGTATTAAATCGGCGCCGCCTTCCATTAATGCAAGGGTAGACTCTACATACGCAGTAACTAGCTTATCAAAGGTGACATTTCGGTAACCCGGATCGTTTACGTCTGGCGAAATTGAACACGTTTTAGATGTCGGCCCTAAAACACCGGCTACATAGCGCGGTTTTTCTGGCGTTTTAGCCGTAAATTCATCGCAAATTGCGCGTGCTAATTTAGCCGACTCTACGTTTATTTCACGACTTAGGTTTGCCATGTCGTAATCTTCCATCGAAATAGTGGTCGAGTTAAACGTGTTGGTTTCGATAATATCGGCGCCCGCTGATAAAAAACCACGATGAATATCAGTGATTAAGTCGGGCTTAGTTAGGCTTAATAAATCGTTATTGCCTTTAATTAATACATGCCAGTCTTTAAAACGCTCTCCGCGATAGTCTTCTTCTTCTAGCTTATGATCTTGGATCATGGTGCCCATAGCGCCATCTAAAATTAAAATGCGTTCTTTTAATGCGGCACTTATTTCGGCTTGTTTATTATTTGTAGGCGCGTTATTCGGCATAGTTGTTAGTCCTCACGTCTTGGCTAACTAAATTAATATCATACGGTGTGGTTTGGTACACGTAGTAATTTAACCAGTTCGAAAAAAGTAAAAAAGCATGGCTTTGCCACGTTTTTGAAGGTTGTTTGGTTGCATCGTCATCCGGAAAGTAATTTTCGGGTTTTGGTGCATTAGGGCTCTTTTTACAATCGCGCTCGTATTCTGTTTTTAGCGAGTCGGCGTCGTACTCTGGATGGCCGGTTATAAACACTTGGCTACCTGATTTGTTTTTAAGTAAGTAAGCCCCTACTCGCTCAGAACCTGCCAGTACAACGAGTTCTTCACAGGCGTTTATCTTATTTATATCAATATGGCCGTAGCGTGAGTGCGGTACCAAAAAGGTATCGTCAAATCCGCGAGTCAGTGCACCGTGATCAAAATAACACTGGTGAGTAAATACGCCACATAGTTTATCGTCTTTTAAATCACGCTTTAAATTGTAACGGTGATATAACGCTGCATGCGCTGCCCAACACGAAAATAACGTAGAGGTAACGTGTTGCTCAGCCCAATCAATAATGACCTTTAGCTCATCCCAATACGCTACATCGTCGTATTCTAAATGGGCAAGTGGCGCACCAGTTACTATTAATGCATCGTAATTGTTGTCTTTAACCTCAGAAAAATAACGGTAAAAGGTATCAAGGTGCTCTTCTGAATTGCTGCTACTGCGGTGAGTGTCGAGGCGCAGTAGTTCTACGTTTACTTGCAAAGGCGAATTGGCAAGCAAACGAATAAACTGAACTTCGGTTTCTACTTTATTAGGCATCAAGTTTAAAATAGCCAAACGCATTGGGCGTATTTCTTGCGTTTTTGCACGACTTTTTGGCATTACAAATACGTTTTCTTGACGTAAACGTGCAATTGCCGGCAACTCGTCTTTTACTGTAATTGGCATACTTTACTCCTGCTCATAAAAACCGAGGCTTAATTATGAACTGAAAGTAAAAAATATCAACCTCTAGATGTATAGATGTCCAAATGAAATTTATTCATGATTTTATACTTTACTTACAAGCATCCTTTGGTGCTTTAAAACCCGCCATTCGTTGACTGTTTCACCTGTCAGCCACTACAATACAACATTGAAATTTTTATTATTATTTGAAGGCTTTCCTCCATGGTTTTACCTGATAAATTTATATTCTCGATGAGTCGAGTATCTAAGGTTGTGCCACCTAAGCGCACTATCTTAAAAGATATTTCGTTGCACTTTTTTCCTGGCGCTAAAATTGGTGTGCTTGGTTTAAACGGTTCTGGTAAATCTACGTTACTGCGTATTATGGCCGGTGTTGACCAAGATTTTGAAGGTGATGCACATCCTCAGCCTGGTACTAAAATTGGTTATTTACCGCAAGAACCTATTTTAGACGAAAGTAAAACAGTACGTGAAACTGTTGAAGAAGCTGTTGGCGAAGTTAAACATGCACTTAAACGTCTTGACGAAGTGTATAACGAATACGCCATGGAAGACGCTGACTTTGACGCACTTGCAAAAGAGCAAGGCGAGCTTGAAGCTGTTATTCAGGCGCACGATGGTCATAACATCGACAACGTTTTAGAACGCGCAGCTGATGCACTTCGCCTGCCAGAGTGGGATGCTAAAATTGAGCACCTTTCAGGTGGTGAGCGTCGCCGTGTTGCTATATGTCGATTATTACTTGAAAAACCAGACATGCTTATTCTTGATGAGCCTACTAACCACTTAGATGCTGAGTCGGTTGCATGGTTAGAGCGCTTCTTACACGATTACGAAGGCACTGTTGTGGCAGTAACGCATGACCGTTACTTCCTTGATAATGTAGCTGGCTGGATATTAGAGCTTGACCGTGGTGAAGGTATTCCATGGGAAGGTAACTACTCTTCTTGGCTTGAACAAAAAGATGCGCGCTTACAGCAAGAACAAAAATCTGAAAAAGCACGTCAAAAATCAATTGCGCAAGAACTTGAATGGGTTCGTTCAAACCCTAAAGGTCGTCAAGCTAAGTCAAAAGCACGTATGGCTCAGTTTACTGAAATGCAGCAGTCTGATTACCAAAAACGTAACGAAACTAACGAGATGTTTATTCCACCTGGCCCGCGTTTAGGTGACCAAGTACTTGAAGTAACTAATCTTCGTAAGAGTTTTGGCGATCGTGTTTTAATTGATGACTTAAGCTTTAGCATGCCAAAAGGTGCCATTGTGGGCATTATTGGTGCGAATGGCGCGGGTAAATCAACACTGTTTAAAATGATAAGCGGTGAGCAAACGCAAGACAGCGGTAGCATCAGCGTTGGCGAAACAGTACACCTTGCGACTGTTGATCAGTTCCGCGACGGTATGGACGAAAGCAAAACTGTTTTCCAAGAAATATCAGACGGACAAGACGTACTGAAAATTGGTAACTTTGAGTTCCCAAGCCGAGCATATGTAAGTCGCTTTAACTTTAAAGGTAACGATCAGCAAAAGTTTGTTAAAGACCTATCAGGTGGTGAGCGTAACCGTTTACACCTTGCTAAGTTATTAAAAGCTGGCGGCAATGTGTTACTACTCGATGAGCCAACCAATGACTTGGACGTTGAAACACTACGTGCACTGGAGAACGCTATTTTAGAGTTCCCAGGTTGTGTAATGTGTATCTCGCATGACCGTTGGTTCCTTGACCGTATTGCTACACATATTTTAGATTACCGCGACGAAGGTCAAATTAACTTCTTTGATGGTAACTACACTGAATATGAAGAGTGGCTTAAAAAGACCCTAGGCGCTGAGGCAACTCAACCTAAACGTATTAAATACAAAAAAATTGGCTAAAAATATTGGTTAATTTTATGTTTGTATAACTTAAGCCCTGCACTTTGCAGGGCTTTTTTATGCCACCAGCATTACAGGAGCACATCTTGCTAGCATGTAGAGAATTACCCGCTATGCTTAATTTATTATAAAAACAGTAAGGCTAAATTAGGTTATGCAAAATCGTCGACAGTTTTCTCGTGTGCTATTTTCAACTAACGCCCTGTTATGTTTTGATAGCCAACAGTATCCGTGTAAATTACTCGATCTATCTTTACATGGCGCGTTGGTCACTAATTGTGATGCATTTATTGGCAGCCACAATACGCAAGCAATACTGCGTTTTACATTGCCTCAAAGCGATATAGAAATAAAAATGGAAGTAGTGATTTGCCATATTGAAGCCGATCATATTGGTTTAAAATGCCACCATATTGATATAGACAGCATTACTTATTTAAAGCGTTTAATAGAGCTAAACTTAGCTGATGATGAGCTACTGCATCGCGAATTAGCGTCACTTATTAATGACTCACAATAGACTCATTCTCTTAAGTTGATTACCATAGCGCAAACTTTATAAAGCTTGTAAATATGCGCTTAAATCCTCATTTGCCTTTGGTATACCATCCTAACTACTCGTTTAGCTTTGATCCTAAGCATCGCTTTGTAATGAGTAAATTTGCACATTTATATCAACATGTTGCAGAGCTTGGTTTAATCGGCAGTAACCTAGTTGAGCCAATATTAGGCACGCCAGAGCCGCTTGAGCTTGTGCATTGCGATAATTATATCCAAGATTTATGGCATAACCGCTTAGATGAAAAAGCAATGCGTCGCATTGGTCTACCTTGGTCAAAAGAGCTTATGGCACGTACATTTACAGCCCCTCAAGGAACGCTACAGACAGCCCGCTTAGCACTTGAACACGGTATAGCGTGTCATCTTGCCGGTGGTACACATCACGCACATAATGACTTTGGTTCAGGTTTTTGTATGGTTAACGATTTGGCCTTTACCACGCAAACTTTAATTAAATCGGGTGAGGTAACTAACGTACTTATTTTTGATTTAGACGTGCACCAAGGTGATGGCACAGCCGCAATGTTACAGCATCAACCCTATGCGTATACTTGCTCTATTCATTGTGAAAAAAACTTCCCCTTTAGAAAGTCCGCCAGCGATTTAGACATTGGCCTGGCAAATAATATGAAGGACGACGAATACCTTGCCATAGTTGACGACACCTTGAGCTATTTACTTAAAGAGCTAAACCCAAGCTTAGTACTTTACGATGCTGGCGTTGATATTTGGCAAGGTGATGGCTTGGGTAAGTTAGATATTAGCTGGGATGGCATAGCTAAACGTGACCATTTAGTGCTAAAACGCTGCCTTGAACACAATACACCTGTAGCTACTGTGATAGGTGGAGGTTACGATAGAGATCACCTACGCCTCGCTAAACGCCACGCTATTGTTGTTGAACAAGCTGCTGGCTTTTAGTTTGAAATAAAAATGTTAAATTATCGTTCTTGTTTAATATGTAAAATAAAAAAGAGCATATTATGAAACAGCTATTTATTACCATCACGCTAATTTTATTAAGCTTTACAGCTTACGCACAAGATACAAGCTCAGAAGCAACATATCCTAAATTGCCTACATTAAATTTACAAATGGCTGATGGGTCGCCACTCAATACTCAAGATTTACTAGGTCAACCTTACGTTTTACACTTTTGGGCAACGTGGTGTCCGTACTGTAAAAAGCTGCAGCCAGCACTTCAAAAAATTGATGATATGGGCTTAAAAGTTATTGCCGTGAGCTTTAAAGAAGATGACGATGCTACTCCCGCTAAAGCACTTAGCGAAAGAGGTTATACTTTTAAAACAGCTGTAAAAGCCGATGCAATAGCACAGCAATTAGGTATACGAGGCACACCTACTACATTGTTTGTAAATAAAGAAGGCAATGTAATTTGGCTGACTAATACGTCAAATCCAGAAGCTCCAAACCTTCATTTAAATGCACGAACATTGTTGCACTCCATCGACATGGCAACTGAGTAACTTATTGCGCTTTTAACTGATTAGGTGTTAAGCCTGTCCAGCGCTTAAAGGCGCGCCGAAAGTTAGGTATATCGTAAAAAGCTAAATGCTCAGCGACTTGTTCGTTATGCTTAGCGCACAGAGTAAGTAGGTAAATAGCTTTGTGCTTATTTTGCTCATCTATTAACGCTGAAAAGCGTACCCCATTGAGTTTGAGTCTGCGCTTAAATGTAGCTGAGCTCATAGCAAAGTGCTTTGCGGTACACTCTAAATTAGCACTTGGGTGAGAGTATAAGTATCTGCAGACGGCTTCAATAAAAGTCATGCTAACTACGCTTTTATTATGTAGCTGCGACTGCGCTTGCATAAATCGTAATTGACTCGCATGCGGGTTTTTAGCCCTTAACATGGTTTTATTTAATACCCAGCGAGTACATGGCTTATCAAAACTTACCTTTAGCCCTAAATTTTGCTCGTATTCTTGAATATGCCGAGGGCGTTTAAAAGCAAAGTCGAACTGACAATGCGGGTAACTTTCGCTCACTCGTTTAAGTAAACTATAAAATGCAGTGCTGTATATCTCTAGCACATAGTGGTAAAGGCTTTCATCAAACCCATGTGCAGGCTGAATATAAATATAAACATTATCGTTTTTAATATACGTTTGACTAAACAGCAAAGGCGCTAATTGCATTCTTAAAAGTGATAATTGCTTTAATACTTGAGCTAAATTATCGCTATATATTAATGCCTGAGCTTCGGCTCGCGTGTCGTTAATAAGTTGGCTACCGAGTAAAAAACCACTGTCAGTACTTTTCATCAACAACTTAAATTGAGCTAATAAACGCACCTGCTGAGACACACTAAATGTATGCTGAAAATTAAGTAAGTCTTGTTCAAAAATACCGGTACCGCGTAGCAGCTTATGTAAATTTATGTTTCGGCTTTGAGCAAGCTCTACAGCTGACGTAATAAGCCCCTGAGCGCTTAAATATTTATCGTCTTGGCTAACAAACGTGTGCACGGTGCGCTACTTTTTGTTGATGCTTTTTTTGTTGTAATTGACTATGCAGTTGGCTTGTTAGTTTATCTGTACTGCTATGCTTATTACCTTGTATTAAGGCGGTAGTGACATATTGAAACTTTGCTTTTTTAGATGCTTCAACTTTAAATGCACAATGCTTTAGAGCTCCTTTAATTTGTGCCATCAACTCTTTAGCTTGCTGCTCTGTAGTGGCTGGCATTAGTACCATAAAGCAATCTCCGGCGTAGCGGCACACTACATCACTTAGTCGGCAATTCATTAACAATAGCTCGCTAATTTCACGCAGTAACCGGTCGCCCTCACTAAAGCCAAACTCACTATTAAAATGCGAAAAATCACGAATATCAATAGCCCCAAGCCAGAGTGGTTGTTTGCTCGTAAGTTGCTCTTTAATTGCTGAATCTAAGTACTGCGCCTTATAAAGGCCCGTTATTGGACACACCTTATCGTGCTCACGTAAATGCGCTTCACGGCGGCGTAGCTGACGATTTAATACGTACTGCTCTTGATGCCAATAATACAAACCCACACTCGTTAACAACATGCCTAAAGGTGCTGGCAGAGATTCAATCCAACTGAGCCATTGATGGGCGGGGTGCATTAGCCATTCATCAAGTAAATCGAGGGTTGCCGAAAACATAAATAACCCAACTCCTATCACTAAGTAAGTGGTTACTTTACTCGGCGGTCTTGAAATTAATAACGCGGCAATCCATACAAGGGTCATTAATACAATACCGCCCTCCCCCATAATATCGAGCCACTGAATACTGGCGTAAGTTTTTAATACACCTAAATAACTACTTAAAAATACAGCGCTAAAAAACATCGCAATAATAGCGTTTATTAATAATCGGTGGCTGATAAAGGGGTTAAATCGCATGTGCGGTATCTCTTTATAAATGAGTTTTAAAGTTAGTTCATACAAGTTTTTGTTAGCAGGGTCATATTAGCTCAGCTATATGACAACGAGATGATACCTACTTTAAAAACAGCCCTGCACGGTACATAACACCTGACTTTACGAGGAGTGATAAAAGCTCAATACGCTCTACATATTGCTCAAACACCTCTAAATACATGTATTTAAACTAAACACTGTCACATATACGTAATCAAATATCTTTAGCTTGCTCGCCATACCAAGAAACAACCCAGCAATAACCAAGAGCAAATACAATGAAAGACTTTAAAATAAAAGCACTGGTAGCCGCATTAGCCTTATGTAATTTGACGGCTTATGCAGAGGATAATGCAAAAGAAACCACAAAAAAAGATATCGAAGTTTCTGACAAAATTGTTGTATACGGTGAAATTGGCTACAGAAACCGCTCAGACGAACTCGCACCAACCTTAGAATATTCACAAGAGTACTTTCAACGTTTTGAACCATTGACCGCAGGCGATGCATTAAAACGAGTACCCAGTGTTACATTTTTATCGGATGTGCTTGAATCGGATGGTGCACGTATGCGGGGGTTAAGCCCTGCTTATACAAAGGTGCTTATAAACGGTGAAGAAGTACCTGGCGCTGGTGCCGATCGTTCATTTTTTGTTGACCGAATTCCGGCTGAGTTAATTGAACGCGTTGAAATAATTCGCTCATCAAGTGCTAACCGCTCAGCCGATGCTATTGCGGGCACATTAAATATTGTATTGCGCGATGGTTACAGTTTAGATGGCGGTTACTTGCGTGCTGGTGGCTTGCTTTATGACGATGGTGAATTTAAAGAAAGTTTGGCTGCTGTGTACGGTACTGAATTTGCTGGTGGGCGCTTATTACTTGGTGCAAATTTACAAGGCAGATATAACCCAAAACAAAAAACTAGTTTGCGCTACGGCGATAGCCCTGAAAACAATATAAACTTTCAAACAGAAGAATTTGATAACCGCGAAGACCAATCAGACACTCGCGATGGTGACGACACGTCACTTAACTCCAGCTACGAAATTGTTTTTGACGACGATAGTCAGTTTAATATTAGCGCTATGTGGGTTGATACAGAGCGTACTGAGGATGAGCGTTCATTTGAATACAACAACCCAACTGCAACCAATAACGATATTGTAAATGGCGGTAACTTAGAAACAGATAATGCCAATGTTAAATATATTGACCAAACTAATTACAACATCAATACCGCTTATGAATTTCCACTACTAAGCGGCACAAGTAAGTTTAAATTTGGCTTTGCTCGGTTTGAAGAGTCTGTTTATGAGGAAGAAGTCGAATTAGATACCTCAGAGCTGCCTATGGTATTTGAAGAAGAGCAAACTAAAAGTGAAATAGATGATAAAGAATGGACTCTACAGTGGCAACACAGCCAACCTTGGGGTGACAGCAAAGAAATTCAGTTTGGTGCATTTTTACAAAATAAAAAACGCGACAGTGAAATTTTAGAATCGCAAAACGAATTAGAACTTGCACTTACCAGTTGGGATCAATACGCAGCAACACCTTTAACGCTTGCTGCATTTAATAGCGAGTACGAAGCGGTTACTGGTGGTGTAAATACTTTAGAAGAAGATCGCTTTGACTTATTTGCCCTTGTTAAGCACAAAGATGATTTATTTGCTTGGGAGCTGGGGGTTCGCTGGGAGTCTACCGATTCTAAAATTAATGATAAAACAATTGGCGTGACCGAAAATAATGGTTACGACTTTATCCTCCCCTCGGCACACTTTCGTTATAACGTTAGCGAAAATGGCCGTATAAGTGCATCGATTGCGCGTAGTTTACGCCGCCCTGAGTTTGATTTTTTAACGCCAGCACTTATCGAAAAAGAGCTTGGCGATAACGACCAACTAGGGAACCCTGAATTAAAACCAGAATCAGCTTGGGGTATGGACTTAGGCTACGAGTATCGCTTAGGAAAAAGTGGCGTTGTAGGTATTAATTTATTTTATCGCAAAGTAAATGACCTAATAGAAATAGCAAATACAGGACAAGAAGGCTCTGAGGGCGAAGGTACGTTTGTACTGCAACCACGCAACACAGGCGATGGTAATGTTAAAGGAGTTGAGCTTGATTTATCTACTCCACTTGGCGCATTTAGCATGCCTAATACGGGTGTATTTTTAAACTACTCATGGCTTGATAGTGAAGTAACCGATTTTTTTGGAACTCGCAAATTTAACGACCAATCAGACTACGTTTATAACGTAGGGTTTATTCAAGACTTACCCGAACTCAAAGCTGCATTTGGCGTAACTTACCGTAAGCAAGGTGATGCCTATGGACGTATTGTAGGTGAAGAAATAACTACATCTTACAGTGCCGACTTTGAAGTGTTTTTAGAAAAACGTTGGGAAGATGTAACGCTACGCTTGGTGGGTTCAAACCTACTTGATGCAAGTAAAGACGAAACCTTTAATAAATTTGATACCGTTGAAGATCAGTTTAGTAGAAGCTTTGATGAGTACGAAATTGAGTCTGAAGAAGCGGGACCGGTTTATCAACTTATGCTGCGTTACGCGTTTTAAATAAGTTTATGAGGTAGTGCTAATCACTTTATTTAGCGCTACCAAACATGGGAGAACAATAATGATAAAAAAAACATTACTGCTAATAACACTCGGCTTATGCAGTATACAAAGCGTATTGGCAAACGTAACGTACACAGGCGTATTATACGAGCAACAAAAAATTGCCAACTTGACGGTGCTGCCTAAGAGCTTAAATTTTACGGTTATTGGTGATTGGGGTCATAACGGGCACTTTTATCAAAAAGACGTAGCACACCAGTTAGAAATAGCGATGTTTCAAACGAATGGTGATTTTACTATTTCAACTGGCGATAACTTTTATCCCAATGGCGTGGCAAGTGTTAACGACCCGCTTTGGCAAAGTGCCTATGAAGATATTTACCATGGTCCACATACATTCGAGCCTTGGTATGTAGTACTGGGTAATCATGATTATTTAGGTAATGCGCAAGCACAACTTGATTACAGTAAAAAAAGTCAGCGCTGGAATTTACCTGCACGCTATTACAGCAAAACCTTTACTTTAAAAGGTGGCGAGCAGATATTAATGGTGTTTTTAGACACTAATACTTTAAATCCTGAATACAAAACACGCGAAAAATACAAAGCAACTCAAGGGCAAAACAGCCAAGCGCAATTAACATGGTTAGATAGCCAACTATCAAATAGCCAAGCACGATGGAAAATAGTGGTTGGTCATCACCCACTTTATAGCAGTGGAAAACGTTACGGACTTACTGAAGGTTTACGTAATTTACTCGAGCCCATATTTGAGCAAAATGGTGTGCAAGCATACATAGCTGGACACGAACATGACCTGCAACATAACCAAATAGATGGCAGTAAACTCGACCACTTTGTATCTGGTGGTGGTAGCGAAGCGCGTTACGTAAAACAACGTGAATTTACGCGTTTTGCAGAAGCTACTCCAGGATTTTTGAGCTTTTCGATTAACTATGAAGCACTAAAAGCAACGGCTATTAACTATAAAGGCGAAGTGCGTTACAGCACTCAAAAGCGCTTTGACCAATAAAGGGTTACAACATGAACTTTAAATTAAAAACATCTATTAGCTTAATTGTAAGTAGCTTAGTGCTTAGTACATTAAGTGCATGTAGCAATAGTAACATGGCTACAAATACGGCAGTAAAAAACACATCCGATAAAGTAGTCATTAATAGTACTGAATTTGGTCCAACAGATAACATGCAAGGCTCACAAGCGGCATGGTTAAATAATAACAATTGGTTGCTAGCAAGCGAAAACAAAGGCTTAGTGTTAGTTGAAAGTGAAACGCAACAAAGCCGCATTATAAAAAAAGGTAACTTTGAAGCGCTTGCTGTCACTAAGCTAACAGCACACTCATTTTTGGTTGCAACTATTGATAACAATCAAGATAACGTAGTTATATTTAAGCTTGAGCACACTCAAAGTGGCTGGGATACAATTGAACTAACCCGCATTAACCCACCACAAGCACAATCCGATACAGTGTGTTTATTTGCTAATAAAGCGAGTGAATCAATATCAGCATTTGTACCTGATGTACGCGGGCTAATTACCGAAACTATTATTTTTGATACAGCGAATAATAAAGCGGTTAACGTAAATGTACGTGAATTTTCTGGCGTGAGTGAGGCATCAGGTTGTGCTGTAAGTACAACAACAAATACCTTATATGTAAGTGAAAGCGAAGTAGGCATTTGGGCAATAAACGCGAACGCGGAATCGCAAGCAGATAAAAAACCGATTGCTTTAGTCGCCCCCTTTGGAAAGTTACACAGTGAACTAGGAGCTATTTCAGCTTCGCAAGATGGTATTATCTGGTTTACTAGTACCAAAAACAATACTGTGTATGCTTATGATCCAATTAGTAAAATGCTTAATAACTGGATGTTAAATGGTGACTTGAGCTTGGAATCGGTAGCGGTAAATTACACAAGTAACAACGCGGCAACGGCAGTGCTGTATAACGATGAAACAGGCGCTTATATTAAAAGTACATTACCTGTAACACCTATCAAAAAATCATTAAAAACCAACACTCAATCAATCACTCAAATAAAGGCAAGTGCACAAACGGTCCCCGTTCAAGCATTTGGTGATGCAGCAGACGATCCGGCAATTTGGGTTAACCCTAAAGATGCAGCAAACAGCTTAATTTTAGGCACCGATAAACGCCGTGGACTAATGGTATACAGCCTAAATGGCAAGCTTGAACAGTCACTTGAAGTTGGTCGTTTAAATAACGTAGACCTGCGACAAAATAGCACGATTAAAAACAGTACCAATACATTAATAACTGCCAGTAACCGAACGCTTAACGGTATTAGTGTATTTACAGTACAAGCTAATAATAGTGTGAAGTACATTGCTGATATTCCTACCAATCTTGATGAAATTTATGGCTTATGTATGTACTCGTCAAATACGGGGAACTATGTATTTGTAAATGATAAATCGGGGCTATATCAGCAATATAAAATCAGTGAGAATAACGAAAAAATAACAGGCAAACTTGTTCGCGAGTTTAACCTACCAAGCCAACCAGAAGGATGTAGTGCAGATGATGAACTAGGACAATTATTTGTAGGCGAAGAAGATGCCGGTATTTGGTTTATAGGTGCAGAGCCAACGGCAGGCAGTACACCGGTTATGCTACAAGGTATAAATGAGCAACTTGTTGATGATGTTGAAGGTATGGAAATTTACCACAGCGACAAAACACGTTATTTAGTTGTTTCCAGCCAAGGTGATAACAGCTACGTATTGTATAAAATAAAGAATGGTACTCAAGGCATTAAAACACCTAGCTTAGAGTTTGCAGGTAAGTTTAGTGTAATAAGTGATTTGGTTAATGGTATTGATGGCACATCAGAAACCGACGGATTAACAGTAACAGCTAAGTCCCTTCCGGGTTATCCTGAAGGTATTTTAGTTGTACAAGATGGTTATAACCGCATGCCACAGCAGCCTCAAAACTTTAAAATAATAGATTGGCGAGAAGTAAAAAAAGCAATTAAGTAGTGCTTATTTAGTCGCGATTATTTTAATGTCGTTTTGAGATTACCTTGAAATTGTATAAAAGGCTCATTTGAGCCTTTTATACAATCCTTTGCAGTTAAGTATTAAGTGTAATTAACTCAATGTAATATATATTTTTATACTACAATTTAAGCTCATAAATTAATTGAGATTATAATGCGCTTACTACTTACTTTATTACTAATCACTTTAAGTGGCTTTGCCGCAGCTGAAGAAGAAAAAGCAGAACTACCACCGGTAGACCCCGCTTACAATGCTGAGCATCCTATGGCTTTGGTTAATCAAGGCTCGTCTATTATTGCGATTAACTTACCTAGTTATAATTCTCCAGATGATGTGCAAGTTGTTTATAAAATAGGAAACCCAGATGTCGCACTCTTAAATTTTGTTAGAAATGCTGAGCTAATCACGGTTAAGCCACAAGCGTTTAATATTCAACATTTAATGCGTGGTGAAGAAATTACGATTATTGCCGATATTTACGAGGGTGATTATCAACAAGGTGGTAGTTTAATTTACTCAAAAAAAGAGCTTGAACTGACTAAGCAACTGTATGCCAGAGAGCTAAAAGATTTAAGTGAATCATCGCAATGGCAAGATTACGACATGATTAATCTGGGTGGGACTGAGCGTATTTATATTCATAAAATTCAACAAGCGCCGAGCTATAACCATCTTATTTTTGTCGATTTAGTTAATGCATGTATGCAAAAGCTTCGTACCTCAAAACGTGTCCCAGCTGAAAATGAGCTTACCTATAAATTTATTAACTGCGGCACGCTTAAACCACTTTATTACAATGTTGATGATTTTAAAAAATAGTTACTTATATTCAGTTATGAGTTTGATCCCTTGCTTCATTGCCTCAACTGATTGCCCTGCAAAGCCTAAGCGAACATAACTATATTGTTTAGGCATTAAACTTCTCACTGAATCAGCAAAGTAAAACTCAGATTCTGCTTGTAAATACACGCTTTTACTTTGCATTGCTTGTTTTATATTACTCGTATTTTTATTTAAGTTAACCCACATTGCCATACCGCCGTCTGGCTTTTTATACTCTATTGGTAAACCCTGTGATTGCAGCAACGATAACGTGTTGTCCATTGCTTCATAACGTTGTTTATAGTGTTTAGTCATGCGTTTTAAGTGGCGCTCAAATCCACCTTCTTGCATAAAGTGCGCAACGGCTAGCTGCATAACCACATCATTTTTATGATTCATTAACTGCTTCCATGCGGTTAACTGTGCTAATACTTCAGGAGCTGCACAAATGTAGCCAATTCTAGCGCCTGAGAACATGATTTTAGAAAATGTAGATAAGTAAATAATAATCCCAGCGGGATCGTCCCCAGCCATAGGTTGCAATGGCTGACAGCGATAATGAAACTCGTGATCGTAATCATCTTCAACAATCATTACGCCATACTCATAACATAGTTGATAAATTTGCATGCGCCGTGTGGGCGAAAGCGTAACGGTAGTTGGATATTGATGCAGCGGAGTTAAGTACAGCATTTTTATTGGATATCGTCTAAGTTGCGCTTTTAAATCATCAACACATAAACCATATTCATCTTGTTTTATATCTATTAATTGCGCGCCACAAGCAGCAAAGGCTTTGCGTGCTGGTGGGTAGCCTAAAGTCTCAACGGCTACGAAATCATCTTTACTTATAAAGGCCTTAGAAATTAAAAATAAAGCTTCTTGTGAGCCATTACATACAAGTAAGTCTGATGCTTTTAAATTTCTAGTTTTATGTAAGTAATCACTTATCTGAGCTTTTAGCTCACTCACTCCACCTATATCACCATAATGAAGTTTACTGATATCTAAATGATTAAATACATGACTTATAGAGCGTTTAAATTCTTTATAGGGAAAGCTATTTAAATCAGGAAGTCCACCTGCAAAATTATATACGTAGTCTTTTAAATTCATTGCCGGAATAGGCACGGCTAACTCTGTAGCAAATTTATAAGGTTTTGGTGTTAAAACTGGCGTGTGCTCACAGTTAGCACTGCTTTGAATTGGTAGTGTTTGAGTAACGCTATACCCAGAGCGTTCATGGGATTCTAGCCATCCTTCGGCTACTAATAACTGCAATGCGTTCATTATTGTATGGCGATTTAACTGATACGTTTGTGCCATAACTCGAGCAGAACTGAGTTTTGTACCAGGTGCAATATCTCCCTTTACAATAGAACCACGTAAAGCATCTGCAACTTGTATGTACTTAGCTTTGTTTGAGTCATTAAATTCAATATTAAGCGGTTGCATGTTATCCCTTTATAACTGGTATAGCTAAAAAGCCAATTCTGGTTGTTTTTACCAAACCAAATTGGCGTACATTTGTTGCTCGTAAATAGCAAAGCATAGAGGCAACATGTTTACTCAACAGATACATAAAACAAATAAGGTCATATTAGAGCCATTAAATTATGAGCATTTAAAAAGCTTATATAAAGCTGGGCAACATCCAAAAATATGGGAATGGGTATTAAGCAACTATACAAAAACACCCGAACAGTTAAAGGAATGGTTTACCACCAGTGCACAATTTAATAAAAAAGAACAAATTGTATTTGCCATAGTAGACATAGCCAGCAAAGAGGTTGTAGGCACTACACGACTATTTAGATTAGATACGCATAACTTAAGTGCTGAAATTGGTCATACATTTATAAGCCATCACTGGCAGCAAACTTATATTAATACTCACACTAAATATTTACTGCTTAGCTACGCTTTTGACGCGTTGAATTTAGTGCGAATAACATTTAATACCCACGAAAAAAATCAAAAATCTCGAAATGCAATTACTCGACTAGGCGCCCGATTTGAAGGTATAGCCCATAAAGATAGATTGCTAAGTGATGGAAGTTACAGAAGCACTGCAAAATTTAGCATTATTGACGAACATTGGCAGAGCATTAAGTTGCAGTTAGAGGAGAAGCTTTAATGTACCCACCCACACATTTTCAAGAACATAATATTGAACGTTTGCAAGCATTGGTTGAGCAATTCCCTCTAGCGAGTATTTTAATGCCCTGCTCGCAAAGTGACTTAAATAATATATGCCAAGTGCCTGTATTATATGAGCCCTCACGTAATGTATTTATTGCACACGTAGCAAAACATAACCCGCTAGCGCAATGTGATAAACAGTCAGTAAAATTACTATTTAGTGGCGATAACTGTTATCTATCTCCCTCGTATAGTAATAATAAAACACTGCCGAGCTGGCTTTATTCATCAGTACAAGTAACTGCAAATGTGAATATTATTGAAAGCGATAATGAGAAAAACAAAATAATGCGGCAACTAACGAGCCATTTTGAGCAAGGCTTTACGCCAATGTGGAAGATTACTGACGTGCCCAAAAGCAATCGCCAAGCAATGTATCAACAATTAAGCTTTATAGAATTTACTCCCACTCATTGGAGTGGAAACTTTAAGTTAAGCCAAAATAAATCACCAGAGGTAAGAGCACGAATAAAGCAAAGCCTAGAACTTGCCAATAAGCGCTCTATTGCAAAACTATTTTAGGCATAAAAAAAGGCCCTTTCGAGCCTTTGGATTAACTTTGGAATAGTAAAAAAATTTAAATTAGGTAAGCGTTAATAGCTGTGGAGCAACACTATGATAATCAACAGCCATAGCAATACTTAACGCTGTAATATTAATAATTGAAAATGCGAACACTTTACGTGCCCAGCTACTCATATCAATATTACGACGATAACCACGTAGCGCCATTAGCAACCACCAAAAGCTGGTAATACAAGCAACAGCCATAAAAGCAGCACCTGTGTAGCCAGTAATTGGCAGTAACATCACCACTAATGCGTATACAGCAATGTAAAGTACGATATGGCGTTTTGCTTTGTCGATACCTTGCGCTACTGGTAATACAGGAATACCTGCAGCTTGATAATCTTTAAAGCGAAAAATAGCAATAGCGTAAGAGTGCGGCATTTGCCACAAGCTAAACATGACTAGCAGTATTAATGCGCCCATATCGAACTGCCCTGTTACGGCGCAGTAACCTACTACTGGCGGTACAGCGCCAGAAAGGCTGCCTACAAAAGTGCCATATACTGAGTTGCGTTTCATGTAGAGGCTATAAACCCCTACATAGATTACGTAGCCAAAGGCTGCAAAAAATACCGCGGCTTGAGTGGTGTAGGCGATAAGTAAACCAAAGCCCACAACACCCAATAAAATACCGTGACTAAGTGCAGCAAAGGCCGACATTTCGCCCGTTACTGTAACCCGCGTACGAGTACGCGCCATGGCCACATCTATGTCTCTATCTATAACATTGTTGATAGCACAACCTGATGCAACCACTAGCGACAAACCAATTAATGTGGCAATCATTAACCATGGGTCTATATCACCGCGCGAGGCAAGTAAAAACCCGCCCGCTACGCTGATCAAATTGCCCATAATAATACCCGGCTTTGTCACTGATAAATAACGACGAAACATCTTCAACTCCTAGTACATCATCATTGCGTTAGATTCATAAATGATCCAAACAGATAACCCAACAACCATTACGATGATCAGAGCACTGAATAGGAATGAGAAAGTACTTGCACGGCCATCTTCGGTGGTAAAATTAAGGTGTAAAAAGTATTTTAAATGCACCCAAATTTGTACGATTGCTAAAGTAACAATGCTCCAAAGCGTTGTTGCTTTTGAGAAGTCACCTTCCATTACCATGTAAAACGGTATAGCAGTTAAAATTACCGATAGCACAAAGCCAATTAAGTAAGTTTTAACACTGCCATGAGATTCATCATGATGATCACTTTGCGTTTGCTTTAACGCATGCGTTTCGCTGTGGCTCATTACATTGCTCCCATTAAATAAACAACGGTAAATACACAAATCCAGACAATGTCTAAGAAGTGCCAAAATAGGCTTAAGCAGCTTAAACGCGTTACGGTTGCTTTACCTAAGCCGCGTTTAGCAACTTCAATCATCATTATGGTCATCCAAATTAGACCCGCAGTTACATGTAAACCATGTAAGCCAACTAATGAGAAAAACGATGTTAAAAAGGCACTTTGTTGTGGACCATTACCATGCACAATTAGGTGATGAAATTCGTATACTTCCATACCAATAAACACAGCACCTAAACAAAACGTAACAAATAACCAAGTCAGTGTTAGTGCCTTTTTTTGCCCTTGAGCGGCAATCATGGCAAAACCAAAAGTAATACTACTAATCAGTAGTGCTGCAGTTTCTACTGCTACAAAGTCGAGTTCAAAAATATCTTTACCCGATACGCCACCGGCTGTGTTCATAAATAACACAGCGTAAGTGGCAAAAAACGAGGCAAACAGTAGGCAATCGGTCATTAGGTATAACCAAAAACCAAATACGGTATCACCCGAAGTATCGTGGTGATCATGCGCGTGGGCATGATCATCGTGTGATACAGAGTCTAAATTTGCAGAAAGTGTACTCACGCTTTTAACTCCTTAACGCCACTTGAATTATATGCAGCTTCAATGCGTGCAATTTCATCAGGTTGTATATAGTAATCTACATCGCTGGTGTAACAACGTTTGATAAATACGGCAATTCCGCCTACTAGTCCAACAACAGCTAACCACCAAATATGCCAAATCATTGCAAAACAAAATACTGTTAAACTTGCTGCCATTAACACGCCAGCTGATGTATTTTTAGGCATATGAATAGGGCTGTAGTTTGCTTTATCTTGATATGCTTGACCTTTTTCTTTCATATCGGTCCATGCATCAATATCATCGATATGTGGAATTGTTGCAAAGTTATAAATTTGCGGAGGTGAACTTGTAGCCCACTCAAGTGTGTGGCCGTTCCACGGATCGCCTGTTGTATCGTCAAGCGCTTCACGGTCTCTAAAGCTCACATATAATTGAATTACTTGGCTGATAATACCAAACATAATAATTACAGCACCGCCTGCGGCAATGTATAACCACATGTTCCAATCTGGGTTGTTAGTGTGGTTTAAACGACGTGTCATACCTAAGAAACCAAGTACGTACAGCGGCATAAATGCTACGAAGAAACCAATAATCCAACACCAAAATGATGCTTTGCCCCATTTTTCATTAAGTTTAAAGCCCATTGCTTTAGGGAACCAAAATACAAAACCGGCCAGGTAACCAAACACAGCACCACCAATAATTGTGTTATGGAAATGTGCTATTAAGAATAAGCTGTTATGCAGTACATAATCGGCGCCAGGAATGGCAAGTAATACACCGGTCATACCGCCTACGGTAAAGGTAACCATAAAGCCAAGAGTCCAAAGTACCGGTACACTTATACGTAAACGACCTCGGTAAATAGTAAATAACCAGTTAAACAACTTAACCCCAGTTGGTACGGCAATAACCATGGTCATTACCCCAAAGAACGCGTTAACGTTAGCACTTGAGCCCATAGTAAAGAAGTGATGTAACCAAACAATAAAGCCTAAAATTGAGATTGCACCGCTGGCGTAAACCATCGATTTGTAACCAAATAAACGTTTACCGGCAAAGGTCGAAATAATTTCAGAAAAAATACCAAACGCTGGTAATACTAATATGTATACCTCAGGATGACCCCATGCCCAAAACAGGTTGATGTACATCATGGCGTTACCGCCCAATTCATTGGTAAAGAAGTGGAAGTCGAGATAACGGTCAAGCGTTAGCATTGCAAGTACAGCAGTTAAAATTGGGAATGATGCTGCAATTAATATGTTTGCCCATGTACATGCCCATGTGAAAATTGGCATTTTCATTAGGGTCATACCTGGTGCACGCATTTTAAACACGGTCGCTAAAAAGTTTACGGCTGTTAGAAGTGTACCGAGCCCGGATATTTGCAAGGCCCAAATATAATAATCAACCCCCACCCCAGGGCTAAAGGTCAGCTCCGAAAGCGGCGGATATGCCACCCAACCTGTTTTTGCAAACTCACCAAACACAAGTGATAAGTTAATTAAAATTGCACCACTGGCTGTAAACCAAAAACTTAAATTATTTAAAAATGGGAAAGCAACATCGCGAGCACCAATTTGAAGTGGTAATACAATGTTCATTAGACCAATCATAAATGGCATTGCCATAAATATGATCATGATTACGCCGTGGGCAGTAAATATTTGGTCGTAGTGTTCTGGTGGTAAATAACCTGGCGCACCACTGGTAGCAAGTGCCAACTGCGCACGCATCATTATTGCATCAGAAAAACCACGAAACAGCATTATTAGTGCTAAAAGAATATACATTACGCCTAAGCGTTTGTGATCAACAGACGTGATCCAGTCGCGCCAAAGCACGCCCCATTTTTTATACTTTGTAATAAGCCCGGCAATAATAAGCCCAGCTATCGCAATAACCGACATCGTGAACACAAGAATTGGCTCATGAAACGGAATTGCGTCGAGTGAAAGATTACCTAATAACGACATTATTATTCCTCGCCTTGGCTGTGAGATGAAGGCATTGAGTGCTCACTCATTTCATGATGCTTTTTACTCATTTGCCCATGTTCGCCCATTGCATGGTGTTTTTTGTTCATATCGCCATGCGCCTGCATATACTTCATAACAATGGTATGAAATAAGCCGTCATCAACTTTTCCGTAATAGGCTACAGGGTTATTTTCACTTGCTTTTGCAAGCTCAACATAGTTTGCATGAGTCAGGTTATTAGCGCTTGAATTCGCTTTCACATCACTCACCCACTTATCAAAACCAGCTTGAGTAGGTGTAGCAATGGCATTAAATTTCATGCCAGTGAAACCTGCGCCGCTGTAATTTGCAGAAAAGCCTTTAAACGTACCTGGCTCATTTGCAATTAAGTGAAGCTTGGTTTCCATCCCAGCCATTGAGTATATTTGACTACCCAATTGCGGAATAAAAAATGAATTCATTGTGCTCTCTGAAGTGATTTTATATTCAACAGGTACATTTGCTGGGAACACTAATTCATTAACCGTAGCAATACCTTGCTCAGGGTATATAAACAGCCACTTCCAGTTTAATGAAACCACTTCAACAGTAAGATGCTTACCTTTACCTTCAATTGGTTTGTAAGGGTCTAGCTCTTGGGTAGACTGCCAGGTAATAACACCTAAAATGATTACAATAACAATAGGAACAGCCCAAACAACGGCTTCAATTTTATTTGAATGAGCCCATTTTGGAGCATAAATTTCTTGGTTTTGAGTGTCTCTATATTTCCAAGCGAAATACAAAGTCATCACAATAACGGGAACGACTACAAGCAACATAAGCACGGTTGCGATGATGATTAAATTTTTCTCATCAATGCCTATCTGCCCTTTTGGATCGAGTATCCCGCCTTTACAGCCTGACAACGCCAGCACTGTACTAGCTAAAGCAATATTACAAAGGTTACGAATTAACAAGGGAGTATCCTACAAACCTAGAGTTTCAATTTGCTGCTTAAAATAAAAATCAAAGCAACGATTTTTCAATAAAAACCCAAGTTAACTAGAATTAAATTATAAAAATAAGGGGGCTATTCAAAACCTAAAGCTCATGCCATTAATGACCTAGCAACAAACCCAGCTTTCTAAACGCATTTATATAACGTAATAAAAGTTAACTTGGGTGAGTAGTGGTTGGCTGAAATGTGTTTAAAAAACACGGAGCTACTTTGTTTTAGCTAACCTTAATTATTTACAGCAAGAACAAATAATTAAAACCAGCAACAAGATGCAGCGTTACAGGCAACCTGTAAAGCTAGGTGGAGCACGACAACCGTGTGAAGAGATCACAGGCTGAAGAACTTTAGCCTCGCTAAAAGCAAAGGCTGCTTTACGGAGGATTATGCCAGCACGACGCGCTGGACAAATATGGAACAATAACCAGCAAAGGCCAATAAGTAACTGACTTGATATGATCGGATGAGCTAAAAATTGCGCAAGACTAAGTAACAGTGGCTCTACAATAAACCCATCACTTAATAGCGCTTCAAGCTTGAAGGCATCCTCTAATGCACCACTTAGCAACATTACAGTATTAAACACTAATAAAGTTATAGCTACACACACGCCCTTGCCTGCTTTATTCAAGCGCTCACACGTCTGCGGCTCGCCAGAGGCAAGTTCCGTAGTTGTATGATGCAAAGAAAGTGTGTTCAAAGACATTAACCTACTAAAATGACTATAACAAAATTAGAGTAATACAGTTCGCAATGGAAAAATTTAAAAAACATTGCTGTTGTAAGCCCTAAAACCAGGTGCTAAATACAATCAAATCCAGCTAGCACATATTTACCTAGCGAAAATTGATCCGTATCAACCAAACTTTCAAAACTTACTGAAAGTTCGAACTTGAGTATAACAAAGAGAATTTTCTGTTCAACTAAAAATCAATTAATTTGAGTTAAGCTTTCGAAGCTATTTTGTTAATAAAAAATAACACGATAAAAAACATTCGGTTAGTTTAAATAAAAAACGATTTAAAGAGAAATATTTAATAGGATTATAGGTTTTTAGGAGGGAGTAATAATTGTGTGGCACAAATAAAAACAGCCCAAATTCAGTCACCACCGAACTTGAGCCGCCTTTCACACTGACAACATCTTCACACACAATATAAAGATTTTTGGTTTACATTACGTGGCAATTGTAGGGAAATAAAAACAACTCAAATGCAGTCACCACCGAACTTGAGTTGCCTTTCACACTGACAACATCTTCACACACAATATAAAGATTTTTGGTTTACATTACGTGGCAATTGTAGGGAAATAAAAACAACTCAAATGCAGTCACCACCGAACTTGAGTTGCCTTTCACACTGACAACATCTTCACACACAATATAAAGATTCTTGGTTTACACTACGTGGCAATTGTAGGGAAATAAAAACAACTCAAATGCAGTCACCACCGAATTTGAGTTGCCTTTCACACTGACAACATCTTCACACACAATATAAAGATTCTTGGTATACATTACGTGGCAATTGTAGGGAAATAAAAACAACTCAAATGCAGTCACCACCGAATTTGAGTTGCCTTTCACACTGACAACATCTTCACACACAATATAAAGATTCTTTTAAGCGAGGCTAACTTATGCCTCAAGCTTATGACGAGAGCCTTGCTCTTTGTCTATGGTTAAACTTTAGAGTGTTAGCTCCAATTTGACAAACGAGAAAAATAAACCTAATAGGTGAAAAAAACTAAACTATATACCTTTGTCTAATACATTTAGATTGGATTACTTTGGAAACGATGATGCGGAGGCGTTTTACAGGTACAAAAAAAGCGCTATAAAGCGCTTTTTAATATTTAAGACAGGCTTAAATAATTCGGTTTTCTTTCCAGGCTTGCTCTTTTGCTAAACGGTTTTTGCGTTTATCACATGGATCATCGCAATCACAGGCTTTATCAATACCAACCGAACCTAAACCACCACAGCTGCTTGCCATAGATTTTTTTTGCACGATCATACCAACGGCCATAGCCGAAACTATCAAAATTAGTAAGCCAAAAGTAAGAAGAAAAAGTGACATTGCTTAGCCCCTATTGATCAGCAATAAATTAAACTCAAATATTTTTGAGCGACTGCTATTATATACCCAAATAACACGGAAATAAACAAGTCAGCACCATACTATAAATAAGGCTTAAATGCTGGGCTTGAGTAGGTAACTAAACCCTCTTTTGATTTACCTATTAAATAAACCGGTAAATCATGTTGTTCAGCATAAGCTTGCGCTTTTTGCATCCCCATTACAGTAAGTGCCGTCGCTAAACCATCTGCTGTCATAGCGCTTGGGTGAAGCACAGTTACCGACACTAAGTCGTGCTTAATAGGCATACCTGTTGCTGGATCAATTAAATGAGTATAGATTTCGCCATCCATTTTATAAAAAATACGGTAATCACCCGATGTAGCTATACCACTTGTACCTGGTGATAAAACACGGTGTACCTTACGCTCTCCAGGTTGTGCATCAGGTTGCTCAATCGCAATTTTCCAATCCTGATTATTTGGCTTTTCACCCGCTATACGCAGCTCACCACCAATCTCAACCATGTAATTAGTAATATCGTGGCTTTCTAATAACTGGGCAACTTTATCAATACCATAGCCCTTAGCTGTTGCCGAAAAAGAAAGCTCCAATTCATCAACAGTTTTAGCTAGCCCCTGCTCTGTAAGATTAAGTTTATCTATACCAATTTTTTCAATCATTGCAGCAAGTGCTTCATCACTTGGGCGATTAGTTGGTTTTTTATCAGGCCCAAAGCCCCATAAATCAATTAAAGGCCCCATTGTTACGTCGAGTGTTTTAGTCGATTCACCCAAGCGAATAGACTCGCTTATAACAGCCCTAAAATCTTCGCTAATTGGCATAACTTGATTTGCAGGTAATCTGTTAAATGTATTTATTTCAGAGTCTTCTATGTAAGTAGACATAGATTGGTTCACATCTTTTAAAACAGCGTCTATTTGCAGCTGTAGTTGTGAAGCCGATAGCTGAGCTTGCTCATCATAATATTTAATATGATAAGTGGTACCCATAGTCTTACCTTCTAAAAAGGTTTCTTTTAACTCTGGCTTTTCACCACACCCAGACAATAATAAAGTCAGTGTAATTAGTAAAAAGGCCATTATGCCCTGTGAAGTACTTACTCGATTCATAACAGCTCTACTTAATAGATTGATAAAATTAAAGAATAAAAAAAGCCTCGTAACACAAGTGCTACGAGGCTGGTATTTTAACCAAAACTAAACTGTTTTGGTATTAGTGTTAGCCACCGAAGTCATCTAGTAAGATATTTTCGTCTTCAACACCTAAATCTTTAAGCATAGTAATAACTGCCGCATTCATCATTGGAGGACCACACATGTAGTACTCACAATCTTCAGGCGCTTCGTGATCTTTAAGATAGTTCTCAAATAACACGTTATGGATAAAGCCAGTATAGCCTTCCCAGTTATCTTCAGGCTGTGGATCTGAAAGTGCTGTATGCCATACGAAGTTAGGATTTTCAGCGGCTAGGCCGTCAAAATCTTCTACGTAGAACATTTCACGCTCAGAACGTGCACCATACCAAAAGCTCATCTTACGTTTAGAGTTCAAACGTTTAAGTTGGTCAAAGATATGAGAACGCATTGGCGCCATACCAGCACCACCACCAACAAATACCATTTCTGCGTCAGTGTCTTTAGCAAAGAACTCACCAAATGGACCCGAGATAGTTACCTTGTCGCCTTCTTTAAGTGACCAAATGTACGAAGACATTTTACCACATGGCAAGCTAAGGTTTCTTGGAGGTGGAGCAGCAATACGCA
Organism: Pseudoalteromonas sp. NZS100; assembly: GCF_015864815.1. Classification (NCBI taxonomy): domain Bacteria; kingdom Pseudomonadati; phylum Pseudomonadota; class Gammaproteobacteria; order Alteromonadales; family Pseudoalteromonadaceae; genus Pseudoalteromonas; species Pseudoalteromonas sp. NZS100. The sequence continues at coordinate 51,297 of NZ_JADYWM010000009.1, forward strand.
CGTTAAGCATAATGATGCCTTCTTCTTCTGGGTAGTTAGCCATTGAGTAAGCACGAATTGTTTCTTCGTCTACTTTTGACTCCAGATCGAAGAAACCAAAATGGTTCCAGTCGCCACGATACTCTTCAGGAACATCGAAATCTGCATATTTAACATGGTGAGGTGGAGCTTCGATTTGGATGTAACCACCCGCACGAAACGGCACTGACTCGCCATCTGGAATTTGCAGCTTAAGTTCTTTGATGAACGTTGCTTTGTTATCATTAGAGATAACTTCACAATCCCACTTCTTAACACCGAAAATTGACTCTTCAAGCTCAATTTCCATGTCATTTTTAACATTTACCTGACACGCTAAACGACAGCCTTCACGGGCTTCACCTTTAGATATGTGATCAAGCTCAGTTGGCAGAATATCACCACCACCTTCTTTAATGTGTACACGACACTGACCACAAGAGCCACCGCCACCACAAGCAGATGATACAAATATACCTGACTCAGATAGTGCGCCTAAAAGCTTACTACCTGCTGATGTTTTAATGGCTTTATCTGGGTCGCCATTAATGCCGATGATAATATCGCCACTTGCAACTAACTGAGATTTAGCACCAATGATGACTAAAACCAGTAGTACAACGATAGCGATAAAAACACCAACGCCTAAGAAAATCTGATAATCCATGATTTATCCTCGCTACCTTTACAGTGAAATACCAGAGAATGACATAAAGCCAAGTCCCATTAAACCAACAGTGATGAAGGTAATACCTAAACCACGTAAGCCGTCAGGTACGTCTGAGTATTTCAGTTTCTCACGGATACCTGCAAGTAATGTAATTGCAAGTGCCCAACCAACACCAGCGCCAATACCATAAACAACAGACTCGCCGAAGTTATAGTTACGCTCAACCATGAATGATACCGCACCAAATATTGCACAGTTAACTGTGATAAGTGGTAAGAAGATACCTAACGCGTTGTATAGTGCAGGGAAAAACTTATCTAATGCCATTTCAAGAATTTGCACAAGTGCTGCAATAACACCAATGAAAGTTAAGAAACGTAAAAAGCTAAGATCTGCATCTGGGTAACCTAACCAAGTTAGTGAACCAGGTGCAAGTACCGCATGATAAACCAAGTTGTTTACAGGTACAGAAATACCCAATACAACTATAACCGCTATGCCTAGGCCAATTGATGTAGTTACTTTTTTAGATACCGCTAAAAAAGTACACATGCCTAAGAAGAATGACAACGCTAAGTTCTCAATAAAAACGGCTTTTACAAATAAACTAATATAATGTTCCACTATTTGCCCCTTACGCTTTAGCTTCTACTTGGTCTTTCTTATAAGTACGCAGTACCCATATGAATAAACCAATGATGAAGAATGCACTCGGTGGTAAGATCAATAGACCCATAGGCTGATACCAACCGCCATCTTGTACTAATGGGATAATATCAACACCGAATAGTGAACCCTTACCAAATAGCTCACGAATGAAACCAACAGTAAGTAGTACTACAGAGTAACCTAAGCCGTTACCAATACCGTCAAGGAATGACATAAGTGGTGGCGACTTCATCGCGTATGCTTCAGCACGACCCATTACGATACAGTTAGTAATGATTAGACCAACGAATACAGAAAGCTCTTTTGCAGTAGCATAAGAAAATGCCTGTAATACTTGGTCAACAACGATTACCAATGATGCGATAATGGTCATTTGTACGATGATACGTACAGATGATGGGATCTGGTTACGAATAAGCGAGATAAAGAAGCTCGAAAACGCAGTTACAAGTGTCAATGCTATTGACATAATTAACGCATTTTTTAAGCTAGACGTTACCGCTAGCGCAGAACAAATACCAAGTACTTGTAGTGCGATTGGGTTGTTAGCTAAAACCGGACCAAATAGGACCGCCTTCATTTCTTTAGTATCAGCCATTATTTCAATGCTCCTTTACGTACTTTCGCAAGGAAAGGGCCAAAGCCATTTTCGCCAGTCCAAAAGTCAACTGCATGATCAACACCGTTAGACGTTAATGTAGCACCTGAAAGACCATCGATCTTATGCTCATCATTGCCCGCAGTACCTTTAACAATTTGAATTGGAAGTTCTTTACCTTCCCATGTAGCAGTCCACTGTGGATTTTGGATTTCGCCACCAAGACCTGGGGTTTCATTATGCTTGTAAAAGATAATGCCCTTAACTGTTTCACCATCGCTTTCAAGCGAGATAAAACCGTACATTAAGCCCCATAAGCCGTAGCCTTGGATAGGAAGAATGATTGCATCAACTGAGCCATCTTCTTTTTTAGAGATATACACCGGTGACTCTTTAGTCACACGTTGAATACCAGCAATATCTTTAACGCCTTTCTCTTGAAGAGAAACACTTAGCGCTGCATCATATTTGCTTTTTTCAAAGTCAAAGATTGTTGGGTCTGTATCTACAAACTCACCTGTAGTCATGTTTACAACGCGCGCTTCGATTTTTGCATCAAATGTTTCAAGAACATTTTCAACTTTGTCGATGCCCGCAGCAGCTAAGATATTGCTTTGAATATCTTTGTTTTTATTAGCTTGCTGTAAAGGACGAAGCTGTACAGAAGCAAACGATACAATGATTGCACACACTAAACATAGTGCTACAACAACTGATAACGTTTTGCCGATTGATTCGTTATTACTAGACATTACGTGCCAACCTCCGCTTAATATTAGCCTGCACTACAAAGTGATCGAACAGTGGAGCGAACAAGTTAGCAAATAAGATTGCTAGCATCATGCCTTCTGGGAAAGCAGGATTCACAACACGTATCATAACCACCATAAAGCCAATTAATAGACCATATGCTAATTTACCTTTGTCAGTAAATGCAGCTGATACAGGGTCAGTAGCCATAAAGAACATACCAAACGCAAAGCCACCAAGTACAAAATGCCAATACCAAGGCATTGCAAATACAGGGTTAGTTTCTGAGCCAACAGCATTTAATAAAAATGCAGTTGCTACCATACCTAGGAATACACCTAGTACGATGCGCCAAGAAGCGATACGAACGTAAATTAAGAACAAACCACCTACTAATAATGCAAGTGTAGATGTTTCACCTACAGAACCTTGAATGAAACCATAAAACGCATTCCACCATAATTCCATGTTTGCAAAGTCAAGTGTGCCAGCAAATGCTTGGCCTAGCATAGTTGCACCAGAGAAAGAATCTACTGCTGTCCATACTGTGTCACCTGAGATTTGAGCTGGGTATGCAAAGAATAAAAATGCACGACCGGCTAAAGCAGGGTTTAAGAAGTTACGGCCAGTACCACCAAAGATTTCTTTAGCGATTACTACACCAAACGTAATACCTAACGCAACTTGCCATAAAGGAATAGTTGCTGGCAAAATAAGTGCAAATAATACAGAAGTAACGAAGAAACCTTCGTTAATTTCATGCTTACGCACTGAAGCAAATATAACTTCCCAGAAACCACCTACTGCAAATGTTACAGCGTAGATAGGTAAGAAAAAACATGCTCCATAGAACATCTTAGCGCCCCAGCCTGCATCAGCGGTTAACTCGCCACCGAATAACTGGAACAAACCAACTTGCCACGTGTTTGCTAGTTCAAAACCTTGTGCTAAAGCACCAGCGGCCTGATGACCGATATTGAACATACCAAAAAACATAGCTGGGAACGTCGCCATCCACACTAAAATCATCATACGTTTTAGGTCGATGTTATCGCGTACGTGTGTCGCGCCTTTATTTACGTAGCCTGGTGTATAAAAAATAGTTGCAGCTGCTTCATACAGTGCATAAAACTTTTCATATTTACCACCGGCTTCAAAATTCGGCTCGATATCTTCTAGATATTTTTTTAAACCCATCTCTCTAGCCTTCCTTCTCGATCGTAGTTAAGCAATCGCGTAGGATAGAACCATACTCGTATTTGCCTGGACAAACGAAGGTACATAACGCTAAATCTTCTTCATCAAGTTCAAGCGCGCCCAATGAAATTGCACTGTCTAAATCACGTGCAATTAAGTCACGTAATAATAAAGTAGGCAAAATATCTAACGGCATTACGCGCTCGTAGCTACCAATTGGTACCATGGCACGTTTTGAACCACCTGTTGACGTTGTCATTTTAAATAAACGACTTGGTGCAAGGTGAGAAAGGAATGTACGCGTTACAGAGAATTTATCACTACCTGGTGCAATCCAGCCAAACAATTCTTTTTCGCGACCTTCAAGTAAAACAGATACTTGAACGTGGTAACGACCTAAGAATGCATGAACACCGTTTGAAATAGAACCCGATAGAACAGAACCAGAAATAACGCGGTTATCTCCGTCTTCTAACTCACCAGCCACTAAATCATCCAATGAAGCACCTAATTGTGTTTTCACTAAACGTGGGTTTTTAACGCGAGGACCTGCAAGCGAAATAACACGATTTGTGTAAATTTCACCAGTAAGGAATAAGTGACCATACGCAATAACGTCTTGGTAACCAATATGCCAAACTTGTTTGCTAACAGAAACTGCATCAAGATGATGGATATGAGTGCCAACGAGGCCAGCCGGATGCACACCACCAAACTCATGTACTTCTACTTGAGCTATAGATGAGCTAGGAACTTGGCTGCCTGCTTTTTTACACACAAATACTTTGCCATCAGTCAAACGCGAAACAACTGCAAGACCCGCTTCAAATGCTTGCGCATTTTCTGCAATAATTACTGCAGGATCTGCAGCTAATGGGTTTGTGTCGATTGCGGTCACAAAAATAGAACTAGGATTTGCATCCACAGCCGCTACTTTGCTGAATGGGCGAACACGAAGTGCTGTCCACTGACCAGACTGGATAAGTACTTCTTTGGCTTTTTCGCGCTCTAAGCTCGGAAGCTCGTCTGCTTTGAAAGAGTCAAAGGTGATTTGCTCACTGCCTGCTACTTCAATAACAACAGATTGCAGCACACGTTTAGCACCACGATTTATTTCTTTTACTGTACCAGAAGCTGGAGCAGTAAATAGGACGCCTGGGTTCTTTTTATCTTCAAAAAGTACCTGGCCTTTTTTGACTTGGTCATCCACACGAACATGCATGGTTGGACGCATACCGATAAACTCTTCGCCAAGCACAGCTACACGTTTGACAGCAGAACCGTCATGTATAACTTGCTGTGGCGCGCCCTCTAAGGGTAAATCCAGACCTTTTTTTATGTTGATCATACGCACTTGCATTACATTAAAGGAAAGAAACTGAAAAATCGTATCAACCACGTCGCCATTTGAGTTATTCCAAGTTATATCAAGGTACAAAAGAGCAGCTTGCTAGAGATATCAAACAAGCAACGTAGTAAAACTCATCACATATTGTCGAGATTTTAACATCATTTTAGATGACTATGCGAGTGTATTTATGAAAATTATACGACAGAAACACTTATTTAGTTTTGTTAAGTGAATTAAATAAAAATCAAGCTAGACCAAAGTGGTAGCCTAAGCAATTATCATTCCTGATTTCATCGTAAATTCAACAAATCGCATAATACAAAAAAAGCCGCGATAGCGGCTTTTTATAACTAGGGCCTGTTGACCTTTCAGGATTAAAATTTGTTCAATCTAGGGGCTATTTAATCGCGGCGTGAGGTTTGTAACCTAGTGGGCTAAGTAAAAACCGAGCAACAAAGAGTAAATAGCCCCTAGGCAGTACCCTTTGGGCAGCGCATGTTTGGCATTTATTCCACGTTATCACCCATTTATGGGGAATAACCACACTACATAGGCTCTACCTTGCCTAAATACCAAACAGACTGCTGCAAATTTAACCTCGAAAGATAAACAGGCCCTAAGTTCTGTTAGTCAATCATATTGGCAATTGGCTTAACTGAATCTACATCTTGATCGTAGTCAACACTATCTATACCAAAACCAAATAAGCGTAAAAACTCATTATGGTAACCAACATAATCTGTTAGTTCATCAATGCTGCTCGTATCTACTTTATCCCAAACAGCTTGCACGCGAGCTTGTACACCGTCTTCTAGCTCTTTGTAGTTTTGGAATAAATGTCCACCGTCGTCAAAGCGAGGAGATTCACCATACAAGTTTTCACTAAATAAAGCGTGAATTTGCTCAATAGTGCCTTCGTATGTGCCATCTGCTTTCATAACTTTAAATAAAGCAGAGATATATAACGGCATAATAGGAATAGCAGAACTTGCTTGCGTTACCACAGCATTAAGTGATGAAACATATGCCTCACCATTTAAATCTTTTGTTGATTCTTTAATAGCAGCGGTTGCACGGTCTAGATCTTCTTTAGCCTTACCAATAGTAGCGTGTCCGTATATTGGCCATGTTAGCTCTTTACCAATATAAGTGTACGCAGTCGTTTTAAAGTTATCGGCTAATACATCCGCTTCTTTTAATGCGTCAATCCACATTTCCCAATCTTCACCGCCCATTACTTTAATGGTGTTGTCGATATCGTCTTGGTTTGCAGCTTCAACAGTAATTTCATCAATTTCACGCTTTGATGTATTTAAGTTTTTAGTAGTAACGGCATTTCCAATTGGCTTAAGCGTAGATGAGTAAACTTCGCCCGTATTTGGGTCTGTACGACGAGGAGACGCTAAGCTGTAAATAATACAATCTACTTTGCCCAAATCGGCTTTAATAGTGTCGATTGCTTTTTGTTTAATTTCGTTAGAAAACGCATCGCCATTAATATTTTTAGACCAAAGGCCTGCTTCGTCTGCTGCATCTTGAAAAGCAGCGGTATTGTACCAACCAGCAGAGCCTGTTTTGCGTTCTGTACCTTCTTTTTCAAAGAAAATACCCAATGTTTTAGCACCACCACCAAACGCAGCTGTAATGCGCGAAGCCAAGCCGTAGCCTGTTGATGCGCCAATAACTAATACATTTTTTGGTGCATTTTTTAATGCGCCTTGTTGTTTTACATAGTTAATTTGTTCTTGAACATGCTCTGCACAACCAGCTGGATGTGCGTTTGTGCAGATAAATCCACGAATTTTAGGCTTAATGACCATTGATCATCCTATATCTTTTACAATAAAAATTAGCGCTAGTTTAAAGGCTAATACTAAAAACACTGATCTGATCAGTTAACCACAAGTGTAACAATCAAATCGCTATTAATTATTTAAGCTAATTTAGAGCCGCCCATACAATTAGGTGAATCAGGTGCCTCGCCGCCCTGCTCTGTATACTCATCGGGTGTATATGTATGAATTGCGAGTGCATGAATATGATTTGCTAATTCATCTTTTAGAATTTCATTAATTTCACGATGGCGCTGCAATAAACGTTTACCTGTAAAACCTTCGCTAACCACTATTACTTTAAAGTGTGATTCAGTGCCCGCACTGTGCATATGGCTTTCGTTAATTACGTTTAAATGTTTACACGCAATAGCGTTGCTTATTTTTTCTTGGATCTGTTGCTGCATTGACATAAAAGACCGTTTTAATTAGCTAATTTATACACTTACTATAACAATTTAACGCAGCGCTTGGCTAACTAAATTGCTTTTGTTTAATGTGCTTAATAAATCGGTAAGTTAAACTTATTCGGGGATGTGCAAGCGTTGTTTGCTTAGGTATTGCATGTTGATAATCTCGCTGGCTATGTCCATTCATTATTAAACAGCTGCCACTTTGTAATTTTAAGTCGGTTACTTTATTGCTCGCCTTGTGCTTTAACTTTAGAATCCGATCAGCTCCTAGCGAGACACACACAATTGTTGGTTTATCACCAAGCTCTATTTCATCATCACTGTGCCAGCCCATCGTATCATTACCATCTCGGTAATAATTAACGAGTAATGAGTTTAGAGGCTGATTTAAGTGCGCCTCTAAACGCCTTCTCATATTAAGTAACAATTCATCCCATGGCTCTACTATTTGCTTACTACTTGAATAGCCGTATTCAATATTTAAATCGCTCATGAAGCATTGTAGCCGTGGAATAGGCCCCGTTTTACCATAAACAGTTACATCGGGTTGCTGCCAACGTAGGTTTTTTTGCAAATAATAAAATAGATCGAGGCTTTTTTGTGCACTAAGTGCCCTACTTTGATAAGAAAAGCCATTTGGTAACTGTTGGGGGTTGGCGTTTTGCCGTTGCATGTTAGAATTTACCTACATTAGATTACTGATCAACGAACCATTATGACGACGCAAGCCCAGCTAGGCGATAAAACCTTTACTCTTGAACGCTTTCCTTTGGATCAAAAAAACCGCAGCTTACAAGCGTGGGATTCGGCAGATGAGTACCTTATCAATTATGTTAACGAACATCACCCTGATTGTCGCTCATTGCTTATTTTAAACGATAGCTTTGGTGCACTTGCTTGTTATTTTAATAAGTTAACGGTTTGTTCAGTTAACGATTCTTATATTAGCCACCAAGCTGCGGCTTATAACTTACAAGAAAACAAACTGCCTACAGCAGATTTTACACAATTAGATAGTTTGTCTGCATTACCGCAGGATGTTGATTTAGTACTTATTAAAATCCCTCGTAATGTAGGTTTTTTACAGTTTCAGTTAAGTGAACTCAGTGAAGTCCTTGCACCTGGTACGCCAGTAATTGCCGCAGGTAAAACAAAAGAAATTCATAACTCAACAATAAAATCATTTGAGCAATTTATTGGTGAAACAAAAACTAGCCTAGCAGTTAAAAAATCCCGTCTTATATTAAGTACAGCTAAAGGCGGATATAAAGCAGCAGATTTCCCTGTAACGTGGGAGCTTGAAGGTACTGAGTTTAATATAACAAACCATGCAAATGTGTTTTCGCGTGATTCGTTAGATATTGGTGCACGCTTCTTTTTTAACTACTTACCAGAAACACCAAAAGCTAAAAGCATTATTGATTTAGGCTGTGGTAACGGAGTTGTTGGATTAATGACGCTTGCTCGTTGCCCTAATGCATCAGTTACTTTTGTTGATGAGTCTTACATGGCCGTAGAGTCGGCTCGGTTAAATGTAGAAATTAACCTAGGCAATAAGTTTGATAACTGCGAGTTCATCGAAAACGACTGTTTAACAGGCTTTGAAAGAGACAGTGTAGATATGGTGCTTTGTAACCCTCCATTTCACCAAGCTCAGGCCGTTACCGACCATATTGCTTGGCAAATGTTTAAACAAGCAAAAGATACTTTAAAAGAAGGCGGTGAGCTGCGTATTATTGGTAATCGTCATTTAGATTATCATGATAAATTAAACCGTATGTTCGGCAACTGTAAGTTGTTAGGTTCAAACAAAAAGTTTGTCGTTTTAAGTGCAACAAAAAATAGTGGAATGCTATAAATGAAATTAACAAACATTATAATTGGGTGTTGTGTATTACTGATACTTGGTGGCTGCGCGAATCAGCCTAGCCAAGTAATACTTAACCCTGTTTATAAAAATGGTCAAATAAGCACTATAAATAGTAGCTTAAGTACTAGTGTAATTGATTTACGTGGCGATACATCAACACTTAAACTTATTGAGTCAGACAAAACTAAAACCTTTGCAAGCCAAGGTATTACCAGCTCTATTAAAAGTGTGTTAGACAGCGCCCTTAGCCGCAATGGAGCCAGTATTTCTAACTTAGCAACGGTTCGCTTTGAAGTAGATATTCATGCATTGCAAGCTGTTGTAACCGAAAAGCTAGTGAGCCATACCAGCGAAGCCCACATAGAACTTGGCGTGCGTGTTATTCGCGCCTCAAGTAACTTTAGTAAAGTGTATAGAGGCAGTGCTAATTTAGAAGGCCCATTTAGTCATGAGCGAGCAAAAATAGAAGGTCAGCTCAATAAGTTGACTGAGCAAGTTATTACCCGCATTGTATCTGACCCTGAATTAATAGAATTTTTAGAAGGTTAACTATGAAACGACTTTTTTTAATCTGCTTAGGCCTATTCTTTAGTGCAAGTAGCTTAGCAGCCCAAGAAGGCCGCTTTGTGCAAAAGGACAACATTTTTCCACGCGTAGAAATTGTAACCTCAATGGGTAGCATCGTGGTTGAGCTAGATCGTTCTAAAGCGCCCATCACAGTCAATAATTTTTTAACTTACGTGTCAGACAAAAGTTATCAAGGCAGCGTTTTTCACCGTATCGAGCGCGATGTAGAAAATGATCGCGACTTTGTTATTCAAGGTGGCGGTTACGATAAAGACTATGATGGCCTACATGAAAATGACCCTATTTTTAATGAAAGCGGTAACGGTTTAAAAAACGATATGTATAGCATTGCTATGGCCTATCAAGATAGACAACCGCACTCAGGAACTCGCCAATTCTTTTTTAATATGGATAATAACGATCACTTAAATCCAGGGAAAGATTGGGGCTTTGCAGTATTTGGTAGCGTAATGGATGGTTACGACACGCTTGATAAAATTATGACTGTTGAAACCGGTTTTAATGAAAAAATTGGCTACGATTTCGTACCTAAAAAACCTGTTGTCATCTTAAATATTAAAGTGCTTGAACAAGTCCCACTATAATTTTTTAAGAGCAGCTTAGCTGCTCTGCATCAAAGCCAATGAAGGCCCTATGAGCAAATCTCTCTCTATTAGCGAATATTTTTCTTACTTTAAAGACAAACGCTTAATCCACATTTTCATATTTGGTATGAGTAGCGGTTTTCCGTGGGTTTTAATTGGCTCTGTTATGTCTGCTTGGCTAAAAGATGAAGGGCTAAGTCGCAGTATGATAGGCCTATTTGGCATTGTATTTGGCGCTTACAGCATAAACTTTTTGTGGTCGCCACTCATTGACCGTACAAAACTTCCTATTTTATATAAATGGCTAGGCCAACGTCGCAGTTGGATACTATTTTGCCAAAGTTTTATTTTTATTGGCACCTTGCTATTAGCAGGGCTTGATTTAAAAGCTAATTTGGCAATTGTTGCTGCGATTTGTTTATTAATCGCCATTGCTTCGGCTACTCAAGACATTGCTATTGATGCCTTTAGAATAGACACCCTAAGCGAAAGCGAATCACACAAAGCAACCGCTGCAGCCGCAATGGCAACTTCGGGTTGGTGGACAGGTTATGCACTTTTAGGCGCCATTCCATTTTACATGGCCGATATACCCTCGCTCGACTGGCCACAAATTTATTACTTTTTAGCTGCCGTAATGCTGCTGTTAATGAGTGGAGCACTGTTTGCAAAAGAGCCCGAAACCAACCGCGAAGCAGTACATGCTGAACTTGAGCGTGTGTACCTTGAAAAACTGTCCTCTACAAAACAAACTCCTTTAACAAAAACTGTTGCGTGGCTTGCGGTAACCGTTATTGATCCCTTTAGAGCTTTTTTTACTAAAAATGGCGTTAAAACAGCACTAGCATTACTTGCGTTTATTTTCTTATTTAAAATAGGCGAAGCGTTTTTAGGGCGCATGTCGATTGTGTTTTATAAAGAAATTGGTTTTAGCAATAGCGATATAGCTACATTTTCGAAGGTAGGTACAGCGGTACTTACAATCATATTTACCTTTGTTGGCAGTTTATTTAATCAAAAATATGGCATTGTTAAGGGTTTATTTGTAAGTGGTATTGCAATGGCTGCTTCAAACTTAGCCTTTTCGTGGATTGCTTTAGTTGGCCCTGACCTAAGGCTGTATGCCTTTGCTATTGTTATTGATGGCTTTACGCAAGCGTGGTCGTTGGTCGCTATGGTGGCCTTTATATCGATGTTATGCGATAGAGCATTTAGTGCAACGCACTATGCATTACTGGCGTCATTAGGGAATTTAGGACGAACATTGCTTTCAAGCTACAGTGGTGTAGTAATTGATGATTGGTTAATGGGAAATTGGTCGCTGTTCTTTATTTTAACAGCCTTAATGGTTTTACCTTCGTTGATATTTTTATATCTGATTAGGCATAAGTTGTATGAGCTTGAGAAGAATTACCACAAAAATATTTAATGCATCCCTGCATTAACATATTGCTTAGCACTATCAAGTGCCCCTTAAAGTGTACTAAGCAATTATTGAGTTAATCTACTTTTAGCAAGCTAAGTGCTTCATGTGGATCAACTTCTAGAGCTGTACAATAGCGAACAAACTCAATGACATCTAAACGGCGTTCTTGATTTTCAATCTTGCCGATAAATGAATGAGGCGTTCCAAGCACTTGTGCTAGGCTTCGCATTGTATGACCCTTTTCATGGCGCTTAGTTTTAAGCCACTTTGTTAGCTTTGCATTTTCTTCAGAAGAAACTGTTTTGCCCATCATTTTACATCTCCTACTAGATGATTTGACGTACCCATTAAAGCAGTAGTTTCCATCAATAGCCGTAGGCAGGTAAGCAGTCATACTTTCAATAGCAAGCTATTGCTTAATAAAGCATGTGTTGCTACTCACTCCACCAACACAGCTAAAAACTACGCTAATAATATGGTAAAGATTTGTTTTTATTGAGAATGAAATTTTGCCCGTCTCATTCTTGGATACATTATATACTATTAACACTTTGGTTAAATAATTAATTACATACTCGGTACAAAATCAACCTGAACGAACATTTATAAACACTGAATATTTGACCTAAGTTATCAGAAAATATTAAAAAAATAATATTACCTTCATAAAACAGCTTAAAAATATTTATAACATATTTGTTCCTTTTTAATGTTACACGTTTATTATTAAGCAATAATTTGCACTAAAAAGGCCAAGTAATGTTCAGACTTCTTTTTTTATTACCTATCGTGTTGTGTTTAGTTTGGTACTTTTTTTTGCGCCACAACGGCGTACCTATTAAACAAGGTAAAAAAGGCTTTATGTATATTTTAGCGTTTTCAGCCTTTGTGCTCGGCTTTTTTGTATTGATAATGCAAATTACCGAATACGCACCAACTGATTTGTAGGCATTAAAAAAGCCGCAAAAGCGGCTTTATTCTATTTAGCGTTTAGCTGTTAAACGCTAAAGCTTGCACCACAACCACAAGTTGTTGTTGCATTTGGATTAGATACAAAAAAGCGTGCGCCTTCTAATCCTTCAGTGTAATCAACCTCACCATCAACCAAATATTGAATGCTCATTGGATCAATAACGAGTGTTACACCATTTTTTACAATTTCTAAATCGCCAGGATTCGCTTTTTCATCAAAAGTAAAACCATATTGAAAACCAGAACAACCACCGCCTGTTACATAAACACGCAGTTTTAAGTCTGGGTTTTCTTCTTCGTCGATTAACTGTTTAACACGAACAGCAGCTGCATCGCTGAACTTAATTGGTAATTCTTCAGACATTTTAAAACCCTCAATATCGCAATGGCGTGATTATCTAATACCCGAGTGTTTTAATCAAGTATAGTAAAACAACTCTTTCCTCTAAGTTATATCTATAAATTAGTAAAAAAGTGGCCAAACATTAACTAGCTAAAATAATACTTAAGCAAACTAAAAGCGACCTTTATACGCTATAAACTCATTAAATATTTTAGTTATAGGCAATAGGTCTTAATCTTCACTGCAAATTGTTAATATAAGTTACGAAAATTTCAAAATCACAAGGACTTAGCTAAACTCTTTTGCTAAAATGCTGCTGAAAAATACAGTGAGGAATTATGCATGTGGCTTGAGCAACTCAGGCGTCGGCTGGCAAAACCTAAAACATCTGTACAATTATGCTTATTAGGCGTAGTTGCCGGATTAATTGCTGCATTTTTTATTATTTTATTTCGCTTAACCATTCTGTTTTTCCAAAGCTTATTTTTAGAAACACCTGACGACTTTACTACCCTACCAACACTTGAACGTGTACTAATGCCTTTAGTTGCTGCATTACTAATAGCCACGTTTGCTGCCTTTACTGGGTTTAAACATTACCGCTTGGGTATCCCCTTTGTTATACACAGAATTAAACGTCACTACGGGCAAATGCCTTTATACAATACGGTTAATCAATTTGTTGGTGGCGCACTTGCTCTCATTAGCGGCTTTTCAGTTGGCCGAGAAGGGCCTTCCGTGCATATGGGCGCAACGGGGGCGAGTATTTTGGCAGATAAGCTGCATTTACCGCATAATGCCATGCGTACTCTAAGTGGTTGTGGAGTAGCGGCAGGTATAGCCGCGTCGTTTAATACTCCACTTGCAGCCGTTATTTTTGTAATGGAAGTGGTACTTCGTGAATATAAAGTACACATATTTGTACCTATCATGCTTGCCGCTGTTACTGGCGCACTGGCCACACAGTTTGTTTTTGGTGAAGGTTCAGAGCTTGCACTCATTACCATAGCGCCATTGAGTGGTTGGCATTACCCTTATTTAATATTATGCGGCATGGCGCTGGGTGCTATTGCATTTAGCTTTAATCAAAACTTAATGCTAATTATTAAAACATTTAAACCTTTAAGTATGTTCCCTCGTTTATTAATTGCAGGATGCATTGCCAGCTTAATAGCTTACGCAGTACCTCATGCTATGGGCTCTGGTATGAGCGCAATAACTATCGCGGTTGAATCTCCTGATGACGTAAAGCTACTCACAACTATTTTAATCGCTAAACTACTTGCTACATTGTTTGCTATCGGTTTGGGTATTCCGGGCGGTTTAATTGGTCCGGTAATTGGACTTGGCGTATTAATTGGTACATTAATGGCTTTTTTTGCTCAGTTTATTAGTCCTGGCACTGATATAGCGGGTACTTATGGCGTGTTAGGTATGGCTGGATTAATGGCCGCCACATTGCATGCGCCACTAGCTGCTTTAACAACAGTCATGGAGCTTACATCGTCACCTGAAATAATTGTTCCAGCTATGCTTGTGATCACCACGGCCTATGTAACAGCATTACAGTTTTTTGGAAATCGCTCCATATTTTTGCAGCAACTAGATTTTCAGGGATTACCCTACCATGTATCTCCCGCTACCGAAGCATTACAAAAAGTGGGGATAATGGATGATATGGATGAAGACTTTAAATTGCTTTATTCAGACGATAAAGTGCAAATAAAAAGCACATTAGATGCCATGGATAGCCAAACTCCGTTAATTGTTTTTGACGAAGAAAATGGCTATCGTCTCGCTGAATACGATTTAACTCTAATGTCTAATGAAACAATAAATATAAATTATATTAGCTTGCAGGGCATCAGTAGTCAGGCCACCCTAGCCGATGCTTTCGATATCCTAAAAGATAAAAGAAGTGGCGCGCTTTACGTTTATAACCTTTTAGATAATCAACAAATTATGGGGCTATTACGCTGGGATCAAATTCATCATATTTTAACCATTCGTAACAGCTTACTTTAAACAATAAGGACTATTATGAGCGCATTATTGATTTATAAAACACTCCACATATTTTTTATGATTGCGTGGTTTGCCGGTATTTTTTACTTGCCTCGATTATTTGTATATCACGCTATGAGCGAGGAAAGATCATGCAACTCTATGTTAAAAGTTATGGAGCGCAGACTACTTTATTTCGTTACCCCATTTGCTGTATTAACCGCTGTATTTGGTGTATTAACCATTGTTGAATATGGTCGTGATTGGTTTAGATACAGTATGTGGTTGCACTATAAACTAGTGCTGGTGATCATCTTATATATATACCACGGCTACTGTTTTAAGTTATTAAATGACTTTAAACATGACCGCAACACTAAGACAGACCGCTTTTACCGTATTTTTAACGAGCTCCCAGTTATTGCGTTGCTCATCATAGTGGCGCTTGCGGTAATAAAACCTAATTTATAATACTAATCGGCTTATATGGGGTCTATTTAACATTTAGAAAATTACGCTAGAGCTTGGCAAAATTTTTTATCTAGTTGTTCTAGGTTAAAAATTTTTAACAACGTTATAGTGAAATTTAATGCGCTAAATTGCTCAAATATCTATGCCGGTTGGTACAAGCTTTGCGGCGCATGTTAAACTTCGCTGCAATTTACAATACTTGCTTTAACACGCGCGATTGCGTGCTCCATTTATGGATTATCGCGCCCATTTGATTGATTAGGAATAACCCCATGTTAAGTTTCCAAGGTGAGCATATACTGTCTGTAAATCAGCTAGACAGAGACTGCATTGAACGTATTTTTGCAGTAGCAAAAAAAATGGAGCCTTATGCTAAAAAGCAAAAGCAAACTACGGTGCTAGAAGGCGCTATTTTAGCTAATTTGTTTTTTGAACCAAGCACTCGTACACGAGTTAGCTTTGGCACCGCCTTTAATTTACTTGGCGGTGGCGTACGTGAAACTACAGGTATGCAAAGTTCAGCCCTTGCTAAAGGTGAGTCTCTTTACGATACCGCCCGCGTTATTTCAGCTTATGCTGACGCTGTTGCTATGCGCCATCCTGACGCAGGCTCAGTAAGTGAATTTGCTGACGGCTGTACCGTACCCGTTATTAATGGCGGCGACGGCCCAAATGAGCACCCAACTCAAGCATTACTTGACTTATTAACCATTGAGCGCGAATTACATCGTTTTGGTCAAAATATTGATGGTATGCATATAGCGCTTGTGGGCGATTTAAAGTATGGCCGCACAGTGCATTCTTTATCTAAACTATTGTGCCATTATAAAAACGTAAAGTTTTCGATGGTCGCGCCTGACGGCTTACAAATGCCAACAAGCATTTTAGATGCAGTAGAAAATGCGGGCCATAAAATTGAGCTAGTAAATAAGATGGAAGGTAATTTAGCAGCCGATATTGTTTACCAAACACGTATTCAAGAAGAGCGTTTTCCTTCGCAAGAAGAAGCAAATAAATACCGTGGCGGCTTTAGGATTAGCCAATCTATCTACAGCGCTCACTGTAAGCCTAACTCTGTATTAATGCATCCTCTTCCACGTGACAGTCGCTTAGAAGCCAACGAGCTTGATAACGACTTAAACAGTAACGACAATTTAGCAATATTTCGCCAGGTACAAAACGGCGTATTAATTCGTATGGCACTGTTTGCTTTAACACTCGGCGTAGAAAACAAAGTCGATAAGTATGAAGTAGACGTACCTTGGTTTAGCCGCAAACGTGACAGCTAACCCCCTTTTAAGTGACAATTTATAGGATTTTTCATGACAATTAGCCAAGACTTATTTGAACGCGCCCAAGCTTCTATTCCTGGTGGCGTAAACTCACCAGTTCGTGCTTTTAATGGTGTAGGCGGTACGCCACTATTCATTACAAAAGCAGAAGGCGCGTTTACATTTGATGCCGACGGTAATCGTTACATTGATTATGTTGGCTCTTGGGGGCCTATGATCATGGGCCATAACCACCCTGCAATTAAACAAGCCGTACACGAAGCTGTAGAAAATGGCCTTAGCTATGGCGCACCAACTGAAGCCGAAATATTAATGGCTGAAAAAGTAAAAGAGCTAGTTCCATCAATCGAAAAAGTACGCATGGTTAGCTCAGGCACTGAAGCGACAATGAGTGCAATTCGTTTAGCACGTGGCTTTACCGGTCGCGATAAAATATTAAAATTTGAAGGTTGTTACCACGGTCACGCTGACTCGTTATTAGTTAAGGCAGGCTCTGGTGCACTAACAATGGGTGTACCTAATTCTCCAGGTATTCCTGAAGACTTTGCTAAGCATACACTTACAGTTTCGTTTAATAATCTAGATGAAGTAAAAGCTATTTTTGCAAAATACGCAGACGAAATTGCCTGTATTATTGTAGAGCCAGTAGCCGGTAACATGAACTGTATTCCACCAGTGCCTGGATTTTTAGAAGGTTTGCGTGATGTATGTGACGAATATAAATCAGTACTTATTTTTGATGAAGTAATGACAGGCTTTCGTGTTGCACTTGGCGGCGCACAAGCTTATTACAACATTAAACCAGATCTTACGTGTTTAGGTAAAGTAATTGGCGGCGGCATGCCAGTTGGCGCGTTTGGTGGTAAAACTGAAATAATGGATTACATTGCGCCTGTAGGACCAGTTTACCAAGCAGGTACTCTTTCTGGTAACCCTATTGCAATGGCTGCAGGTTTAAAATCACTTGAGTTATTAAGTGAGCCTGGCCTTCACGATAAGTTAGAAGCTATTTCAAAAGCAATTTGTGAAGGCTTTGAAGCTGGTGCTAAAAAAGCCGGTGTTGCGCTAACAACTAACTATGCTGGCGGCATGTATGGATTCTTTTTTACTGATGCTGAAAAAGTAACAACCTACAAACAAGCAACTGAGTGTGACCTAGAGCGCTTCAAACGTTTTTTCCACCTTATGCTTGAAGAAGGCGTTTACCTTGCCCCATCAGCATTTGAGGCTGGTTTTGTATGTGCTGCGCATACTGAGCAAGAAGTAAAAGACACAATAGCGGCGGCGGAACGCTCGTTTGCTAAACTTTAAGCTAAAAATTACTATTTATACATTTGTAACCACTTGTTTTTAAGTATGTAATTAAGACTAAAGATTGAAAAAAGCCCGAAAGGGCTTTTTTTATTTGTAATGTACTATAAATGAATGATAATTAAGCATAACAAGGTCTATTCACCTTTACCCTAATTACAAAAAATACAAGAGAGCCTTATGTCAGGATTACGCCAATTTTCTTTTCCCGCTATCCAGCTAATGGCAAACTTAAAATACAAAACTAAAATCAGCTTAATGTTTGGAATTTTACTCGTTCCTCTAGCACTGAGTTTGTTTTTTTTAGTCTCGTTATTAAGTGAAAGTATTGCTGTTTCAAAAATGCAGCAGCAAGGCTTAAAAGGCTACAGAGCTATACTTTCAAATCAAATGCAGGGAGATACGAATCAAAATATAAAAATAGCTCGTTCACTCGGCTTTGACATAAAAGACACTCAAGCAAATGAAGTACTTGAACTTGTTTCTATTCAATCAAACCTAGCTTTAGACAGTCAATTAGCAAGCGCTTATGTAAACCGCTCTTTAGTCACGCCAATTCCTGCACTTATAATGCAAATAAACTCAACAGCGCAAAGTGCTAATACTGTTTTAGCTAGTAACCGTTTTACGCCTGATACGTTTATAGCACTTTCAAATTTTAGTAAGTCACTTCCTTTATACGAAAAACAACTCGATAAAATACTCAATGTAGCCACCAATGCAGATAAATCAGTAAACAAAGCGCTCATGCCTCCTTTAACTAATTTACACAGTGCTGTGGGTGCATTTAAAAGAGCGATAGATGAAAAACTACTTGAGCCAGACGATATTCTATTAACTCAAGCAGAGTTCACTAAGCTAACGAACAACGTTCACAGTAGTATTAATCAACTTGTTAGTAAGAGCATTCCAACACTTGAGAGCCTTATAGAGGCAAAACTACAAACTCAACAGTGGACACGAAATCTTGTTTTAGCTGCTTCATTGATCAGTTTGCTATTTGCATTTTATTTGATGATTGGTTTTTATTTTGCAGTTGTTGATACCATTAATCGCTTTGCTGATGCCGCGAATAGAGCCGCGAATGGCGACTTAAATGCCACTATCGATTCGAGCACTAATGATGAAATGGGAATTATTGCATCGCGCTACAACGCATTACTTAACGCATTTTCACATTTATTATTTGATGTTAAAGCAAGTACGGAAGAGCTATGCGATGCAACAAAATCGCTATCACATGCGAGCAGCCAAACAAGCAATGATGTTTCAAAACAGCAAATTCGAGTAAATGCTATTTATAATGCACTAAGCGATATGGCTCAAAACGCACTTGCAGTTGAAGAGTCTGCGCATCAAGCTACGCTTACCGCGCAAGATGCTGCAGCTCATGTGAAACAAGGTTCAGACAATACAATGGAGCTTGCTAAATATATGCAAGACCTCCAAATTGAATTTGCAGAGAGCCAACAAGCGCTCGATAAGCTAGCACAAGATAGCCAAGAAATTAGCAAAGTAAGTAAAGGGATCAGTGAAATAGCCGATCAAACAAACTTGCTTGCACTTAATGCCGCTATTGAAGCCGCGCGAGCCGGCGAGCATGGTCGTGGATTTGCCGTTGTAGCTGATGAGGTAAGAACACTTGCTCAGCGTACACAAACACAAACCCAAGAAATACATCAAATTATTAGCTCTTTACAACAAGCATCTGACGACACTCAGCAAAAAATGCGCTCAAGTGTTGAAAAAATGGAGCAATCAGTAAAAGCAGCCAATCAAACCAATGAAGTATTGCAAAGTGCAGAGCAAAGTATGGGCGATATTAAACATCAAGGTGAAGTAATTGCAGAGCGTGTTAAACAGCAATCAAATGCAACAACACAAGCATTAAATGATTCGCAAGAAGTGAGTAATTTAGCAGATCAAACGCTAACATCGGCTCAATCAACGCTACAAGATGCACAGCAATTAAGTCGCTTATCTAATGATTTAACCAAATCAATGCAGTTTTTTAAATCTTAAGCGTTAACTACAACTTACAACAAAGCCGCTAAATAAGCGGCTTTGTTGTTTAAAGTAATCTTAAATTAACGAATACATTGTGGTCTTGGCTCGAACTCACTCGCTCTAAGCGGTAGCTGAATCACCTTGCCACATCCTGGTGGTGCCTGCTTACCCGTTTGCTCATTTACAAATGCCCAGCGAATTGATGGTGGACGAGTATCTGCTATTGCTTGTGGGTTAAGCGGCTTTAAGTAACGAATATACGCTTCTAATGCGCCTACGCTGCCTGTTAAGCCAGTGCTTTTGTTGTCATCTCGACCAAGCCACGCAACAGTCACTGTATTTTGATCAAAGCCTGCAAACCAACTATCACGTAAATCGTTACTGGTCCCTGTTTTACCAGCGAGCTGGATTGACGGAAAGTGTAAATTTAAGCGTTTAGCAGTGCCATCTTTCGTTACGCGTTTCATCGCGTATTTGGTCATATACATTGCAGATTTATCAAAACGAGGCTCTGCATTTACTTTATGCTTATAAAGTACTTTACCAACCGAGTCAGTTAATGCCGAAATTGCAGTGAGCTTTTTATATTCGCCATCTGCGGCAATTGTTGTATAAAGCTGAGCCACTTCAAAACTCGACATTTCAACAGCTCCTAAAAGCAGCGATGGGTATTCGTCTATCGCCCCTGTTGCACCTAAACCTTTTAATGTATTTACTACTTTATCAACACCTACATCTAGGCCTAAATTAACCGCTGGGATATTTATACTGTTACTAAATGCTTTATAAAGCGCAATTGCACCACGGTATTGGTGGTCAAAATTTTCTGGTTGCCATACTTTACCTTGCTCATTTGTGACCTGTACTGGCGAGTCATCAAGCAAAGTAGCTAAATTATAATGTGGCAATTGCAGTGCGGTTAAATACACGGCAGGTTTTACAAGCGAGCCTATATTACGTTTTGTGTCTAAAACACGGTTAAATCCTGAATAGCGAACATCGCGACCAGCAATAAGTGCAGAAACACCGCCTTTTTCTACATTAACAGAGATCATGGCTGCTTCTAGTTTTTCAGTTCTAGGGCGATTTTCCAAGTACGGTAAACTCTTTTCAATAGACTCTTCCATTGCTGTTTGCTTTTGCAAATCAAAATAAGTAAATACTCTTACACCTGCATCAAGTGTTTGCTGATCTGGTAATAATTCATTTAATTCTCTGTTTACTAGCTCTAAATAGCCTGGGTATGATTTTTGTAAACTGGCTTTCATTGGCGCAATATCAATTGGGCGATTAAGCGATGCACGGTACTCTTTTGTGCTAAGTAACTTATTTTCGACCATTAGACGCAGCACTAAGTCCCTGCGCTCCATTGTGCGCTCTTTATAACGACGTGGGTTGTAATAAGATGGGCCTTTAACCATTGCCACCAGCAGAGCAATTTGATCGTACTCAAGCTCGTCTACCGGCTTTGAAAAGTAAAAGTCAGAGGCAAGCCCCATACCATGGATGCCTTGGTTGTATGATTGCCCTAGGTATACCTCATTTAAGTAAGCTTCTAATATCTGATCTTTTGAATAGCGATAATCTAAAATAAGGGCAATAAAGGCCTCATTTATTTTTCTTACTAAAGAACGCTCACGCGTGAGGTAAATATTTTTAGCTAATTGCTGAGTAAGCGTACTGCCACCTTGAACGGTGCGTCCCGCTTTAATATTTGAATAAAGCGCACGTAAAATAGAAAACACCGACACACCATGGTGCTCATAAAAATCACGGTCTTCAACCACC
The DNA here is from genome assembly GCF_015864815.1 of Pseudoalteromonas sp. NZS100. Taxonomy (NCBI): domain Bacteria; kingdom Pseudomonadati; phylum Pseudomonadota; class Gammaproteobacteria; order Alteromonadales; family Pseudoalteromonadaceae; genus Pseudoalteromonas; species Pseudoalteromonas sp. NZS100. The sequence continues at coordinate 73,451 of NZ_JADYWM010000009.1, forward strand.
AGTAGCGTATCTTTAAGCATGGCTGGGAACTTATCTAGCGGTACAAATTCTCTATCTTGTTTAGAGTCGTTGCCAATTCGCGCTATTTGCACAGGTTCTAGGCGAGCAGAGTTTAAACGCCTGCCGAACTTATCTTTAATGGTCGCAACTTTTTGCCCTGCAAAACGAAGTTCAATAATATGTGATTCTTCAAGGCCATCATAAAATTCAAAATCACGGCGATAAATCTTGATGCTATCTGCTGTTTTAACAAACTGCCCTGTTCTGCTTAATCTATTAACAGATGAATAATGTAAACGCTCTAATTCAAACACAACTTCTTGGCTTGATAAAAATTGCCCCGGATAAAACTCCATAGAACGAGCATACACTTGCGCTGGAAGTTGCCATTTATTACCTTCAAATATACGTGTTGTTTTTGAATCTAGATAAATGAAATACATTGCCATTGCAATAAAAACAGCCAAGCTGAATTTCCAAAACACTGACCATGTTTTTCTCATAAAAGAGCGTTTAACAGTGGGCTTCACTGTTTTTTTACTGCCCTTTGATGTGCTTTTTTTTGTCGTGCTTGACGATTTACTAGCACGTTTAGCTGCAGGTTTGCTGGTAGGTGTTTTTTTATTGTCGGCCATTTAAGTGTAATTTATTCCAAGGGTTATTCACGAGTGTGAGCTTAGCATATTGGGCATATCCTAACATCCGAAAAGTTAACCCCCCCTGAAACAAAAAAAGCCCTACCGAAGTAGGGCTTTGTGTAAACACACTATTATTTAAATAAACTATTAGCTATTTCGAACAGAAACAAACTCTGGGTAGGCTTCAATACCACAATCGTGTTGATCCATACCGTTTAGTTCTTCCTCTTCAGTTACTCGTATACCCATTGTTTTGTTAAGCACTGTCCAAACAATAAATGATGCTACAAATACAAAGGCAAGAATACACACTAAACCAATTAACTGATTAACAAAGCTTGCATCACCATTGGTTAGCGGTACTAACATAATACCTAATGCACCACACACACCGTGTACAGAGATAGCACCTACTGGATCGTCAATCTTAACTTTATCAAGTGCTATAATGCTAAACACAACTAATGAGCCACCAAGTAAACCTAGTAAACATGCCATTAATGGTGAAGGTGAAAGTGGGTCAGCAGTAATTACAACTAAACCTGCTAATGCACCGTTTAATACCATGGTTAAATCTGATTTGCCCCAAAGTATCTTACATACAAACAGTGCAGCAATAGCACCCATTGCAGCAGCTGCATTAGTATTAAGTAATATTTGACCTACCGCAGTTGCGTTTTCTTTATCCGAAAGTAGTAATTGAGAACCACCGTTAAAGCCAAACCAACCCATCCATAAAATAAATGTACCTAGTGTAGCAAGTGGTAAGTTTGAACCTGGAATTGGGTATATTTCACCGTTTTTACCATATTTGCCTTTACGAGCACCTAGGATTAATACACCAGCTAGTGCAGCAGCTGCACCTGCGCCATGTACAATTGCAGAACCTGCAAAATCTACAAAGCCCATTTCAGATAAGAAACCACCACCCCATGTCCAGTAACCTTCAATAGGGTAAATAAAACCAGTTAGTACTACAGCAAAGCCAAGGAAAGCCCATAGCTTCATACGCTCAGCAACTGCACCCGATACAATCGACATAGCCGTTGCAACAAATACTACTTGGAAGAAAAAGTCAGATTCTAAAGAATGGTCAGCATCAGCAGCTTGTGTGCCAATTAAAGCGCCTATTGAAGGAATAAAACCACCTTCGGCATTGTCTACATACATAATGTTGTAGCCAACTAATAAAAACATCGTACATGCAATTGAATACAGCGCGACATTTTTAGTTAAAATTTCAGCTGTGTTTTTAGAGCGAACTAAGCCCGCTTCTAACATGGCAAAACCTGCTGCCATCCACATTACTAATATACCTGATATTAAAAAATAGAAGGTATCTAGTGAAAACTTTAGTTCTATTATTGTATTTTCCATGAGACCCCCTTAAATTGCTTCTTCGTCAAGTTCGCCAGTACGGATACGGACAATTTGATCTAAGTCGTACACGAAAATTTTCCCGTCACCGATTTTACCTGTTGATGCAATTTTAGTAATTGCTTCAACAACGCGTTGACAATTTTCAGTACGAGTTGCAATTTCAAGTTTGATCTTAGGAATAAAATCTACTTGGTATTCTGCACCACGATATAACTCAGTATGACCTCGTTGACGTCCAAAACCTTTAACATCAACTACTGTCATCCCCTCAATTCCTAAATCAGCGAGTGCTTCACGCACGTCGTCTAATTTAAATGGTTTTATGATTGCACTAATCATTTTCATAGCGGCCCCCTCGGACTCTTTATTGTTATCCTGTTGGGTTAAACAATCCAACCTTTGTGCCACTATTTTTATATTTTTTAAAACAATAAGTTAGTGAAAAACAGAAACTAAATAACAAAAAAAACGCACCAATTAGGTGCGTTAATTTAACAAGTTATCTACATTGGTGCGTGCAATATATTAATTGCATGCTTAGCTTTATATAACAGGGCTATACCACGCAGTTTCTACCTTGGTTTTTAGCTTCGTATAATGCTTTGTCAGCAACACGCATTGCCTGCGTTAAGCTAGTATCTTGAAAGTCTGCCAAACCTATACTTGTAGTAATTTTAATTGATTTATCGCTGATAGAAAAATCGTAACTAGCCAGCTTTTTTCTAAATGCTTCAAAGTATTCACGACCACGTTCAAGCTCTATCTCAGGTAATATTATGGCAAACTCTTCTCCACCAACCCGTGCAACTGTAAACTTTGAAAACGTAGTACGGATTAATGAACCAACCTGCTTTAAAGCCTGATCGCCACCCTCATGGCCTAATGTATCGTTAATATTTTTGAAAAAATCGATATCTAACAATGCGAGAGTATTTTTCTGGTTTTTACTTTTAAGGAGCTTTTCTGCATATTGATAAAAATAGCGTCGATTATGAAGCCCTGTTAAATGATCCCTATGCGCGCTTTCTTTAATATCTGAAATTAACGATAGTTGCTCCATTGTTTGAAGTACTCGACAATGAAACTCCTCATTCATAAATGGCTTTGTTAAAAAATCATTGGCGCCATATTTAATAAATCGCGCTGATAGCCCATGTTTCCCCGCGCCCGACAAGCCAATAATTGCTAAGTCGTCTCTGCCTCTAAAGTTACGTACCGCTTTTACAAGTTCAAAGCCATCCATAGAAGGCATAGCGTAGTCGGTCATAAGTAGCTTTATATCAGGATTAGCTTTTAATATTTCGAGTGCTTGTTGCCCATCGTGGGCATCTGTCACATCAAACAATTGCTTTTCAAGCATTTGCTTCATTAACGAGCGGCTCAGTAATGAATCATCTGCTACTAATGCTTTACAACCTTGGTTTCTTAGCAATTGCGCAACGAGTTTAACGGCGTAATGGTAAGAGTCGCGATTATCTTTAATAACATAATCAACTACACCTAATTCAAGCATTTGTTGGCGCTTGTACTCATCTATTTTTGAGGTTAAAACAACCGTAGGAATCTTTTTAGATAAAGTATATTTTGCGACTTCACCGTGAGGAGCATCTGGCAAGGTTAAATCAACTAACGCAAGCGTGTAGTCGTATTTTTCTACGTAAGTGGCACATTCAGCTAAAGACCAAGCAAAATCGATTGCCACATCAAGGTATTGTGCAGTTAAGTGGCGAAGTACCTGCTGCACTACTTTACTGTCTTCAACCACTAATACTCTTTGCATAAAGCTTCTCTTTACCTTTAATTAGTTTTACCACAAAACGACAAATACAACGCTATTACTGCAATAGCATTAGTTATAAACATCCGGTGTAGAGTGCACTTATTGTGCTTGAAAGCGTAATCCGTTAGATTTTTTTGGTGATAGCCTGTATAAAAAATCAATACAAGTAGGCCGCAATATACCTGAATTCCGTCATTAACTAAATAAAGAAAGTAAATCCAAAATAACTATAAAAGCGATTAATACGCGTCTTTCAATGTATTAATACCTTACTTAACCAGTATTATCGGCCACTAGTCTCAATACTTTTGTTATTTAACTCATTTTTATCTTTAATGATGTATCAACAATAATAAGGACACCTAATGAAGCTTAGTCGTATTATCAGTTTACCGATAACCGTTATTGCATTAATAATTAGTACAAGCACGCTTGCCGATAACCAACGTCGTATTGATGTAGACAGCAAAGTAGTTACCCAACATAAGGCTAAAATTAATGGCCAGCGTTTTAGTTATACTGTCGCTACTGGCACACAACCTGTATGGGATGATAAAGACGACGCGGTTGCTACACTACAATACACCTACTACACACGTGACAAAGTTGACGACAGAACAACTCGCCCATTACTTATTTCATTTAATGGCGGGCCAGGTTCGGCTTCTGTATGGATGCACCTTGCTTATACTGGCCCTCGCGTATTAAAAATTGATGACGAAGGCTATCCAATTCAACCTTATGGCGTAAAAGACAATCCATATTCTGTACTTGATATTGCCGATATTGTTTACGTAAACCCGGTAAATACTGGCTATTCTCGCGTACTTGAAAACGAAAAAGGCGAACTTCCTTCTAAGGCAAAACAAAAAGAGCTATTTTTTGGTGTTAATGCCGATATTAAATATCTTGCTGAATGGTTAAATACTTTTGTAAATAGGGCTGAGCGCTGGCGCTCGCCTAAATTTTTAATTGGTGAAAGCTACGGTACAACACGTGTATCTGGACTCGCTCATGAGCTTCAAAACAGTCAGTGGATGTACATAAACGGTGTTGTTCTCGTATCACCTACCGATATTGGTATTAAGCGCGACGGTCCGATTAAAGCCGCTAACCGCCTACCTTACTTTGCAGCGACTGCTTGGTATCACAAAGCACTTAACGCCGATTTACAAGCTAAAGATCTAGATGAATTATTACCTGAAGTTGAAGAGTTTACTGTAAATGAGTTAATCCCAGCGCTTGCTAAAGGTGGCTTTATTAATGCTGATGAAAAGCGACGCATAATTACAAAAATGGCGCACTACGCTGGCTTATCAGAAAAATTTGTTGAACAAAATAACTTAGATATTCCAACTCAGTTTTTCTGGAAAGAGCTACTACGTGAACGTGGTCAAACTGTGGGTCGCTTAGATTCTCGTTATTTAGGAATAGATAAACGCGACGCAGGTGAATCCCCAGACTACTGGGCTGAACTTACCTCTTGGTTACACTCTTTCACTCCTGCAATTAATCACTACTTACGTGAAGAGTTAAACTATAAAACTGATGTAAAATATAACTTATTTGGTAATGTCCATCCATGGGATAGAACCGCTAATAATACAGGCGAAAACCTACGTTTAGCAATGGCACAAAACCCTTACTTAAACGTGATGATCCAATCAGGATTCTTTGATGGCGCAACCAATTACTTTGACGCTAAATATACGTTATGGCAATTAGACCCAAGCGGTAAAATGAAAGACCGTTTGAGCTTTAAAGGCTACAGAAGCGGACACATGATGTACCTTCGCCACGCTGATTTAGAAAGCTCTAATAACGATTTACGTGACTTTATACAGCACGCTTTACCCAAAAAAGGGCAAGCGGCTAAATACTAAAATACCTAAAACAAAAAATGGCTCTTTAAGAGCCATTTTTTATGTGCGTTTTTCATATCGTAAACAATAGCTTTTAAGTTGTGTGACTACAGCGTTAAAGCGCTCTTCCAGCTGCTGTATATATTCATTTTTGACTGTTTCGTTTTCTGCCTGCGTTTCTATCTGCTGGCATATATTTGCCAACTCAATAGCCCCCACAGACTTTGAAGACGACTTTAATGCATGAGCCTGAAAAGCTAAATCAACATAGTTTTTACTCTTAGCATACGCGTTAGCTAATTTAATTTGCTCCCCTGCTGTTTGTAAAAACGCATTAAATACCATGCAATGTACGCTAGGATCATCACCAAGCATTGCTTTTAGTAGCGTAATATCTAATTGATCAAAACTATCTGAAGCTATATTTTCACCATCTGATTTTTCTGAACGTGTATTGACCATAGTTTGAGAATGCTCCATCAATAACGACTTTAATTTAACAAGCTCAATAGGCTTTGTTAAAAAGCCATTCATTCCACAAGCATAACAATTATCTATGTTGTTTTTGGTAATGTTGGCCGTAATTGCAATTATAATCAGTTCATCAAAATGAGTGTTTTCGCGTATTTTTTTGGCTAACCCTAACCCATCGAGTAAGGGCATTTGAATGTCGGTTAGTAAAATATCAAAGCGCTTATTTTGTATGGCCTCCCAAGCTTGCTCACCGTTACTTACAAAAGTAGAGCACACTCCAAGCATAGTTAATTGCTGTTTTAATACTTGCTGATTTGTAACTTGATCTTCTGCCACTAAAACCTCAAGCGTAGGAAGCGTTACCGCATTTAAGCTTTGCTGTGTTATTTGAGGGGCTTGCACTTGTGCTGGCAAGTCAGTTTGATCAAAACTGTTAAAGTTTAGCGTAAAACAAGAACCTTTGTGCTGCTCGCTTTGTGCGCTCAAAGCCCCTTGCATACGCTCTACCAGCTGCTTAGTTATCACTAAACCAATACCTGTTCCATTTACTTTACTGGTTTCAGCGCCTAAGCGGTCAAAAGGTTTAAATAGGCGAGAAATGTCATCTGGAGAAAATCCACATCCTGTATCTATTACATCTATTTCGCATTGTTTATTACTTAACACCCGACAATTAATATTAATGCTGCCATTTGGTTTGTTGTATTTAATCGCATTTGAAAGCAAGTTAAGCATCACTTGTTTAAAGCGGCGCTGATCAATATAAATACTCAACCCTTCTAAGGACTCAAAACCGTGAGTTTGCAGTGTTATTGATTGCCCTTTAATAAGCTCAGTGACAAGCTCTACTGACTCTTCTAATATGCTTTTAATAGGCACATAAGAAAAACTAAACTGCATATTACCCGACTCAATAGCCGTTAAATCAAGCACATCGTCTATGAGTAATAGTAAATGCTCTCCAGCTTGATAAATGCTTTTCGCGTTTTCTTTTTGTACTTTATTAGCACTCTCATCATATCCATACAGCTGGGCTAAGCCTAAAATTGCATTTAATGGAGTTCTTAATTCGTGGCTCATACTGGCCATAAAATCTGACTTTGCTTTACTTGCAGACTCAGCTTGAATTCGTAATGCATTTAATTTTTGATGGTTATTCGCAACCTCATCAACCATATTATTAAATGCATTTATTACACTGCCCACTTCATTTTGTTGTTGTTTATCTATATGGCAATCAAAGTCGCCTTTGGCTAAACGTGAAAACCCAAGTTTTAGCGTCCTCAAAGGCGATGTAACCCTGTAATCCACCAGCCAAGCCAAACCTATAAAAACGATAACTAAAATAATAAATTGTATATATATTAAGGTGTAATGAAGTTTTGAAGATTCGTTAATTTCATTAGTAAAATTAACAACCAAGCTAATATTAGCCAGCGGTTTGTCTAAAAATATCACCTGTTGAGATAACAGCATGTCGCCGTTTTCATTTGCTCCAACCCAATTCTCAAGCGGATACAATTGGTTTTTTGAATCAACATCAACAATTTTAATACTTTTCCAATTTGGGCGAGTTTGAAGTTGACTGTCTATCTCTTCATATAGCTCTGCATATTGCCTAGTTAACAACGGAGTCGTTATAGAAGTCGATAACTGCGCTAAAGAACGCTGAGCAGCCTTTGAAAGGCCATCGTTTACCCAGCGCGCTTGTTCCGGTAAGGCGTAAAACATAAAAAGACAGGCCATAAGCAAGCCACAAAGCAATACCACAATAAAGCTTTGTGCTCTTAGGCTACGAAACCCTCTAATTTTCAACATAAAAAGAACGTAAGCCCCACTGAGTTAACTGCTGATACTCAGCTAAAGTTGCAATATTAGGTTTAATAATTGGGATACCTGCAAGCAGATGTTTATGCTCTGGGCTTTGCCCTATATCTAAAATAGCTTGTTGCACTTTTAACTGTATTGCAGCATCAACCCTTGGATGGGCTACAATTGGGTGGCGACTAATTTCACGCGTTTTATAAAGAATTTTGAGTTTATTTTGTAAGCTTTCTGGTTGTTGTTTAAATGTGCCCATTACACCACCGCCCGCCATTGTTGAGTGCAGTGCAACATTTAAATATACCGATGGATGAGTTTGGACATATACAGGCTTTATTGTTAGCCCGTATAACAATGCTAAATCAGCTCTCATTAATAATGACGCACCTAATGCGTTAGGTGCAGGGAATGCTATTTCGGCGCCCTCTAGTTGGCTTAAATTATCAATATCACTGTCTTTGTTTACGAGCAAAATACCTTGCAGCTTTCGCCCTGCATCTTTTATTAGTGGTAAATATCCCTGTTTTTCGTATGCGACAACACTATGCCATGGGTTCATGTATGCAAAGTCGTACTCGCCATTAGCAAAGGCTTTTTCAAATACAGGAATAGACTCAACTGTAATTAGCTTTATTGTTACTCCTGTTTGCTTACTTACTTGCTTTAACAAAGGTTGCCAAATAGTATTTAGCTTTTGCGGCTCGTATTGCGGCACTACACCAAAGGTATATTCTTGAGCTAATAAGAATGAGCTGTGTATCAAAGATAATATAGCCACTAAATACTTCATCAATTCTCCAAATAATAGCGTGTCATTATTGCTTAAGCGTAGTTAAAGACTACTCAACACACCATTAAATTATTATATATTCGATATTTAGCATTGACCTGCTTTGATTACAGGTAGTTTTGGAGTGTATTTTTTATCTGTGAGCATATGATGCAAGTTCATAAATGTGGTGTAAGTACTTTTCAATCCGACCTTATTGCTTAGCCAAGTAGGTATTGCCCCATCAGGCAAAGCATATACTTGGTACTCAATATCAAGGCGGCCTTTGTCCTCACTCAGTAGCCAGCGTGCATTTAAAGTAGTAATTCTTATAACGCCATTATTTCTGGGCTGCTTATTAGGGCGAGCATTAATAAGCAATTGGCTTTTATTTGCAGTTAACTGTGAATAACAAGAATAAGTAATGCTATCTCTATCTCTAACAGGCCAAGGAGAATTAAAATAACTGTACACTAAATTTTCTGATGGGCTTATGTGCTTAATAACCTTTACCTGAGATATATTTTCGAGCCATTGGGGTGCAGCATCGGTATCACTAAGTAATTCTAAAAATTCATTGGTGGATACGCCTTTCACGCTCATCTGCGCTTTTACTTCAAAGGTATTATCACTGTGGCCTTGATAATACACACTTACGCCATTTTTGTTTTTATACAAATGCCATATGGGCTCAGCGTAAGTGTTAAAACTAACTAATAAAAAAATAACGAATAAACACTTTTGTAACTGAATTTTATTACAAAAGCGCATCATTTATTTTTGCCAGTAAGGTTCTATGTCAAGTGAAGCAAGGCGACTTTGCTCCATCGCACTCACCAAATATTCAGACTTTTGTTCAAGCCATGACTGGATTTTAGCAAGCTGTTCGTCTTCTTGCCCTGCACATAATTGCTTTAAATACTCAAGCGTACTTAATTCATAAATACCATGAGAAATATCAAGCCAAGGCAATCTAAACTCTAGGCGTTCTTCTTTATCAAATAACGATCCTAAACAGTTACCGCTCAGTAGGCTATTTTCAAGTTGAGTGCGCAGGTTTAAATACGAAGCGACATCGAGTGTTTGCTCCTTTGGAAGCAACTCGTGCAGGTTTTTCCAGTCTTTATTAAAAAGCCTATTGGCAATAGACGACACATTTTGCTCAGCCGCTTGAAGCTCTGCTTGCCCCCAGTCTTTACGCCATTGCTTATCGATTAACCAGGTAGTTAACGATAGTAATAAACGATTATAACGTGCGCTGTGAAACAGTGCATTTATATCGTCAATGCTTGGCTGTAACTCTTTTAAGTCGCCAATGACTTGAGCAAGTGCTGGCGCCGCATTAATTTTTTTATAAAAAGCATGGCGTTTAGACGTGTACGTTTTTAATTGAATCGCGTTTTCTACCCACGCTAACTCACTTAATAACCATTTAAGTTCGGTACGTAAGTGCTCTGTACTTTCTTTAGATACTATATCGTCGTATAGCCAAAAAGTATGGCGGATTAAACTGATGCCGTCAGTTACGCGTTTAAGTGTTTTTAAACTTGGCTTATCGAAATAGCATTGCTCGTGCTTTTGTACAAAGCGAATGCCAAAGTTCATGGCTTCAACTAAAGCACGCTCTTGAGTAGTCGACTTTGGTAATTGTACAAAACCAATAGATTTGCTTGGCATTAAAGGTTTTTCATCAGCAAGTCGATAACCACGCGCGGCCTTAGAATACAAACCTAAGCGTATGCAGTTTTGGCTAACTAGTATATCTGCAAATGCAAACAGCTCATTACGACTGCCCTCAACTAGCTCAATTTCTAGCTCGCTAATAATTTCAATTTTACCCGAAGCCGCAATTTCACCTTTATCGAGCACAACTTCAATTTTAGCGCCACTTTCGGTTTCAATTAACCAAGTACGACGAATAAAGTTAGTACTAAATATTGGATACAGGTTTTTTGAGATGGCGCTTATTTGCATGCCATGAGGCCAAATATCAGCATCAAACGCCATTAAATTAGGGCGGCTTGATTCAATTGGTAAATTGTACTCTGGACGTTGGTGTAAACCACCTACCACTTCACCAGCAAGCTTTATAGTTTGCTCGCATTCGCTGTCAGAACAACGCGTTCTAAAGCCTATATCAAGCGCTCTAAGCTCTCTGCTTGGCGTATCGTAGTATGCATTTTGTAAGCTGCGAGACGGTTTATTCTTCACCGTTTTTGCAAATTGAGTAATTAACGAGGGGATCAGTGGAATAACGGCATCTGATACCAAAAATTTCAGTTCTATCTCAGTATCCATTCGGTTTGCGGATTACCTTTAAAATAAATAAGTGCTCAAAATAAACAAAGCGCCTTAACAATGCAAATTTTTTAACCTTATTTTAGGGCCTGATGACCTTTGCGGATTAAAATTCGTTCTATCTAGGAGCAATTTAATCACAGCGTGAGGTTTGTAACCTAGTGGACTCGATAACTACTCCTGCGTTACCGTACTGGGTTACAATATCAGTCTTGCTATTGATCTATTTAATCCATACTATCTAACTACTTATGTGAAATAAAAATCACGTTCATAACGGACGCAGTTAGATCAACAAGGTAGATAAATGCTAAAACATTGTTTATTAGGGCTACTTTTAACAGCCACCACATTCATGAGTTATGCACAAGAAGCACAACCTGCAAATTCAACGAATGCAAACACCGCTTATATTATCGATAATCTATACACTTTTATGCGCTCTGGGGCGAGTAAAAATTATCGACTACTCGGCTCTGTAGATGCTGGAACAAAGTTAACCTTGTTATCAAATGAAGAAAACGGCTTTATAAAAATTAAAGATGATAAAGACCGCGAAGGCTGGATAGAAACTAAGTTTATTACTAAAACAGCTGGCTTACACCAACAGTATAAAACACTAAGTAGCGAAATGAGCACTATGCAAGAAAAGCTACGTCAAGCTCAAATAGAACTTCCACAGCTACAAGAACAAAACCAAACTTTAACAGATCAAAATCTGCAGTTATCTGCTCAAATTACTAAGCTTAAAACAACGCTAGAGCAAGAGCGCACTCAAAAAGAAGCTGCTAGCTCAAAAGAGAAACGCCAGCTACTTACTTACGGTGGTGCTATTGCGTTTTTAGGCCTGTTTTTAGGTATTATATTAACGATAGTGCTGTCACGTCGTAAGCGCTACGAAGGTTGGGCGTAAAGCTCCACCAACTAAATACAAAAAAGCCGCTTTATAGCGGCTTTTTATTCTCTGTATTTTCATGCAGTTCGAGTTTTGGTGCACTCATACCTTTGAGCAACCGACCAAATATATCAGCGCCGGTAATAATGCGTTTCACGTCGCTCCACACTAATACCACATCGTGATCAATGGCCCCATCAAACGATTTATCTAAAGAATGATTAGCCCGTATTTTTAAAATCACTTCACTCAAACGCATCGCTTCATCAGCAACAATTATAGGTCTGTGACAATAATGATAAGGGTCAAACGTATCTGGCTCAAATAACGCTGATCTTAAAAAGCCGTCAGCATCTACCACTAATAAAGGCCAACCGTCTTCATTGGTAATGATCACCCAGTTATAACCTGACTTATGTAGTTTGCGTAAAAACTCATTATCAGTTGTTAATGTAAGGTCTGGGAAAATAGGCAAATCAAGCTTAGTAGGCAAAGCAATAATAGAGTCTGGATCAATTACCTCACCCTCTTTGGTTACGCTTATTTCATCTAAGCTAAAAAAGTTAAGCGCGCCTATTCCCTCAACGTGTTGAACATCAGCTTCTTCAGCCTCTATGTGTTTGCGAATAATACCCCTGAGCTCACTTTCAGCAAAATACGTAATCCCCTCTTTACCTAACCATGCATCGAGTATTAAAGCCGTTGGCTTAGCAACTATATAAAACAGAATCTGATAAAACTTAATTAACGGCGAAAGTAGGCTCGCCATTTTTAACGCATTACGCGAAAAATAAGCCTGTGGTGTTATTTCACCAATAATAGTAATTGCGATAGTTGAGAATAAAAACGAACTTGCGCCCATTAATACCGAATCAGAAAGTAGTGTAAGTAGTACGTTAATACCTACGTTGCCCCACAAAATAGTCGACAATAAAAAGTTAGAGTCGTTTCGAAGGGCCATTACTTTTATGGCCGCCTCGTTCCCTTTTGCACTTTCCATTTCAAGCTGAAGCCTACTTAGTGAAAAAAACGCTAAGTTTAAGCCCGAAAATATTGCCGATTGTGAAATACACAAAGCAATTGCACACCAAATCATGACTTCAAAGGTCATTGTATTTTCCTGTTAGTAATACCAATTCACTTAATTAAGCGAATTGGTATAAGGCTTATAAAAGCAATAAACTGCCTAAACCTAAAAAGGTAACAAACCCAACAATATCGGTAACGGTAGTTAAAATTACCGAGCCAGATAACGCAGGATCAATTTTCATTTTGTCTAAAATAGACGGAATAACAACACCCGCTAGTGACGCAGCGACTAAATTCAATAATATGGCTACCGTAATCGTAATACTAAGCATTAAGTCGTTAAACCATAAAAAGGTTAGTAGGCCTATTACAAACGCCCATACCAAGCCATTTACAGCGCCAACACGCAGCTCTTTTTTAAGCAGCGCATTACGGTTTGAATCTGTAACCTGTCCAAGCGCTAAACCTCGCACAATAACGGTTAATGTTTGACTGCCAGCAATTCCCCCCATAGAAGCGACCACTGGCATTAATACAGCTAGTGCTACAACTTGTTCTATCGTTGCGCCAAATAAACCGATAAACCACGACGCTAAAAAGGCAGTAGCTAAATTAATACCTAACCATATGCCACGGTTTTTAGCACTTTTTCGCACACTTGCGAACAGGTCTTCGTCTTCACGTAAACCACCGGCTTTAGCGGCTGCTTCATCAGCAATTTCTTGTCGTAATTCATAAGCAGAGGCAATGGTTAATCGCCCAAGTAATTTATTATCAGCATTAACCACTGGCAGTGCCATTTTTTCACTGTGGATCACCACTTCTGCCGCTTCATATAAATCATCATCAGCATGGAGTGATGAAAAGTCATGATTTGCCAATGTCATTAAGTTATCGGTGTCGCTGGCTTTTATTAAATCATTTACCGCAACCTCACCTATTAAACTACCCTTGCGGCTTACTAAATAAATAACTTCACTGTATTGCGGTAAACCTTTATGTAGCAATTTTTTAGCACCACCGGCTGTTAGCTTCTCCGATACTTTTAAAAAGTCAAAACCTAACCAGTGACCTAATTGTTCTGGCGGGTATTGCTGCGCTAAATCATATTGTTTGGTTTGCGCTTCATCGAGTTGCTTTTTTGCATACTCAACAAATCGCTCTGGTATAACTTCTTCAAGTTCCAGTAGCTCTTCTACATTAACTTCATCAAGAAGTTTAAAAGCCTCAGCGTCTTCTAGCGTTTGCAGCAACCACAAACAACTATCTTCACTTAAATTAACAAAAATTTCGTGTTGCGTGTCTTCATCAAGCAACTGCCAAATTTCAAGTCGTTGTTCTTTTGGTATCGCCTCAAAAAGTAATGACAGGTGCTCTGTTGAAAGCGTTAACTGCGCATCTGCTAATAATTTATTTTTGCGTTCTGTTGTATCGCATTGCAATAAATCATTTATGAGCTGTGGAAGTTGGTCTACCGGATACTCAATCATCTTAAAACCTTAAAATTTAAAAGCGCACATTATTTATAGTCTACTTGAACAATAAAAAATTGCAGAAAAAACGTGAACTTATTAAGCATGCGCAAGCTATTTTTGCGCATTGTATGGGCAAACTAAATGCAGTACTAATATTTATTTTAAAAAATTAAAAAAACAGTAAAAGGAATTGTTTTTGAGGGGTTAAACAACAAGTAAGCAAACCAAAGGGATTAATTATAATAAAAAAAATCCCATATTAGCTAGGCTAATATGGGCAAAATCACACAATGAATTAGGTGTTTTTAAATTACGGTTTATGCTTTAAATTAAAGTCTATCAGTAATATTTCGTACTAAGTCAGAATCTACAAATTGAGTAATAAGTGCAGCGCCCCACGCATAGCCTCGCTGTATTGGGTAACCTTTAAAAATCCAGCGTTTACGCACGTGATTAAAGCGCTCTAAATAGTCTTGCTTTTTTTGTGGCAGAGGCTGCTCACCCAATTTATTCCATGCTTTATATACGCCTGACATGTCAGATCCTCGCATAAAGCGTTGCAACCAACGTGGAAAACGAGAAAAGCTAATAGTGGACTGAAAATCAATAAAGTAAGGTTTACCGTCTGCGCCGCATAAAATATTACCCATATTACGCAAGTCTAAATGCACGATGCCTTTGCGATGCATTTTTGCTACTTGACGCTCAAGCTCACTAAAAAAGTTAACAGGTAGTGTTTTGTCTTCATGAATTAAAGCGCGCAGTGGCGTGCCTTCAATATAGTTATAAGCAACCGCTATCGGCGACAATCTACAAAAGCGGTTAGCAACTGCGTTAAGCTCTGCTAAACGGCTCAACCCTTTATACTCTTGATTTACCGACATACGTGCAAATGTTTTGCGGATAAACCAGGGGCTTTGGCTAAAATCTTTAACGATTAAATCAAATTCATTATCTTTATATCGATACACAATCGCGTTAGCAAAACGTCCCTTATGGACAACACTTAAGTGATGTTGCATAAACGTATGTTCTGGAAATTGCTGTTGTAATTGTACTAACAAATTATTTTCAATCATAACAAACCTAACAAGATGATAACTTTAATTGCCTAGGCAACTATATTATCAAAGTTAGATTCTGCGCACAATCAGATCAACTAATTAGCACGCTAACTTTCTATTGAAACAGTATCGCTATTTTATTGATAATCTACTTTTGGGGGGAGTCTGGCAGTGAATCAAGATTATTTATAGCTTTGAATAGTAAGTCGATTATTTGGTTTTTTTCTGGCTCTGAAAAACCATTTAATGCTTGCGTATAGACTTCGTTCACTACAGGCATAATTTCAGGACAAAGAGCTTTACCTTTTTCACTTAAACACAAAATAGTTGAGCGCTTATCAAGCTCACATTGCGTTTTAATAATGAGTCCTTTTTCTTCAAGTCGGTTTAGTAAGCGGCTCATAGCGCCACGATCATAGACCATATATTCGCAAAGTCCTGCAAGCGTATTAACCGACTCTCTCGCAAGTAGTACAACCACAATATATTGCGCAGAAGTTAAGTCCATAGGAAGTAACTTGGCATCAACATGAATGGCTAATCTCGAACGTAAAAAAGAGACTAAACGCCCCAAATCTTGCTCTGGCGCTAACTCTTCTCGAGTACAACGTTTAATTGATGGCATGTTTTGCATAGTTATTCCACTGTATAAGTATATTTGCATGCTGATAGACCTTAACGCATGCAAAAAATTCAATAATTTTTATAAAAAATCGCCCACAAAAATAAAGCCGCTATTAGCGGCTTTTAGTGTAGGGCTTTGAGCTTTGTTAAATCTTAAACTGGCCAACTAAGTGTCCTAAGCTTTCACCACGCCCAGCTAAATGCTGACCAACTGAAGAGGTGGTTTTACTTGAAATAGTTAGCTCATTAACTATTTCTTGAATAGCAAATACATTACGGTTTATTTCTTCTGTAACGCTACTTTGCTCCAGCGCCGCTGTCGCAATTTGCGTACTCATGTCGTTAATTGATCTAACTGAGCTTGTTACCGCGCCTAAACTTTCTGAAATAGCACGAGAGGATTCAACAGAGCGATTACAACTACTTTGGCTTGCTTGCATTGCTGCAACTGCATCTGATACTAAATTATGTAGCTCACTCAACATTTCACTAATTTCTAATGTGCTAACTTGAGTACGACTTGCTAGGCTTCTTACTTCATCGGCTACAACTGCAAACCCTCTGCCTTGCTCACCTGCTCGCGCAGCTTCTATTGCAGCATTAAGTGCAAGTAAGTTTGTTTGCTCAGCAATTCCACCAATTACACTTAGTACGCTATTAATCTTTTTAGATTGATCACTGAGTGAATCAACCTGTTCAGCAGCTAGGTTAATTTCGCCCATTAAGTTTGAAACCTCACTGAGTGAAATATCAACACACTCTTGAGCTTTAGCAACTTCTTGCGTTGCCGCTTGAGTTGACTCTGCCACTTGGTTTGTATTTTGAGCCACCTCATGAGAAGTAGCCGACATTTCGGTAATAGCCGTCGCAACAAGATCTGTTTCATGATTGTGATTAAGTAACTTGTCTTCAATTAATCGTGTTTGTGTATTTATGTCACCAGAAGCTGTTTTTACATCGTGTGTTACATCAACCACATTAGCAATAATGCCATGTAGCTTACTTACAAACATATTAAATGCTTCGCCAAGCTGACCTATTTCATCGTTAGTATCAATGTCTAGACGCTTGGTTAAATCGCCCTCACCTTTTGCAATATCGTCAAGGCTTTGCGCCATGCGCTGTATTGGTTTTACCATTGTATTTGCGGCAACTAACGCACATATAATTGTTAAAACAACCCAAAACAAAGCAATTAATAATAAGGTCATTACCTTATCATTCATGTGCTCTTGCATTGCTGTTTGGTATTTAAGTAGCTCTGCGTCTATATCATCCATATATGCGCCAGTACCAATCATCCAGTTTGTGCCTGGTATCATTGCTGCATAGCCCATCTTTTCAACTAAGCCTGTGGTATTTGGTTTTTGAAAATGATAGTTAAAAGCGCCGCCGCCTTTTCTAGCTTGCTCTAATAAGCCCACTATTATTTTTTTACCGTTAGGGTCAGTCATCCCTATTTTGTTTTGCCCTTCAATAGCATCACCTAGTAATGCATGAAAAACACTAATGCCATTGGTGTCGTATATAAAAAAGTAACCACCTTGGCCAAATGTTAAGTCTCTTAAAGCGTTTTTAGCATCTTGCTCAGAGCCATTTGCTAATTGATAACGAACAATTTTGCTAGCAATTTCAATTTCGGTACTTAGTAACGTTTGCTTGTCACTTATTAACTTAGTTTGAAATGCTTCAAAATTTTGTTGCTGATTTTTATTCTCTAAATAATAAGAACTCAGCATTAAGCTGATCAAAAGTAGCATTAGCGGTAAAATAGCTAGTAACAGCAATTTGTTTTTCAAGCTTAAATTACTCATTTTCTCTCCGGGGTGTATAAATGCATATATAACGACAATTGCCAAAGTTAAATTACGACTGTTTACTATATTTTATTGGGTTTAAAACATAGTAAATAAAAAATTTGGTGGGAGTATACTCATACCATGCTCTGCGTGCTGATATTATAGTCACAAGGGAGGTATTTGAACACTAAAAACACTGCGACCTTTGTATTAATCAATATATTATTTACCACCCTTTTTGTTATATTCAAAATTCTAACGACTGTATTGATCTAAAATTAATTTGATAGCGTATTGAGCGGCCCAATTGCTTCGTATGTAATGAGTTAAGTCATTAGCCATGTTAGTATTGGTTTTAGGTTCATATAAATAATGAATATATAGATATCAAACTTCCATTAACATATAATAGTCCTATATTCCTAATACCAAACAACTAGATCAAAATTGGAACACATCACTTTGAGCCACAGTTATAATCTAATAAAAATGAATTATTAATGAAGTATATTTTATACCTTGCACTTTTAGTGTCGGCACACGCATTCGCAACGCCTGTAAATAATAGTATCGCTTTTTACTACTCAGCGCCGATGCCATTAGCCGAAATGACCTTTTATTCTCGCGTTGTAGTTCAGCCTGACCTTGTGACTGAGCACGAACTCAATTGGTTTAAACAGCGTAACATAGCTGTTTATGCTTATTTAAGTGTTGGTGAGTCGTTTATTGAAAGTGAGTCCTCACTCGCAGTTAACCCTAACTGGAATAGTCACATTGCCGATTTAACATCTACGCGTTGGCAACAACGTGTGCAAAATAACGCAGCTGCTTTAAAAGCACGAGGCTTCAGTGGCTTGTTTTTAGATACTCTAGACAGCTATCAACTTTTAGATGACAAGCACAGTAAATCAGAACAAAAAAATGGCTTAGTCGCAATTATAAAAAGTCTGTCTGGCACGTTTAATAAACACCTTATCCTCAACCGAGGCTTTGAGTTACTACCTAGACTTACTGGTTTAGCCAGTGATTTAGTGGCTGAAGGTTTATATAGCCATTACAACCCAATCAATAATAGCTACAAATTAACCACCGAGAACGATCAAGCTTGGCTAAGTGCACAATTAAAAACGGCACAAAAGCTTGGTTTTAAAGTACAAGTTATTGATTATGCACAGCCTGACAACCGTCTTGCTATGGCGCAAAAAATAAAACAGGCAGGTTTTATTCCCTGGGTAACTGATGGGCACTTACAAACATGGGGTACATCAACTATATCACCAGTACCAAGACGCATCCTCATTCCGTACAACAGTAACGTTAAGCCACTCATTTACACTACCGTACATTTAAAGCTTGCGACCATGATTGAGTATTTGGGGTATATACCTGATTACATAGATATGGCAAAGCGCGATTTACCTTTAGTTGATCCTAGCTTACATGCTGGTATTATTTCGTGGACCTCAAGCGACGCATTTTACACACCCACACTAAACAATTGGCTTGAAGCTAATTTAGGTCTGGTGCCAGAGCTTATTTTAGGCGAGTTACCACAATCAACTAAATTATTATTAAGCTTAGGTATTGAGTCTTTAAACACACTACCTGAAGGTCCATATAAACAAGATAGCTTTGCACCTTGGCTTAAAGGGGAGTCCACAACACCTCCCCCTATTGTTAAACCATACTTACTCAAATTATCAACTGATGCGACTCCTTTAATTACAATAAAATCATCGGATGACACAATAGTTGTACAAGCTGCTAAAACTAAATATGGTGCAGTAGTAGTTGCTCCTTGGCTAATTGATACATTTCCGATGGAAGGCAGCAAATGGGTTATTGATCCGCGTACATTGCTTACTCAAGCAATGGGATTACCACCTATATTAGTGCCAGATACAACCACCGAAAGCGGCAGGCGAATGCTTACTTTGCATATCGATGGAGATGGATTTACAAGTGTTGCCCACTACGCAGGTAAGCCTTATTCAGCAGAAGTAATTCGAGATGAAATAATTAAACACTACAAACTACCGTTAACGTCATCAGTGATCCAAGCTGATATTGAAGAAGGCGGTATTCATTCTAAACAAAGTGCCAAACTCGAAGGCATTGCGCGTAGTATTTTTAACCTGCCTTACGTAGAAGTTGCTTCACACACTTATAGTCATCCCTATTTTTGGACAGCACTATCTGGGCAAAAAAAATAGATGAAGACGACACAGATTACGGTTTTCATCTAGACGTGCCTGGCTACAACACAATTAGCCTTAACAAAGAAATTACCGACTCGATAAAGTACATTAATGACAAGCTCGCACCTAAAAATAAAAAAACAGTAATGATGCTATGGTCTGGTGATGCAACACCTGGCCCAAAAGCACTTGAACTTGCTCGTGACGCTGGTGTGTTAAATGTCAACGGTGGTAACACTGATGTAAATGCTGATAACCCAAGCCTTTCTCACATCTCCCCTATCGGTCGCCCTGAAAGAGATTTGCTGTATCAAATTTACGCCCCCATATTAAATGAAAATGTGTACACAAACTTATGGCATGGCCCTTATTACGGCTTTAGACGCTTAACCGAAACATTCGAAATAACAGAAAAGCCATATAGGTTAAAACCTTACACTATTTATTATCACTTTTATTCAGGTGAAGTTCTTGCGGGCTTAGACGCTCTTAAACACAACATTGATTATGTTTTAGCAAGGCCAAATACACCGGTGCATTTAAGCCACTATGCAAAAGTAGCAAAAGACTTTTACTTTTCTGCACTTGCAAAAAACAGTAATAATGAATGGTTATTTAGCTCAAAGTACATTCGTACTCTGCGCATACCTACCGATTTTGATGTGCCAAACATAGCTCAAAGTGAAGGTGTATCTGGTGTAACTGAAAAAGGTGACTACATACATATTATAAATAACATAGCTCGCCTTAGCTTTGATCATAGCCAAAATAGTAAAAAACCTTATTTAGCATCTGCAAATGTTGTTATTGATAACTGGCAAGTTAACGGACCGGTTAGTTTTAAAGCATGGGTGCCCGCTTCACTTGATTTAATTAATGCACGCTCATGCGAATTTGTATCTAATTTGGGTGAACACTTTAAAGGTGTAACACGCACTAATGTGACGCACTTTAATCTGCCAAAAGGTCAATTTTATGGTTACCTTAACTGCAACGGATCTGCTCTATAATGAATACTAAAAAGCGCCCTCAGTTAATTTCTATAAAAACAATATTAGCGATACTAGCTGTAAGTTGTTTTGCACTTTATGCGTTATTTCCCCATACCTTATTTTTTGAAGATGATGCACTTTCACAAGATTATACCTTTGAGAAATCTTATCTTAATGCAGCACTCAATGCAGAGCCCGACAACGAAAAGCTTCGCGCAAAATTGGTTGAGCTACATATAGGGCTTAGTGAGTATTCACAAGCCACTAACGAGCTTGAAAAGCTACCTAGAGGCGAGCGCAAAGCAACACTTGAAATAAAGCTGCTTTACTCATTATGGCTAGCAAGTGGTGCTAAAGTTGACGACCGCTTTGAAGAGCTATCATTAAAAATAGGAGCTCATAAAAATTGGAACGAACAAATACTGACTATTGCAAAAGCCGTTGGGTTAAACGCAAAAGTTGCTCAGTATTATCAAAAAAATAAACAGCCACTCCTTGCAGCCGATTACTGGTTAAGCGCAGGGGAACCTGACAAAGCATTCGCTATTTATAAAACAAATATAAATGCTGACATTGCAGCTAAAGCGATTGAAACTGCACTTGGCGCAAATAATCCGATTCAAGCTTATGCATGGTGGAACACCTACGGTGACAAAGCCGATGTTAAACGCACCCTTTATTTAGCAAACTTGGCTGGCAACACAGAAGATGCAGCTCAAGCGATTGAAAGCTTATTAAAGAGCGACCCAAATAACAGCGAGTACTTAACACAAGCAATGCACCTGCGTTTAGCAAATGGAAATGCAAAAGGGGCTGAGCAATTACTTGCAAAGTTATTACTACAAAGCCCAGATGACAAAGAGCTACATTTATTAAATTGGAAGATAAAGCGCTGGCAAAACAAGCCTAAAGAGGCACTTCGAGAGTTTAAATGGCTAATGTCTAACAAAGCTGTAACCCCTGCGATGCTGACCAATAGTATTAACGATGCCACCGCTTTATATTTATACCAAGATGCTAATGATATATACGAATATAAAGCCCAAAATAGAAATCTAAAAGGAAATGGCTTTGCTAATTGGATGCAAGCTAACGAATTTATTGGTAACACAAAGCAAGAGTTAAATAATATTGAACGCTTTGAGCAAATAAATGGTAAAAGTGCATTATCACAATATTGGAAAGCAAAAGTACTTCACGATACTGGTAATTTAAAAGCATTAAGAGCTTTGTGGCCTACATATAAAGGGCCTAAAAATGAAGAAGATTTACTTTGGATTGCCCGCGCATTTTGGCTAGAAGATGACTTTTCTACAGCTCTGCAAGTACTAAAAAACAAACATGAAAGTTCTGACGATGAGTTTTGGAGTGCCAATGTAGACATGGCAATGCGAGTCCAAGACAAAGCTCATGAGCTATATGCATTAGAGCAGTTGCAACAAATAAGCCCTTTAAGCGTAGGCGACATGCTGCACTACCAACAATTGCGCTTTGAAGGTAGGCCTCAGGAGCTTCTTGATTATTTATGGAAAAGTGAGTCGCAAACTGACCGTCAATTGATTCAAATTGCATTATTAAGCACACAAGTAAATGATGCTAAATCAGTTGCACGTATTCATGCTGAACTTGATAAACAACGATATAATAAAGCTCTCTATCCTGCTTGGTTAATTCTTTCTAATTGGTATCAAAACCAAAGTGATTTAAATTCAGCTTATACAACTTTAAACCGCGCTGCTAAATTAAGCGAATATGACTCTGATGTTGTGCTTGCACAAGGTTGGTTAGCGCTGCAAATGCATGACACTGTATTGATTGGCCGCATTTTAACGCGCTATTCTCAAAGCGACACTTCCTATGCGTGGACGCAGCTCTTAGCTAGCCTATCTATTTATGAAAAATCATATAACAGTGCCTACTTTTATTTGCGTAAATTGGCCATTGCAGAGCCAAGTGACTTAACAACACTGGTTAACTTAGCCGATGTAATGAAACAACTTGGATATTATGCAAATGCTGCTGAACTTAATCACTATTTACTGCAACACTTACCTAAAGATAAATATGCCTACAGAGGCCTAATGTTCCGCTGGGCGGGCGCGATGGCAGTTCCTCATTTAATGCAATTAAACACAATGGAAGAACTTGCCCCCGACACTATTGGTGAACCTCAAACAAACTGGTGGTTAGCGCGCAGGGCTGCACAAAAATTAGAGCCATGGCAAAAGCTACAACTTTATATGACCAACGGCGAGTTTAATAAAGCGAAACAGCTTATAGCTGAGGGTTCACTAAGCAAATTAGATGAGCTAAACGCCCTACTCTATTTAAAACAACCCTATGCCACCATGCAACGTTGGTACGAAGAACTCACTGAAGAACCAAGTCAATCGCAATTGAGTTTACTTAGAAATGCACGCTCATCCTATTTTAGAGCGCTTGAAATTAACCTATCGCCAGAGGCTGGTTTAAACAGTAGCCAGTATGATGTAAACGTTTATTTTCCTTATGCTAATGGGCAATGGAAATTAAGTTTAAGTAATCAGCAAAACCTTGATAACAACGGATTACTGTTTGCGATAGAAGATAAAATGACCTTTGGTCGTTGGTATTTTGATGCAAAAATAGATTCGCACCAAGGCAGCTTAGTTAGCCGCCAAGGTATTAGCTTAGACTCTCGTTATCAATGGGATTCACGAACACAGGTAGGTTTAAAGCTTGAATATAATGTTGAAAACCGCCAATCAGAAGCACTACTTAGCTATGCTCAGCTAGATAAAGCCACGGCCTATGTTAACTACAATATTGATGGTAGACAAAACGTACAGCTATCAGCAGCAGCGATGTCTTTTTCTCGAAGAAGCGATGGCAGCTCACTAATAAACGGCCAAGAATATAATGCTCGTTACCAATACAGCATTTTAAAAGACCGCCCAATTTGGAACGCTTATTTTAGTGCGCAATGGCAAGACTTTGAACGTGTTAATGCATTAATAAATACAGATGCAAGCAGAAGACCGCTAAGAGTTGACCTTCAACCATTTAGACGTTTTGCACTAGGGACCTCATTTGCTTCAACTGGCTCATTAGAACCTCCTTATTTAGGCGCAAGCCCTTCGTGGTTATTTGATATAAGTACTGGCTATCAAACACTTAACGATACAGTAGATGTATCAGTTTCAAGTGGCGCAGGTTGGTCTGTACTGGGCGATGATTTATTTAAATTACAGCTGGGTTACCAAAGTAGTAATAAAGTGGGTAATTCAGATACACAATTACAATTAGGTTATTACGTACATTTTTAATGTTAGGAGAGAGTATGTTTCGTTTAATTATACCGTGTTTGGTATTACTATTATCAGCATGTACCACCAGCAGAGTTGCTGATGATATAGAGCTTAGCCCTTCAAAAACAGTGGCACTAATGCCGCTTGTTAATCATGCTCAAACACCGCTTGCCGGTGAGCGTGCTGAAGATATTTTAGCCAGCATTTGGCAACAAAATAAATTACCAACTCTAATACGTGCACCTCGCGTAAACAGCAAAGAGCTTCCACCTCTGGATGATCAATACCGTTTAGACAATGCTATGCAATGGTTAAGCACTCAACAAGCTGACTATGTACTAACAGGCAGCATTGAAGAGTGGCGCTATAAAGCAGGGCTTGATGGCGAACCTGTTGTTGCACTTACATTATCACTCACTGTAAATGGACAAACCACACCAGTTTGGACAGGTACTATTGCTAAAAGTGGCTGGGGCCGCGATAGCATTGCAGCAACAGCACAAGATGTGATTGCCGATTTAATTTCTTATATAGAGGTTAGTGAGTGAAAACACATTTCCTTAGACCAAGAGACGTTCCTGAGCTACAAATATGGGCTGAGGTATTTATATTTACCGCGCTTGCTTTAGGGCTGCCTATATTATTTAACGCACAGGACCCATTTTGGACTGAGGGAGGGTTTTCGTGGCCTGTACTTGGCCCACTTTTAGTTTCTTTACGCTATGGCTTTTCAAAAGGCTTTATTAGTATTTTATGTTTGCTTGTTGGCCAACTTTTTTTACTTCAAGCAAATATTTTATTATCGCAAAGCGACTTCAATATTGACGCTATGATTGGCTACATTATTGTAATTATGATCACAGGCGAATTTAGGGATGTGTGGGAGCGTACTAATCAACAGCAAAGTATTCAGCTTGAGTACGTAACAGATCGTCTTGAAACATTTACTCGTCAGTATCATTTAATTAATTCATCTCACGATAGAATTGAGCAAATGCTAGCTGGCCATACGTTAAGTTTACGTGAATCGCTACAAGCAGTAAGAACCTCTATCGGGCTATTAAAAGAAAGAAGACTTGATAGCGCAGCGCAAAAAATAATCGACTTATTTGTTGAGTACGGTTCGCTAGAAAGAGCAGGATTGTATAAAGTTGAAAACGACAGTGTTTTAGAGCCACCACTTGCCTCTATAGGTAAAATGAGTCAAATAGCTAAAAACGATCCTCTTATATTAGCGATGATCGAAGAAAAGGAATTAGTATCGGTAAAAGACGAAAAAGCATCATCGGGTATAAGTAAATACCATATGGCAATCCCACTTATCGACGTAAACAATACTATTTACGGCGCTATTTTGGTTGAAAGAATACAATTTTTTGCGCTTAAAAATACAACTCTAACATTACTTGCTGTAATGGCTGGGCATATAGGCGATTTACTTCGTCATGAAATAACAAACCCAGTAATGACGTATGAAGAGTCTCCATACTTTATTCGCCAAGTTAAGCGCGCAAATAAAGAAGCAAAACGATACAACATTCCATCGCAGCTACTAAAAATAAAAGCCAACAATATTACTGATAAATCGACTCAACTTATGAGTTATTTAAGTGAAGCCCGCCGTGGTTTAGACATTTATTTATATGATGATAAAAATCAGATATTACTGCTATTAATGCCATTAGCTGATGAACTTGAAAAAGCAGGCTTTATTGCCCGAATGAACACTTGGTGTAAAGAGCGCACTGGTAGCACTTTAGCTGAGCTTGATATTGTTATTGAGCAACAACTTGCACTACCAATAAGCTCAGATGACATAAAGAGATTGGTTTCACTTTCATGATTATAATTATTGTAGCGGCTATTTTAGGGTGTATTTGTCAGTACTTTGCACTAATAGAAGTACTGGAAACACCTGATTGGTTTTTAGCTATACTATTGCATGCTATTGCTAGCATCCTTTTTGCTTTTGTTAGCTATTTCCTGATACCTAAAAAATACAAAACGACTCCCTATAGCTCTTTACTACTCATGTTTTTATTGTTGTTTACATTGCCTGTACTTGGAATTATAGGCGTTGTAGTAGCGCTTACGTTTGCTCTGTGTAAACCACTCAAAAACGATGACATAGAAATTGAAGAGCATAAAATACCTGAGCTTCCTTTTGAAGCCAGAGCAATATCAGCAAACCCGACCTATTCTATGGGCGGACTTAAAGCAATTTTGAAGCATGCTAGTGAACCAAATAAACGTCTAAGTGCCGTAATGGCGGCTCGTCACATGAGTGACTCACAAGCTATTCCTATTTTAAAGCTAGCACTTAAAGATTTAGAAGATGATATTCGCCTACTCGCCTACTCAACCCTTGATGGTAAAGAAACCAAACTCAACGAAAAAATCAGTTTGTACCAGCAAGAAATAGCCATTACGACTAAGCAGCCAAAGTTAAGTAATTTACAAAAACAACTAGCCGAACTTTATTGGGAACTTAGCTACTTAGGTTTAGCACAAGGTGCGCTTCGTAAATACGTTTTAGAAAAAGCCGAAGCACTTGCACAGCAAAGTATTGAGCACGTAAAAACACCTGCAACCTTTATATTTTTAGGGCGTATATCTTTAGCCTTAAACAAATACGAAATAGCCCATGAGTACTTACTAAAAGCAACTGAGTCGGGCATGGCAAGGCGTCATGTTCTCCCCTATAAAGCCGAAGTTGCCTTTTGTATGAACAAGTTTGACGACTGTAAACGCTACTTAAAAGAACTCCCAGAACAACCTAAGGGCAGTGAATTACGTCATTTACAGGAGTATTGGCATGAGTAACAAAAATGCAGACATTTTACTGCTTTTAGAAGGTACTTACCCTTATGTGCGTGGTGGCGTATCTAGCTGGGTCCATCAAATAATTGAAGGGTTACCTCATTATAACTTTGAGCTTGTTTTTATAGGTGGAGCGCCAGAGCATTATGGCGAGATTCAATATACCTTGCCTGAAAACGTTACCAAGCTGCATATTCATTATTTAGTACAAAATGATACCTCTGAAATAAAAGCTAAGCACGGGGTTAAATATAAAAAAGAACTCTTTGATTTTTGGCAGCAACTACAAAATTATTTTAGAGATTGTAACGAGCCAATCCCGACTGAATTACTAAAGTTTGCATTTGAAACTTTAGCTAAAAAAGACGGTATTAACGAAGCCGACTTTTTATATAGTGAATCGTCATGGCAAGTACTCACTAATTATTATTCAACTTTTTGTGATGAATCCTCTTTTATTGACTTTTTTTGGTCATATCGCAATTTATATAAGCCGCTATTTAAAATAGCCGAAATTGCACGAGGGCTTCCTAAAGTTAAACTTATTCACTCAATATCTACCGGGTATGCGGGTATTTTAGGATCTGGCGCCAGTGTAATAAGTAATACTCCCTTTTTGTTGACCGAGCATGGTATTTACACCAAAGAGAGAAAAATAGATCTTATTCAAGCCAGTTGGATCAAAGAGTCAGAACAAAGCCTAGGTAAAAACTTAAATACCGAGATGGGCTTTATTCGCCGAATGTGGATCAGCTTTTTTGAGCAAATTGGCCGAACAACATACCAAGAAGCAGATAAGATCATTTCGCTATACGATGGTAACAGGCAGCGCCAAATAAAAGATGGTGCAGCGCCAGAAAAAGCATTTGTTGTGCCTAATGGCATTAAAACAGTGCGCTTTATTGAAGCGCTTGATCAGCGTCCAAAACAGATACCACCGGTTGTTGGATTAATTGGACGTGTAGTGCCTATAAAAGATATTAAAACCTTTATACGTGCGATTAAAGAAGCGCAATCGATATTACCAGAGGTCGAAGGCTGGATCATCGGCCCTTTCGAAGAAGATCCACAATACTACAAAGAGTGTGAGCTACTGGTAGGCAGCCTTGATTTACAAAACAGTGTTAAGTTTTTAGGTATGCAAGATATTACTAAAATTTTGCCTCAGCTCGGAATTGTAGCTTTAACCTCGATTTCTGAAGCGCAGCCTTTAGTGCTTTTAGAAGCAATGGCGGCTGGTGTGCCTGTACTTGCTAGTGATGTTGGCTCGTGCCGCGAAATAATCGAAGGCGGAACCGATGAAGATAAAGCGTTAGGTAAAGCCGGTGAAGTTGTCCCAATTGCTTCTCCGAGCGAAACAGCAAAGCAAATATCAAACATGCTAACAAATGAGCAAACTTGGCTTGAGTATCAAAAAAGTGGTTTAGACCGCGTACAAAAATTTTATGACGAGAGCCACATGTTTGCCCGTTACGATAAACTTTATAAGGATACAATAGCATGGCTGGAATAGGTTTTGAGATACGAAAAATTCTCAAAAAAAATACCCTGCTCTCAGTTTTTGAAGCATACGGCTACGCAGGTTTAATAGGCTCAGGGCCTTGGTTGCTCTCTATTGTAGCGTTAATGCTTATTGGTATTTTAAGTTTAGGAATTGTATTACCTAAAGTACTTATTATTCAATTTTTAACGCTTGTTACCTACATGATGGCCGCCTCACTTATTTTAACGGGTGGTTTGCAGTTATTACTAACTCGATTTATTGCCGATTTATTTTTTCAAAAAGAAGAGGCAAAGGTACTGCCTAATTTACTTGGTGCGCAACTTATAACAACAATAGCCGCGTTATTGGTAGGCTTGGCTGTATGGCCTATGCTCCCTATACCCGTTGTTACTAAGATTATAATTTTAGGTGCCTTTGTAAGCTTATGTAATCAGTGGCTTGGCGCTATTTTTCTATCAGGTATGAAAGAATACCGGTTAATTTTAATAACCATGCTAAGTGGTTACGCCTTTATGGTATTGCTTGCATATTTATTAAGAGACTGGCAGTTAGACGGCTTATTTTTTGCGTTTTTTGCAGGCGAAGCTCTGCTCTTTTTTAGCTTTTTGTTTATGATTATTCGCCGCTACCCAGGTGAAAAACTTATAAGCTTTGACTTTTTAAGCAATAAAAAAGTGTATTACAGCCTATTCTTTTGTGGTCTGTTTTATAACATTGGTGTGTGGGCTGATAAAATCATTTTTTGGTATTCACCAAGCACATCAATTCAGATTATTGGCACGTTACGAGCCAGCCCAATTTACGACTTACCTATATTTTTAGCCTATTTGTCTATTATTCCCGGTATGGCAGTATTTTTAGTAAAAATGGAAACCGACTTTGTAGAAGAATACGACCGTTTTTACACAGCTATTCGAGAGGGTTCATCGTTAGAAGAGATTTACTATTTAAAAGACAATATGATCCAAACTGCACGTGCCGGTTTATACGATATATTTAAAATTCAAGGTATTACCGTTGCCTGCTTATTATTATGGGGCGAGCAAATACTTACCTTTATTGGTATTGATCCAAACTATAAAACGCTTTTATTTATTGATGTAGTTGGTGTGGGTGTACAAGTTATATTTTTGTCTATTTTAAATATTTTGTTTTATTTAGATAAACGCTCAACCGTCCTATTTTTAGCGGGGCTATTTTTGGTAATAAACGTTGTTTTAACTTTGCTATCAATCGCTTTTGGGCCGCAGTTTTATGGTTACGGCTTTGCACTCTCAACTATTATTACCTCTGTTGTTGGCTTATTTTGGCTTTCCAAACAATTTGAAGATTTAGAATACGAAACGTTTATGCTGCAATAGCATAATATAAAGGCTGCTGATGCAGCCTTTATATTTAAAGCTTTTCGTACAAAATAAAATAATTAAATATTGGAAAGCGGCTGATACACACCATGTTTATAGCTCACATAAGCGCCTCAGTTTAAAGTAAAAAAGACTAGCTCAGTAAAGATATAAAATGGGTATAAAACAAAGGGCTTATAAAAACCAAGCCCCTACCTTGGCTTAGCTAATCTCTTATACAATTAGACTTAACTAGTTTAGCTTTATACTAAATGAGGTAGCCGTTGCAATTACTTACTCACCCATCGCGCTTTAAAACCACGCGTATCAACATGTATAAATGCGCCTCTGTGCGACTTAGGCCCATAAATACCTAAACCACCTAGTAAACCTTTAAATGATTCACGTCTAGCTAACGACTCCACTATATCGGCCATCGCTTTAGCGTCACCAATTGAATGCTTACCGTCATTATTTATATCATCCATACGATAGTTGCCATCGTTATCTATAAAAATATCGGCAGCATCACCAAATACATGTCGGCTAAGTTTTACATTGCCAATTGATTTGTTGTAGTACGGAGTTCTATAACCGCTCATAACCACCATATTACTAACCGGTATACCTTCTAAAATCAGTTCTTTGCGTATTTTTTCTAGTTTAAGTAACAACTTATTTTGTAAAAATAAATACTTTGGGTACTTACTTCGCTGCTTACTAACAAATTCTTTTAGTGAAAAGTGAGGTGATATTTTTACGTTTTCATTTTCAGGCGTTACCTTAACAAAGCCATCGGGCACTATGTAGTGTGAAGCGTCTTTAATCTGTGAAGGTTTAGGATAGTGCCCAATGTGGTAATACTTGAGCTTTCCTCCTTCAACATTGTCTGCCGGTACTTTTACAAATACGTTGATTTTCATACGCTGTTTTTTATCGGGCGACTCAATAATTACCGTTGTTAAACCGGGCTCTTTGGGTGCTTGCCATTGCCAACGGTTGCTGTCTGTAAGCTTAGATTTCCCCTGAGTGTTAATTAGCGTGTAAGCATTTTTTGATTGCGCAAAAAGCACTTCAAACTCAACTTGCTCTTTGGGCATTACAAATACTGAAAACACCGAATATGGCATAACTATATCGTTAATTTTTAGGCTAAATTCTGCATCTTCAAAGTTGGCTTTGTTTTTTATATCAACTACCTGATGCGCAGGCTTTGTAGGCGCGGCAGCAAATACACTATTGCTAAATATAATTGTAAATATGGCGATAGAAATATAATGAATAAATTGCATAAACCCTCTCATTATTTATTTTTTAACAAAGCGGCAATCACCGACTGTTCATCATTTTTTAATAGTGCTTTTTTATCGCGTTGATATATGTCATCTCTAAAGTTAACCAGCTTATTTTCGTCAACCCATGCAGTCCAATAAACTAAATGAATAGGAAGAGGCTCATCTAAATAAAACGTCTGAGTACTGTTTTGAGCAAGTGCGCTGTCCATATTATTGAGTGTTTGCGCTTCTCCTTCGTACTTAATAATTTCACGCGCTAACGAAAAAGGCTTTTCTATTCTTATACAGCCATGCGATAAGGCTCGGTTTGCTTGGCTAAAACGGTGCTTTGCAGGTGTATCGTGAACATAAATTGCTTCGGGATTGGGGAATAAATACTTAACTTCCCCTAGGGGGTTTTCTTCACCAGCACGTTTTACTAAAAAGTGATCAAATTGGTAGGGCTTAATAGAATCCCAATCAATATTGCTTGGATTAACAGTTTGTGAGTCTAGGTAGCTATTTTTTCTAATTTCAATATTATTTTTTACAAGGTAGTCAGGATCCTCGGCTACCTTTGGAGCAATTTCTTTGGTGGCAATTGAGGTGGGTATACGCCATTCAGGATTAACTACAAACTTTTCTATTTCGTCGCTAAATGCAGGTGTTTCCCAACTTGGTTTACCTACAATTACGTTATTTTTTAATTTTACATCGCCCGCTTTTACAAATCGTAAGCTGTATTCAGGAATATTTACATACACATACTGCTCATCACTTGCGCCTGCAAAGTTAGTTATTCTATAAAAGTTAAGTTTTAATTTATCGAGTTTTTGCTGTGCGGGCACATTAAGCGATGCAAAAGTACGCTTACCCACTCGGCCATCAACTTTTAAACCATGGCGGCTTTGAAATTGCTTAACAGCTTGCTCTATATCTTTATCAAACGTGCATATAGCTTCGTCGCACACGTTAATTTTTAAGTCACGCTCTTGATATAAACGCTGTGCAAGTAAGCTCACCTGTTTATTATTACTGCCTAGTTCAAGCAATTCATCGTTATATAAGTGTGTAAAACCACCTTTGTTAACTATTTCTTGATACCAATTAATGGCTTTTTCTGTACGTTCAATTAACTGCGCTGAATATTGGTCAAAGTAGTAGGTGTCATCTGCTTGCACGTACTTTTGTGAGTTGTAAGTAGTTAGTGAAGAGTTAGCGAGTACCACACTTTCAAGCTCATTGGCAGCGAGTGTTGGTGCTGAGCATAAGCCGCTCATGCCAATAAACAATGCAGTTTTTAAAGTAAAACCCTTTGCTTTAGTAAGCGCTTGATTTGAAAATGACCCCTTCACTGTGTACCTCCTCGCTAAATATCGTTGATAAATGCTTATGTACTTACCACTAAGTAGTACACTGGAGGTGCAACGGTAATGCCAAATTAAAGTTTCAAAATAAACAATTGAAATTTAATGACTTTTTAAAAACCCTTATTCTAAACGTTAATAAATTAAACTAGAGAATATGTAAT
Organism: Pseudoalteromonas sp. NZS100; assembly: GCF_015864815.1. Lineage (NCBI taxonomy): Bacteria > Pseudomonadati > Pseudomonadota > Gammaproteobacteria > Alteromonadales > Pseudoalteromonadaceae > Pseudoalteromonas > Pseudoalteromonas sp. NZS100. The sequence goes on from NZ_JADYWM010000009.1 coordinate 106,311, forward strand.
TAATATGCTCAAGTGTGTAAAGTTGCTATGGCAATTAATCTTTTAAAAAAGCTAAAAAACCACGTTCATAACGACTCAAGTACTTTGTTTTTCGTGGTAATGAGAGGGACTCTCTCCACGCAGTTTGAGTATCTTCATCTTCTTTACACAGGGTAATTAAATCGGGATGCACATAAGATTTGCGTGCTATAGCGGGAGTATTACCAAGTTGCTCAGATACGCTATCAAGCATGCTTTTTAAGCTAAGCGCCCCTTTAGCTTTAGCTAATTGTTTGAATGCAATAACGCTTGCTCGCCAAGTTCTAAAGTGTTTTGCACTAAACTCCTCACCCATTATTTGCTGAATGTATTGATTTATTTCACTTGATGTAACATTTGTGCGCTCACCTTCATTTATATACTGAAATAAATGCTGCCCGGGTAAATCTTGTAAGTCTTTTATAACATGGCTAAGCACCCTGTCGGTTATATTTACTTCACGTTCTTTACCTGATTTGGCACGATATTTTAGCTGAATATTTTTATCCGTGAGTTTTGCATGGCGTGTTCGTAATGTTGTAGCACCAAAACTTTTATTTTGCTTTACGTTACGCTCGTTACCTACCCTCAACGCACCTAAATCCATAAGTCTTACAACTGCTGCTAAAGTGCGTTCAATATTAAGCTCATCGCCTTGTAAGTCTGTTTCTAAACGCGCTCTTAACAAAGGGAGTTTATTACCAAATACTCCACATGCTTGGTATTTTTTTGCTTCTTGTTGCGCCCTAAATTCAGGATGGTAGCGGTATTGCTTTCGCCCCTTACTATCAAATCCTGTCGCTAAAATATGTCCGTTTTCTTCTGGGCAAAACCAGGCGTTTTTATAGGCAGGCGGAAATGCCAATCCATTCAAACGATCAATCACATTTTGCTCTTTTATTTGCTTACCGATTGGATCAAAGTAAAGCCAACTTTTATGTTTAAGTTTACGAGTGATCCCTGGTAAATTATCGTCTACATAAATTAGCTTCATTAACCCTCCAGTTATATTTAAGCATGCGTCGGAATATAAAATGTATCACTTTAAAATAACCTTAAACTGAACAAGATTATTGATATATAATAAAAAACCAACAACAATTATAAATACTTAATATATATTAATAATTCTATTTAGGTTTTCGCAAAAGTAGGTCTAACTTACGCGCCAGCAACAAGTCTATTACGATTAAACTCGATGCACTTAGCGCTAAAATAAAGCTACTTGAGATAGATTTATTATCCTAAGTTCAGATTAATTACACTTTGTCCCCCGCAATTGGGGTGCTGTTTAAATGGAGAATTCAATGGCTTTTGATTATGGATCGATTGATCTTGGACTAAAAAACCCCTTCAAACTGGAAGGTAAAGTAACAGCATTAAGAGGACTCATTGAGTCTATAGCAGGTATTAGTTTACTTGTTATTGCTGCGGGCTCTGTGAAAGAAGATACAACCGCAGGTTGGATTTTAATGGTGTTTGGCATGCTTATTTTAGCATTCGGCATTCGCTCACTATCGTCAGGTATTTATGCAACACTTAAATACTTTGTAGGTAGAAACCACCCAACTTCACTTGCTTATAACTACAGTAAATCGCAAGCATCAACCGCTCAAGAAGAACAAAAAGAAGTAGCCTACACAGCGCAATCACTTGAAGAAATGCTGGTTGGTCGTAAAAACAGTACATTTAAAGAGCCTAATGGTTTTTTATCACGCTTACTTCACAGCTTAATCCCTAAGTTATTGTTTCTACCATATCCTATTCGAAATGTTGCCCAGCGATTATTTGGCTCATGGGTAAGCACCTTTGTCGCCCTTATTGCTTATGGCCTTGTTGCATTCGTATCTTTGTCGGGCTTTACCGGTGAAGCTGGGGAATTAGCATTTCCGGTCTATAGTGCAATATTAATGTTTTACGTGCTTTTTTCTTGGCGCTCTACAGGTAAACCTATCTCTCGAAATGCAGAAAAGAATATTGAAGCACTTGGTACTGGTGCACTTGCTAAAATTATTTCGTTATCTTTTATTTTACCCATCGCTATTGGTCTTTCTATGTCATGGTTGATGAAAGAGCAGCACATTAGTAAACAAGAAATAGATAGCTGGCTTGAGCAACTGCCTAGTCTTCATGCTGGAATGTACTTAATTGCAATTATTATATTAGCAACTCTAAGCTGTGCGCTTGCTTTTATCATGATTAAAGCGCGTTTAAATTCAGTTACCCCTTCAGCTGAAGTATCTGAACTACGTGAAAACTGGCAAGAGTCTGTTCATCCAGACGAGATTTTCATAAACCTCGATAACCTAGTAATGGCTAATCGTCGTTATAAAGAAGTACCTAACAGAGTTTACAGAGAATTAGACCCTAAGCTTCAAGAACAAATAGAAGGTAAAGGCGGTTTTAAAGGTGAAATGATCCAAGAGATTCAGCCTAAACTGCACTCAATGGACTTAGGTAAAAACTTTACACTCGCGAGATTACTTGCTTTGGTGAGCGGTAACTTACTTTATATTGTAGCGTTAGCATTTACTGTGTTTTTAGCGTATTCGTTTATTAATATTTACCATTACATTGATGCGGCAAATATTAATAGCTTTAAACAGGCATTTAATAACCAACATGTCATTCAATTTAGTGAGCTATTAATGACAAGCTTTCACTTATTGCTAATAGGCATACTTATTAAAGCATTTGCGCAATTACTTGCAAACACAGCGCATCTATTTTTTGCAGAAATGCAATTTGAGTCACTACTTGTGTACTTTAAATGTGAAGGCACTTTTACTGAGTCTAAAATATCAACAGGTACTGGTATTCACGATAGCACCCGCTCAGAAAATACTTTAGTGCGCAGTAGCATAACGCCTTGGATTATTGTTTCTCGTGTTATTTCTACTACGTTTGCTGCAACAGGTATGAAAAATCTTGAACATCCTCGCCACATTATGGAAATGCATAAAGACGAAGGACAATTACAAGCAATCAAAAAAGACGTTATTGCATTCTTAAAAGACCGCGAATCTATCGCCTCAATCACCAGTGAGCGTGATTTAGGTAATGCGTCACAAATACATCAACTAAACCAACAAACGCGCGCTATACCTACTCAGCAAGCGATAGCGAAAGATGATGAAGAAGCTGCCGGGTATTTAAGACAAGAAGAAAACTTATCTCCCGAGCCCAAGGGTTAATTAACCTCAAACCTAGATAATTTTTATTAATGCCACCTTGTTAACTTAGGTGGCATTTTTTTTAACCTCTATTCAATACTTTTTAACTTTATTACCTCTTTTGCACTCAACAACATGATTAATATTGGATTAGTTCACAAAGCCCTTGCTTTATGTGCCAAAACACAAATAATGAAAGGATTAATTACAGGGTAAGAATGAGGACAATGAGCTATATACTAACCACCCAATGTGCTGATGATGTAGGCTTAATAGCTAAAATTACAGGGCTTTGCCATAAAAATAATTTAAACATTACGCGTAACAACGAATTTGTAGATAAAGACGCGCAGCGATTTTTTATGCGTACAGAGCTTACAGGCGAGCCACAAAGCGACTTTTTAGATCAACTACGCGCATTGTTGCCACAAGGCGCTAAACTTGCGCTACATTGCGGCGCAAAAACTAAAGTAGTTTTACTGGCAACTAAAGAAGCTCATTGTTTAGGTGGTATGCTGTTAAAGCAATTTGAACAAACTCTTAATATTGAAGTACTCGCTGTAATTGCTAACTATGCTGATTTAGAGCCGCTAGCTAAAGGGTTTGGGGTGCCATTTCATGTTGTATCGCACGAAGGATTAACCCGTAGCGAGCATGATAAAAAGGTAGGCGATTTAATTGCCAGTTACAATCCTGACATTATTGGCCTTGCCAAATACATGCGTATTTTAAGTCCTGAATTTGTGGGTCGATTTGAAGGTAAAATAATTAATATTCATCACTCATTTTTGCCTGCGTTTATAGGTGCTAAACCTTATCATCAAGCATTTGAGCGCGGCGTAAAAATTATTGGTGCTACCGCTCACTTTGTTAATAATGAGCTTGATGAAGGTCCTATTATTTTGCAAGATGTAACCAGCGTTACACATGCTAATACCGCCGAAATGATGGCTAAAATGGGCAAAGATGTTGAAAAGACTGTGTTTTGTAAAGCACTTCAACTTGCCTCAGAGCATAAGCTATTTATTAATGGTAATAAAACCGTGGTGTTTTCTTAGCATTAATCCAACTGCTTAATTATTCTACATATAAAAAATGCCAGCATTGTTGCTGGCATTTTTTTGCTCATAAATAAGCTAATAACTTTTTAAATGTAAATTATGCCTGCTCTATTGGTTCGAGCTTTAATTTAGCGGCAATTAAAACGGCTTGGGTACGATTGTACACACCGAGTTTTCTAAATATGGCTGTAATGTGTGCTTTTACTGTCGCTTCTGATATGTGTAGTTCATAAGCAATTTGCTTATTAAGTAAACCTTCGTGCAGATATTGCAGCACTCGGTATTGTTGAGGCGTTAATGAGGCAACTTGCGCTGCTATTTCTCTATCTTCACCTTCAATTTCAGCTACTTTGTTTTTTAGCTCTTTTGGTAGCCATGTATCGCCTTCAAGTATTTGGTTAATTGCACTGGCAATATCATCAGACGATGATGATTTAGGAATAAAACCCATAGCGCCGTAACCCATTACTTTAGAAACGATGTTCACGTCTTCACTACCCGAAACAACGGCAATAGGTAAGCTTGGGTATTCTTCTCTAATACGAATAAGACCATATAAATCACCATTACCTGGCATGTGAAGGTCTAGCAGTAATATATCAAGATCCTCTTGCTCGCTTAACACTTGCAGTGTGCTGTCAAAATCGGATGATTCAAAAACCTCTAAACCCTCAAATTTTGCGCTCAGTGCGCCCTTTAGTGCTTCACGAAATAACGGATGATCGTCCGCTATTAAAAACTGACTCATGGTTCACTCCTAATAAATTCGGCTGCCAGTTAGGTTTAAAACCTTTACTGACAGCCGATATACTACGTTTAGAATCAACTTGTAATCAAGTTTTTAACGCACATTTAACGATTTAATCTGTTCTCGATTAGTTCATCGACAACTGAAGGATCGGCAAGCGTTGACGTATCACCGAGTTGTTGGTGCTCATTTGCAGCGATTTTACGTAAAATACGACGCATAATCTTGCCTGAACGTGTTTTTGGCAAACCCGGTGACCATTGAATCATATCTGGAGATGCGATTGGGCTGAGCTCTTTACGAACCCAATTACGTACCTCTTTAGTTAATTCATCGCTTACTGTTATGCCTTCGTTAGGCGTAATGTAAACATAAATACCTTGGCCTTTAATATCATGCGGGTAACCTACAACAGCAGCTTCTGCTACCGCTTCATGCGCAACTAACGCACTTTCAATTTCGGCAGTACCAAGGCGGTGCCCAGACACATTAAGTACATCGTCCACACGGCCTGTGATCCAGTAATAACCGTCTTCATCACGACGACAACCATCGCCTGTAAAGTAAACCCCTGGGTAGGCGCTAAAATAAGTTTGTTCAAAACGTTCATGGTCGCCATAAACAGTTCGAGCTTGCGATGGCCAACTATCTAAAATAACTAAATTACCATCTACGGCACCTTCGAGTGTATTACCTTCAGCATCAAATAATGCAGGCGCAATACCAAAAAATGGATGTGTTGCAGAACCCGGTTTTGTATCAGTAGCACCCGGAAGTGGTGTGATCATAATGCCACCGGTTTCCGTTTGCCACCATGTATCAACAATCGGGCAATTAGATTTACCAATACTCTCGTAATACCATGTCCACGCTTCTGGATTTATTGGCTCACCTACCGAACCTAAAATACGTAAACTATCGCGATGTGACGAAGCTGTAGGCTCATCACCTTTAGCCATTAGTGCTCTAATTGCTGTAGGGGCAGTATATAAAATAGTAACACCGTGTTTATCAACTACTTCGCCCATACGCCCTGCAGTTGGATAAGTGGGGACACCTTCAAATAAAACCTGAGTACAACCGTTTACCAATGGCCCGTACGCAATGTAACTGTGGCCTGTGATCCAACCGACATCGGCACTACACCAATACACATCATCTTCTTTCAAATCAAATACGTATTCATGTGTCATTGATGAGTAAACTAAGTAGCCACCTGTAGTATGTACAACACCTTTAGGCTGACCAGTAGAACCTGATGTATACAATATAAACAAAGGATCTTCAGCATTCATTGGCTCTGGCTCGCACTGTGCCGGTAAGTCAGCAACTAGCTCGTGCCACCATATATCGTGCTCATTCCAATCAACTTCACCGCCTGTTAATTGGTGCACAATAACGTGTTCAATTGTGGTTACAGTTTCTTGCGCTACCGCTTCATCTACATTTGCTTTTAATGGAACACAATTTCCTGCTCTGCGTCCCTCATCAGAAGTAATAACAACCTTAGCGCCAGAATCTCTAATACGATCAGCAATAGCCGATGGTGAAAAACCACCAAATACAACAGAATGAATAGCACCAATACGTGCACAAGCTTGCATTGCATACACCGCTTGTGGGGTCATTGGCATATAAATAGCTACGCGGTCACCTTTTTGTACACCCAGTTTTTTTAAACCATTGGCAAATTTAGCCACTTCATCATGAAGTTTTTGATAAGTAATGTTCTCACTTTGAGAAGGGTCATCACCTTCCCAAATAAGCGCAATTTTGTCTGCTTTCGTTTTTAAGTGGCGGTCAATACAGTTGTAAGACGCATTTAAATAGCCATCTTCATACCATTTAATACTGATGTGGCCTTTATCAAAAGAGGTGTTTTTAACTTTAGTGTAAGGAGTAGACCAATCGAGGCGTTTGCCATGCTCACGCCAAAAACTTTCAGGGTCATCAATAGATTGCTTATAAAGCGTATTATATTTATTTTTATCAATGAGAGTCGCATCTTTAATATGCGCAGGAACTGGATAGATACTTTGTGACATCTTCGTCTCCATTTAAATTACTTGCCTTAAGCTTTTATCAAGGATTACTCAGCAGTACTTTATTAAGTATTAGACCTTAGTTGTACTCTACTCCAATTTACTCATTTGTAGTTTATAATCCACCTGCTTTCAATTTTTTTACATAAATAATACAACGCGTTAAATGTAAGTAAATGCAAACTAATCAACTCTAAAACCTTAGTCTTATAGACCAATAGGTAATTGAGTAAATATTGCACATATTCAAAAGTGTTTGTGTACTTTAATAAAGATATTTGCGGTATTACTTGCTAAAGCTTTATTTAACGAATGAAAACAATATGTGTATTGAAAAGCCAAACTAACACCCTTTTTTATTCGTAAGTAATACTAGTAGCAAGTAATACAACCTTACATGAAAAAAAAAGCAACAAACAACAAGTAGCCTATAAAGGACACCACAATGAAATTTACCCCATTAAAAACATTAGCAGCAAGCGCTGTATTATGTGCACTATCAAGCACTGCTTATGCAGCGACTGCCGCAAAAATTGGTGATACGGAATTTACTTACGGTGGATACATTAAACTAGACTCTATGTGGAGTGATTATTCAGCGGGTGCGCCTGCAGGCTCAAACGTAGGTCGTGACTTTTACGTACCAAGTACGTTAACAGTTGGCGATGATAACAGCTCAGATGCTGTATTTGATATGCATGCTCGTGAGTCACGTTTTAACTTTGGCACAGCCACTGTTATGGATAACGGTAAAACCGTTAATACTAAAATTGAAATTGACTTTTTGGCCTCGGCTGCTGGCGGTAATGAGCGAGTTTCAAATTCTTACGCCCCGCGTATTCGCCATGCCTTTGTGACTTACGATGGTTGGTTATTTGGTCAAACATGGTCTAACTTCCAAAACGTGGGGGCGCTTGCTGAAACGCTTGATTTTGTAGGCCCTGCTGAGGGCACTGTGTTCGTGCGTCAATCGCAAATTAAATACACCACTGGCGCATGGTCGTTTTCATTAGAAAACCCAGAAAGTACAATTTCTACTACTAGCGGTATGGTAGTAACTGATGATGCATCATTGCCTGACTTTACAGCTCGTTACACACACAAAGCCGATTGGGGTAACATTGTGGTTGCAGCGCTTGCTCGCCAACTTACTTATAAAGTAGGCAGTGTTGATGCAGATGAAACTTCTTTTGGTATTAGTGCATCGGGTAAAATAAACCTTGGTGAAGACAACCTTAAGTTTATGCTTACTCAAGGTAAAGGCTTAGGCCGTTACGTAGGCTTAAACGTTGCTCACGGTGCAGTACTTAATGGCGATGAACTAGATGCAATTGATTCGACTTCTGGTTTTGTTGCTTACCAGCACAAGTGGACAAGCCAATGGCGTTCAACGTTCTTATATTCATTCTTCAGTGCTGATAACAACACTGATTTATTAGCTATTTCTGGTGATCCGACTGAATCAAGCCAAAGCTATAGCGCTAACATTCTATACTCACCGGTTAAACGTCTAACTTTTGGTGCTGAGCTAAAGCACGCTGAGCGTGAAACTGAAAGCGGCGTTGATGGCGATTTAGACCGCTTACAGTTTTCTGTTAAATACTCTTTTTAACAGCTAAAAAGCTAACTACTTTAAAAAGCGGCCTAGGCCGCTTTTTTTATGATTCAATTTAAGTTAAAAAAACAACCATATTTTTATAAGCCATATCGTTTATCCTAATCATAATATTATTTACAGACTAAGTAATTTCCCCTAAAACAGCACAAACGCGCCTACAAATGATAATTGTTTTTGTTTGAGTTTGTTAATTCTAAATAGTAGAATGTCCCAACTATTTAAATAAACTCAAATAATATTAAATATTAATTAAGGGAAAACATGAAACTCAATCGTACTTTTGCACTTTCTTCATTAGTTTTAGCCATGGGGTTTTCAGCTCAAGCACAAGAAACACAAACTAAGAATACAGTTGAAAATAATAATGAAAAAATGGAAGAAATATTAATAGTAGGTGTACGCCAAGATCGCGTTAGCAAAGGTGCTACCGGTTTAACTATGGAGCTTAACGAAACACCACAATCTATTAGTGTAATTGGCGCAGAACAACTTCAAAACTTTGCAGCAAATAGTATTAATGATGCATTGAAAATGGCTACGGGTATTACTGTAGAACAAGGTGAAACTAACCGCACAAGATATACATCTCGTGGTTTTGATATTAAAAGTACTCAAGTAGATGGTGTTGGTCTACCTAATAACTGGGGTCTTGTTACTGGTGCTATGGAAAGCTATGGTTATGAAAAAATAGAAGTTATTCGTGGTGCTAATGGGCAATTAACAGGTGTAGGTAATGCTGCGGGCACTATTAACTATGTTCGAAAGCGCCCAACAAATGAAAATGAAGGTGAAGTGGGTATATCTGTAGGTTCTTATGGCTTAAAACGATTGCAAGCAGATTATTCATTTTTATTAACAGACTCAGGCAGTTGGGCAGCTCGATTTGTTGCAGCCGCAGAGGATTCTGATTCCTACCTAGACGGCTTAGAAAACGATCGCACTTACCTCTCTGCAGTAATTGACGGACAGCTTACTGGTAATTCAACACTTTCATTCGGTGCCTCATATCAAGATGCAAATACAGATGGGACAATGTGGGGAGGTTTGCCACTATCTTATGCCGATGGTACGCAAGCAGAGTGGGACGTAAGTGCGAGCCCAACTCAAGAATGGACTAAATGGGACACTCTTAATACCACTGCTTTTATTGAATATACTTATGTATTTGATAATAACTGGGAAATTAAAACAACTTATAATTACCAAGACTCAGAAGATCAAAGCAAATTACTTTATCTTTATGACCCTTATGGAATGTTTGATAGTGGAACTAATTTAGGTTTAGTCAGTATTCCTGGACGGTATGATACAGAGTTCTCAGCTGACTTATTTGATATAACGGCTAAAGGTGAATATAGCTTGTTTGGTCAAGAGCATGAGTTAATGCTTGGTGGAAGTATTTCACAAAGCACATCTTACTCTTTTACTAACTCTTACGATGCTGCAACGACAGAAGCTTATGGTTTAGCTCCTGCTTTTCCATATGCTTTAGATGCAATCGCTGAACCTATTTGGGGCGAGCAAACTAAATATGCTGATATTGATGTTACTTTGAAGCGTTTTTTTGGTTCAACTAAATTAAATCTAACAAGTGACCTATTTGTTATTGCAGGCTTTAACGCTATTGATTATGAGCGCTCAGGATTTAGCCAAGGCGTTGATATAGATAATAATGAGAGTGAAGTAAGCCCTTACCTAGCAACAACGTATGCAATTAATGATGATGTTAACTTGTATGTAAGCTACTCCGATATTTATCAACCACAAGAACAATACGACTACGATGGTAACTTTTTAGATCCAAGTAAAGGTGTTAATTACGAAGTAGGTGTTAAAACTCAATGGTTTGATGATCACCTACTTGCAACCTTTGCAGTATTTAGCGCAAAACAAGATAACATTGCAACATATGCTGGGCTAAATGCATCTGGGTTTACTTACTATAAAGGAGCCGATCAAGATACGCAGGGTTTTGAATTAGAATTAACAGGACAAATAACTGATGATCTAAACGCTGTATTTGCTTATACATACTTAGATATTAATGATGATGCTGGCGATAGCTCTCATGAGTGGGAGCCTGAAAACGTTGTTAATTTTTCATTAGATTATACGCTACCTCAGCTACCTGAGTTTCAATTTGGTTTAGCCGGGAAATGGCAATCTAAAACAGAAAATATAGCCAGTAATGTTAAACAGGATTCTTATTTACTTATGAACGCATTTGCTCGATGGGATGCTAGCGAAGACTTATCAATTCAAGCTAACATTGATAACATCACAGATGAAAAACATATTACTAGCTTAGCCAATGTTGGTTTTTATGGCTCTCCTATTAGCGGAAAAGTTAGCTTAACTTATCGCTTTTAAAGTTCTATTTTAATTAGGGCGCATTCTTAACTATTAGAGGATGCTTTTACCTGATTGAAACGTATAGCGTATGATCGTTCTGCTCTTCATTTAGTATAATAATTACTAATGTAGTGCCTGCTCATGCGCTATGTAATCGTAGATTTTTATTTTATCTACTTTAAGTTTTTAATAACAAAAAAGCGCTAATCATTACTGATTAGCGCTTTTCAAAGCTCGGGTCAAATCAAGCTTAAAAACTCATTTGGGTGCAGTTTAAAGGTCTGGATCGTCGCCTAACTTATCTTCACCGTCTTCAGGTTCAATAGTTGCTTTTAGTAAAAGCATTTCGCGTAACTTACCTTCGATCTCATCTGCAATTTCTGGGTTTTCTTTCAAAAACTTAATTGAGTTAGATTTACCTTGGCCAACCTTGTTGCCACTGTAACTGTACCAAGCACCTGCTTTTTCAACAATTTTATGCTTAACACCTAAATCAATTAACTCGCCTTGCTTAGAAATACCTTCGCCATACATGATGATAAATTCAGCTTGTTTAAATGGCGGCGCTACTTTGTTTTTAACAATTTTAACGCGGGTTTCGTTACCAACAACTTCATCACCTTCTTTCACAGAACCAATACGACGAATATCAATACGTACCGATGCGTAAAACTTAAGTGCATTACCACCCGTTGTTGTTTCTGGGTTACCAAACATAACACCAATTTTCATACGGATTTGGTTAATGAAAATACATAACGTGTTAGAGCGTTTAATATTACCAGTAAGCTTACGTAATGCCTGTGACATTAAACGTGCTTGTAAGCCCATGTGCGAGTCGCCCATGTCGCCTTCAATCTCAGCTTTTGGTGTAAGTGCAGCAACCGAGTCAATAATAACAACGTCTACTGCGCTTGAACGTACTAACATGTCACAAATTTCTAGTGCTTGCTCACCTGTATCAGGTTGAGATACAAAAAGGTCATCAATATTTACACCTAGTTTTTGTGCATATACAGGATCAAGAGCATGCTCAGCATCAATAAAGGCACATGTTTTACCTTCTTTTTGAGCTTCTGCGATAACTTGTAAAGTAAGCGTTGTTTTACCAGATGACTCAGGACCATACACTTCAACAATACGTCCCATAGGTAAGCCACCTATGCCTAAGGCAATATCAATACCTAGTGAACCTGTAGATACAGATTCAATGTTTAACGCTTTGTTATCACCCAATTTCATAATTGAGCCTTTACCAAATTGACGTTCAATTTGTGATAGTGCTGCGTCTAACGCTTTTTGTTTGTTATCGTTCATTTTGTTCTCCAATCCAGCTAATGCGAACAAGTATACTGTATGAAATCACAGTATCAAGCTAATTTTTTCATTTTATCTCATCTATTACACTTTTTAATGCAAATACAATAGCTTGCAGTCTTACTTGAGCCCTATCACCAGTAAATATTTGTTTAAAGGTCAGTACTTTGTCATTAATTTGTATGCCAAACCATACAAGTCCAACAGGTTTACCTTCTGTTGCCCCGCCAGGCCCTGCAATGCCCGATACAGCTATCGATATATTAGCGTTTGTTGCTTTAATAGCACCTACTGCCATTTCATGGACTGTTTGCTCGCTCACAGCACCGTATTGATTTAATGTACTAGCACTAACATTGAGCAAATCTTGCTTTGCTTGGTTACTATAAGTGACAAATGCACGGTCGATATAAGCTGAACTTCCAGGTGTATCGGTAAGCGCATAACTCACTCCGCCACCAGTACATGACTCAGCAGTAGTGATCCATAAGCATTTATCCGTTAAAATAGCGCCTAATTGCGCAGCAAGTGTTTTAATCTCTTGATGTAATTCCATATTCAGCCTTTGGGTAAATACATGTCGTTTGATCTTTATGCACCACACACTATAAAACAACAAACCCCTATGATGCAGCAGTATCTAAAAATAAAATCAGAGCATCGCGATATTTTATTGTTTTATCGTATGGGCGATTTTTACGAACTTTTTTTTGATGACGCTAAACGCGCCGCTCAATTACTCGATATTTCGCAAACTCATCGTGGTAAAGCTGGCGGCGATCCTATCCCTATGGCGGGTGTACCTTACCATGCGGTAGAAAACTACTTAGCACGTCTAGTCCAAATGGGTGAATCAGTCGCTATCTGCGAACAAGTGGGAGACCCTGCAACCAGTAAAGGCCCTGTTGATCGTAAAGTAGTGCGTATAGTTACACCCGGTACAATTTCTGATGAAGCACTTTTACAAGAACGACAAGACAATCTCCTTACCAGCGTTTGGCAAAGTAAAAAAGGCTTATACGGGATTGCTTATTTAGACATTAACTCTGGTCGTTTTAATATTGTCGAGGTAAATACCGACGAAGCCTTTAGCTCAACTATTCAGCGCCTATCACCAGCCGAACTTCTGTATAGCGAAAGCTTTGAAAACGTTCATTTAATTGAACATATAAAAGGTGCTCGCCGTCGCCCAGAGTGGGAGTTCGACTTAGATACGGCTCAGCACTTATTATGCGATCAGTTTGGTACTAAAGATTTAGTTGGCTTTGGTGTTGATAAAGCCCATAGCGCGCTTGTTGCTGCAGGTTGCCTAATGCAATACGTAAAAGATACACAACGTATTGCACTGCCACATATTCGTGCAATTACGCTTGAGCACAACGAACACGCTGTTATTTTAGATGCCGCTACCCGTAAAAATTTAGAATTAACTGTTAATTTATCGGGCGGGTTTGAAAATACACTTGCTCAAGTACTTGATAAAACAGCAACGCCAATGGGTTCTCGCTTACTTAAGCGCCGTATTCATACACCAATTCGTAATAAAGACGAGCTAAATTCACGTTTAAATGCAATTAGCGCTATTTTAGATGCGCAGCTTTGCGGTGAATTACACGAATCATTAAAAGAGATTGGTGATGTAGAGCGTGTTATTGCACGCCTAGCTTTATGTACTGCACGCCCGCGTGATTTAACTCGCCTGCGCAGTGCGCTACAAGCACTTGCACCACTGCATACTTTGTTAGCTGACGCTAACGATCCTCGTATAGCAGGTATCATCAAGCACTCGCCTGAACTCCCTGATTTACAAGCGTTATTAGAACGAGCTGTGATAGAAAACCCACCGGTACTTATCCGTGACGGTGGTGTTATTGCTCCAGGTTATAATAGTGAGCTTGATGAGTGGCGTAACTTAAGTAAAGGTGCAACCGACGTACTTGAGCAATTAGAACTGCGTGAACGCGAACGTACGGGCATTAGTACGCTTAAAATCGGTTATAACCGCGTACATGGCTTTTTTATTGAAGTAAGTAGAGCTAATGCGCACTTGGTTCCAGCCGACTACATTCGTCGCCAAACACTTAAAAATAACGAACGCTATATTATTCCTGAGCTTAAAGAGCACGAGGATAAAGTACTCGGTAGCCAATCAAAAGCTCTCGCGCTTGAAAAACAACTATACGAGGAGCTGTTTAGATTTATTGCTCCACATATTGAGCAGTTGCAAATGATGGCAGCAGCATTGGCCGATTTAGACGTTTTAAACAATTTAGCTGAGCGTGCATTCGCACTCAATTATGCAAAACCAGAATTGTGCGATAACGACAATATAAGCATTAAGCAAGGTCGTCACCCTGTTGTTGAACAAGTAATGAAAGAACCGTTTATTGCTAACCCTGTTGAATTAAACAGCCAACGTAAAATGCTAATTATTACCGGTCCAAACATGGGCGGTAAATCAACCTATATGCGCCAAACGGCACTTATTGTTTTAATGGCTCACATTGGCAGTTATGTACCCGCTGACAGCGCTAAAATTGGTAATATCGACCGCATATTTACACGTATTGGTGCAAGCGATGATTTAGCATCAGGGCGTTCAACCTTCATGGTAGAAATGACCGAAACAGCAACGATTTTAAATAATGCAACTGCGCAGTCTTTAGTATTAATGGATGAGATTGGTCGCGGTACAAGTACTTACGATGGACTCTCTCTTGCGTATGCAACAGCCGATCATTTAGCATCAAAAATATCTGCTAAAACATTGTTTGCTACGCACTACTTTGAATTAACAGAACTTGCTGAGCAAACTACGGGCCTTGTAAACGTACACCTTGATGCAATAGAGCATAATGACACGATTGCGTTTATGCATACAGTTCTCGACGGTGCAGCAAGTAAAAGCTTTGGTTTACAAGTAGCCGCTCTTGCTGGAGTGCCAAAAGCTGTGATTGCACAAGCAAAGCAAAAACTTAAGTTGCTTGAAAATCATCAAAGCGTTACTGCACCAAATACAGAACAACAAGCCTTTACTTTTAATAACGAAATTACACAAAGTACACCTTCAGAAGTTGAAGAGCAGTTAAGCGCAATCGACCCTGATAATTTATCGCCACGCCAAGCGCACGATTTGTTATATAAACTAAAAGCATTGTTGTAATTTATACCAACCTGCATAAATCTTTGATCAATTTAACGAATTAAATTGCACTATAACGTCGTTAAAAATTTTTTATTTAGAACAACTAGATACAAAAATTTTTGCCTAGTTCTAGCGTAATTTTCTTAACGTTAAATAGACCCCATATATAAGCAGATTGGTATTATATCATCTAATTTACAAGCATAAAAAAAGCCGAAGAATAAATTCTTCGGCTTTTTAACACACATAGTCTCTTATACTATTTAACTAGCTACGAAAACTGATTAAACAAGCTATCTGTACTTAAACCTTCTTGTTGCAAAATGTCTTTTAGACGACGTAATGCCTCTACCTGGATTTGTCTTACACGCTCACGTGTTAAGCCTATTTCACGACCTACATCTTCAAGTGTAGATGGCTCATAGCCAAGCAGTCCAAATCGACGTGCTAACACTTCACGTTGTTTAGGGTTTAATTCTCCTAACCAATCTACAATATGTTTATTAATATCATTATTTTGTACTTCGCCTTCAGGACCAAAACTTTTTTCATCAGGGATGATATCAAGTAAAACACTATCGTTTTCACTGCCAATAGGCATGTCTACTGATGCAATTCTTTCGTTTAAACGTAGCATTTTAGTAACGTCTTCAACGGGTCTATCTAGGCAAGCTGCAATTTCGTCAGCTGTTGGCTCATGGTCAAGCTTTTGAGTTAACTCACGCGCTGTACGTAAATAAACATTAAGCTCTTTAACTACATGAATAGGTAAGCGAATGGTACGCGTTTGGTTCATAATGGCACGTTCAATTGTTTGACGTATCCACCATGTAGCGTAAGTAGAGAATCTAAATCCACGCTCAGGGTCAAATTTTTCAACTGCGCGAATTAAGCCTAAGTTACCCTCTTCAATTAAATCAAGTAGAGCAAGGCCGCGATTATTGTAACGACGTGCTATTTTAACAACCAAACGTAAGTTACTTTCAATCATACGTTTACGTGAGGCTTCACACCCTCGAAGTGATTTGCGAGAAAAAAACACTTCTTCTTCAGCACTTAGCAAAGGAGAAAAACCAATTTCGCCTAAATAAAGTTGAGTTGCGTCAAGATTTTTAGTTACTTCTTCTTTAGCAAAGATTTCATCGTCGTCTACTTTATCTAGTAGAGCTGTGCTTTCATCAACATCGATGTCATCGAATTTTTCGTCAGTCGTAGTATGTTTGTCAAGTTTTGCTGCGCTAGCCATAAGCCTTCTCCCGAGCAATTATCAATACCTAAAAATTAGGGTAGGTATTTAGCAGGATTGACAGCTTGCCCTCGGTAGCGAATTTCAAAGCGAAGCGCGGTGACCGGAGATTCTGAATTACCAATTTCTGCTATTTTTTGTCCTGCCTTAACCTTCTGCTTTTCTTTAACAAGTAATTTCGAGTTATGTGCGTAAGCACTTAGGTAATCATCATTATGTTTCAATATGATTAAACTGCCATAACCTCGAAGGGCGTTACCCGCGTATACCACTGTTCCTTGTGCCGCAGCTAAGACTGAAGCCCCTTTGCGATTAGTAATCTGTAAACCTTTATAACCGTTTTCCTTATTAGAGAAGCGTTTGGTAATTTTGCCCTTTGCAGGCCAAAACCACTTAACTTTACTGCTCGACAAACGTTTAGTATTACTAATTTTGTTACTGGCTTGTTTCTGAACATACTCTCGTTGTTTTGGGGGATCAAGCTCTTTCTTTAAAATTTTGTTATTTTTTTGTGAATTTTTTATAGACTTTTTACTCGGATTCGTATATTTTTCATCCCTTTTTGTTTTTTCGGGCTTGGGGATTAAGGAGATGTTTTGCCCTGGGAAAATTGTGTAAGGTGATGAAATTGAATTATTTTTTGCCAACTCCCTAAAGTCTTGCCCAGCACTAAAGGCAATAGAGTAAAGTGTATCCCCTTTTTGCACTTTATAACTACTCCCATTAATGTTAATAGTATGGCCTAAATCATTAACATTATTATTTAGGCTGCTAACAGGTGCAGGAACATGGCGAGAAGAACAACCAAAGAGAAAAATACTAATAAATATAGCTATATACAGTAAGAACTGCTTACTCATTGTATTTTTCCTTTATATTAGACAATTAATATTTTTTACGCTTAACGCAATAAAAAGTAAGCTAGCGCAATTAATACCACTAATCCCCAACCAAGTATTTCAATATACTGACGTAATTTTCGCTCCATTTGAGCCCCGCCCCACTTCATTAAGGCTGAAACTAAAAAGAATCGCGCACCGCGCCCAATGGCTGATGCTATTAAAAATGGCAAAAATGCCATTTGTAAAACACCTGCGCCAATCGTAAATACTTTATATGGTATTGGCGAAAAACCAGCTAAAAACACAACCCAAACACCGTAATCCTTAAACCAGTTTAGCGCTATATCAAACTTTTCTTGCCAGTGCATTTGTGCAATCAATGGCTCTACAACGGGTTCAAATAGCCAAAAACCAAGTAAGTAACCAACCACTCCACCAATAACCGATGCTATTGTGGCAAAGCTTGCAAATCGCCATGCTTTGTTTGGTTGCGCAAGCGACATAGGTGCAAGCATTACATCGGGTGGTATCGGGAAAAAAACTGATTCTGCAAAGCTCATAGCAGCTAAGTAACGTTCCGCATGACGGTGTTTTGCCCACACTAGGGCCATATCGTATAACTTGGTAAACAACTTCAAAATGAATTCCTATTCAATATCGCCAGGTACTAACGGCACAAATCTAACGGGAGCAATAACATGCTCTTTATAATTATCGCCTTTGCGGATAACCATTACTAATTTTTGATCGCTCTCACCAATTGGGGCTAATAACACGCCACCATCGGCCAACTGAGCAAGTAAGTCTTGCGGAACTTTAGAGGCCGCAGCAGTCACTATAATACCATCAAACGGTGCTTGTGATTGCCAGCCTTGCCAACCATCGCCATGCTTCATGGTTACATTATATAAATCGAGTTGCTGCAAACGTCTTTTTGCCTGCCACTGAAGTGTTTTAATACGCTCTACCGAGTAAACCTTTGTAAACGTTTTGGCCAATATTGCAGTTTGATACCCAGATCCTGTACCTATTTCTAACACTTTATTGCGCACACCAGCTAAACGAAGTAGCTCTGTCATGCGCGCTACTATGTAAGGCTGAGAAATTGTTTGCCCTTGCCCAATAGGGAGCGCTGTATTTTCATAAGCTTTGTGTTTTAGCACATCATCTATAAAAATATGGCGCGGAATATCAGCTATAGCACTAAGTACTTGCGTATCTTCAACACCTTCACGCTTTAGTAAGTCAGAAAGCGCTTTTGCACTGCGGGTATAATTAGCGAGCACGATTAATCTCCAAATCGGCTAACCATTCTCCTACTGCCTTTAAGCTATCTTTAGCTGTCATATCAACACTCAGTGGCGTAACTGAGGCATAGCCATTATTGATTGCGTAAAAGTCGGTGCCTTCACCAGCATCGCTTTCGGTGCCAAGCGATCCGTACCAATAAATATCACGGCCCCAAGGATCGGTTTGTTTCGTCATCGTTTCGGCTTTATGACGAGCACCTAAACGTGTTACTTGCACCCCTTTTAATTCACTTAATGGAATATCTGGCACATTAATATTTATTATTTGATCTTTTGGAAGCGGATGTGAAGCCAAGCCTTTAATAATATTGACGGTAACTGCAGCGGCTGTTTCAAAATGATCGCCATTATGTGAGCAAAGCGATACCGCAATTGCAGGCAGACCTAAATGGCGACCTTCAGTTGCAGCGGCAACAGTACCGGAATAAAGCGTGTCATCACCCAAATTGGCACCATGGTTAATACCTGCAACAACTAGATCTGGCTTTTCATCAGCTAACTGATTTACGCCTAAATGTACGCAATCAGTGGGTGTGCCATTAACTGACATAAAACCATTTTCGAGTGTAGTCGCTCGTAGCGGGTTCATAAGTGTTAAAGAATTACTCGCGCCACTACAGTTGCGATCAGGTGCAACAAGGGTTACATCTGCAATTTGTATAAGCGCCTGATATAAAACCGCAATGCCTTTGGCATTTACGCCATCATCGTTACTTAACAGTATCTTCATTTATGCCATTATCCTTTTCTTTGCGCTCTCGAGGGCTAGCATCAGTGTAATCCACCAGCTCACGTAATAATGCGGTTGCAAAACACCCTTTTGGCAAACCAAAGCTTAGTTTTAGTGTGGTTTCATCAAGTGTTTCAACGGTTAAGTTTTGTGGAATTAAGCGCAGCATTCGGCGCTCATTTTTAAGGCCTAATTCACCCAAGCCATCGCACCATGTTTGGAAAGGTTCGAGCCATATTTTTTCTTGTTCGGTTAAGCCTTTTTCGCTTTTTCCCACCATAGGTGCCGACATCATAATATCACCGGTGGCTAATCGCTCTATGTTTTCGTCATTAATTGCATCTTCAAAAAATGCATTGCTGCCGCTGAGCATAAATACTTCACGGTGCATTGTTTTAGCTAAACCATGCTCTTTTACACGTAGGCTTACTAACTGATTAAATACATGCGATCGTGCTGCTGAAATAATAATACCGCGCAACTTTTTATCGCGAATACGCTCACCGGCAAACATTTTTTCAGCCATAACTAAGTTATGACCGCCATGCCCAAAGCGCTGTTCGCCAAAATAATTAGGCACACCTGCGCGTACTGCGTTAATACGACATAAAATATCAAGAGGGTTGGTTACGTTACGAAGCGTAATAGTAAATTTATTACCTTTGTGGCAGCCCGTACGCAACTTACGGTCGTGGCGCTGTTGCGACACAATAAAAATACTCTCACTATTTAAATCACTAAAATCGATAGGCTTTTTAATTGGTACTTTTACACTAAACCACTGCGAACACACACCGTGGCGATCTTTCATGCCTGCATAGCTTACGTCTCGCGGTGAAACACCCGCACGCTGCGCAATTAGCTTTGCAACGTATTGCGTGTTTTCGCCTTTTTTAACCACCTGCAAACACACGTGTTCGCCACTGCCGGTAAATTCTATACCTAAGTCTTCATCAACCATAAAGTCTTCAGCTGTGGTTTTAAAATCAGCTTTAGAAAGCGGTGCACCGTATAAATAATTTAAATCGCTCATGCGTTTTTTGTACTCGCAAGCTCTTTACTCATAATAACTACTGCATGACTAGAAATACCTTCTTTGCGCCCTTCAAAGCCTAGCTTTTCGGTAGTAGTGGCTTTAACGTTAATTTGGCTAAGGTCGCAATTTAAATCGCTGGCTAAATTAGCGCGCATAGCTTGAATATGTGGCAACATTTTTGGTGCCTGAGCAACAATAGTCACATCGCCATTACCAAGTACATAACCTTGTTCTCTAGCTAAGCCCACCACATGGCGAAGTAAAATACGGCTATCGATATTTTCATACTCGCTAGCCGTATCGGGAAAGTGCTTACCAATATCACCCATTGCAAGTGAGCCTAAAATAGCATCGCATAATGCATGAATAGCAACATCACCATCTGAGTGCGCTAAAAAGCCCTGTGGGTAATCAATTTTTTCACCACAAATAGTTAACGGGCCTTCGCCGCCAAATTTATGTACGTCAAAACCATGGCCAATTCGTATCATAATCCACTCTCGTTTTGTTGTTTATGTAATAAAAACCCAGCCAGGTCTAAATCCTCTGGCGTGGTTATTTTAATATTATCGCTACGACCTGCTACAAGCTTAACCGGTTTACCCGCCCACTCAATTGCACTGGCTTCATCGGTAATAGTAGCCCCGCTTGCTAATGCGTTTTGCAGTGCATTTTTAAGCTCGTCATATTTAAAAAACTGCGGGGTAAGTGCTTGCCATAAATCGTCTCGTGGCACAGTTTGTAGGGCATGAGTGTGGCCACGTTTTATAGTGTCTTTTACTTTGCTAGCTAAAATACCGCCTTCATCAGCGCGTATACATTCATCAATTAAACGTTCTATATCACTGATATTAACTAACGGGCGTGCAGCATCATGTACAAGCACCCATGTTGGTGGGGTAGGCGCTAAAAAAAGCAAGCTATTGAGCACCGAGTCGGCTCGCTCTTTTCCGCCACTGGCTCGCACAATGCGATTATCAAGCAGTGGGAGTTCGTCAAAATAGGGGTCGCTGTCGCTAAGGGCAACAACAATAGTGCGTAATTGAGGTAATTGAGAAAGTTTAGCTAAGGTGTGTTCTAAAATGGTTTTACCGGCTAATTGTATATATTGCTTAGGCGCATTGTGCTGCATTCTACTGCCAACACCCGCAGCAGGTACAATTGCTGCAATAGTCTGTTTATTTGTCATATTGTTTGCCCGGTAAAACACGAATAAATGTTTCGTCCGGTTTAATCATTCCCAATTCGTTGCGTGCACGCTCTTCAATGCCTTCTTGGCCAAGCTTTAAGTCTTCAATATCTGCTTTGAGTACTTTATTACGTTTAATGAGTTTTTCGTTGGTTTGATGATGCGACGTTACTGCACCTTTTAGTCGTGTGTAGTCTTGTAAACCATTATGACCAAACCATAACCTGTATTGTACAAACAGTGCTAAGCACAGTAAGCCAACTTGAAAAATACGCATTTAACACTCCTTATTTTAAATTCCAAATACCTTAACTTTAATACGCTAAGGGGCGCTTTAAATTGCGCCAATTAATACTACCCGCTAAAAGCATTTCGCGTAGTGATAAAACCCGTGGCATACAACGCTTCGAAAATTGCCACTGATGCCCGCAACATGCAGCGGTTAAACTCACTTTACTTGGCTTTATTAGCTGAGCATTTTGCTGCTCTAACCCATTTCCTAAAAAATCAAACCAACCAAGCTCGTTACAATGCAGCTTATTTTCGCCTAACTGATCGATACTGTCTATTCTAAGACGCACCTGATCGTAGCCATGCAATATAACGGGCACAATAAGCCCCACTTTGGCATACGTTTGATAAAAAAGTTCATTAGCTTGAACATTCACATCGGGTGGGGTCGGTTTTTGCTTTTCAAGCCACGTACCATTTTGTGCATCAAGCGTAAAAGGCGTGTCACCATTGGCAACTAACGTTGCCGCTCGCTCAATATAATAAGGTAGGCTTTTTAACTGGCGGCGCAGTTTATCGGCATTAGGCTCTGCAACTAATCGCTGAACCTCACGCTGATAAAACGCATTGCACAATTGTGCATACAACACTTTTTGTGCATCAGTTTGCCAAATTTCAACTTGCTGTTGAGCACCAAGTGACTGATTTTTAGCGACCAAAAGCTGTACTCAAAAATATTCAGGTAAATGTTTTATAACACAGTATTGAATGTTTTTTAAGCGCAGCGCACTATTTTAAGCGCTTGGCTTTTCACCTAATTTTGCTTTACCTGATTCTAAAAATTGCACAACCGTATTACGCTTTTTACCAATCAATAAACTGCCATCAGCTAAAAACATAAAGTTTTGCCAATTGCGTTTAAATACATCAAATGTTGTTTCGATAATATTATCGCGTGCCATACAAAAATAAACCGTGGTGTTAGCTTCCCAATCTAAAAACGTTAAGATTGCTTCTGGTGGTAACGCATCGCCATTTTCCCACGCATCTTGCCAATCTACTTCTTGGCTAAAGCTTTTTTCTTGACCACACCAATCGGTGTCTTCAAAAAAATCAGGGTGATCAAACTCACGGCTCACCATGGTTGTCCAAAGTACGGCTGCGCGCTCGTCGCTCATAGGCTTTATTTTTGCTGCGTCTTCATCAGATACAGGTAAATCTTTGTGGCGAAAAACCCACGCCTTTTTGTAATCATCTAAAGAAATATAGTTCATAGTATTGGCAAATTAGTTAACATTAAAAGTGCAAAGCCAAATTATACAAGAGATCAAAACATGACTACAGCAATAAAACCACTTTCCCTAAAACCAGGCATATACCAACACTACAAAGGCCCGCAATATAAAGTTATTCATGTTGCCACCCATAGCGAAACCGAGGAACAACTTGTGATTTACCAAGCACTTTATGGTGAATTTGGTATATGGGCGCGCCCACTTAGTATGTTTTTAGAAACTGTTGAAAAAGAAGGTGAGGTCAAACAGCGTTTTGCTTATATTGGACCTGCTGCTTAACTATGGCATTATAACAAAATAACTTACTGCTCAGACCAGACAAGGGTACACCGTGCAATTTAATTCAACTGACAATTACATAGCGAGTAGCGCGCTTAAACAAGCTGTAAATGCTGCCATTATGCTCGAAAAACCACTTTTAATTAAAGGCGAACCTGGCACAGGTAAAACCATGCTGGCTGAGGAGTTGGCTAAAAGCTTAGATACCACGCTTATTCAGTGGCATATAAAATCGACCACAAAAGCGCAGCAAGGCTTATACGAGTACGATGCGGTTTCGCGCCTGCGCGACAGTCAATTAGGTGACGAGCGTGTACACAACATTAGTAACTACATCGTTAAAGGTAAGCTTTGGCAGGCATTTACGTATGCAGAGCTTAACGGCAAACGCCCAGTGCTTTTAATTGATGAAATAGACAAAGCCGACATAGAGTTTCCAAACGACTTACTACTTGAGCTCGATAAAATGGAGTTTCATGTTTATGAGACTAACGAGCGCATTGTCGCAAAAGAGCGCCCTATTGTGATCATCACATCGAATAACGAAAAAGAATTGCCGGACGCATTTTTACGCCGCTGCTTTTTTCATTACATTGATTTTCCTAGCAGCGATGAAATGCAGCAAATTATTGACGTGCACTACCCTAACGTTAAACAAGATTTAGTACGCCAAGCACTTGAGGTGTTTTTTAACTTACGTGAAGCCAATGGCCTTAAAAAGAAGCCCTCCACCAGCGAATTACTCGATTGGTTAAAGCTTTTAATGGCTGAAGACATAGACGCTAAAACACTGCACGACAAAGCTAAAAAAGGCGGATTAATGCCAATGTTTGGCGCATTACTTAAAAATGAGCAAGACATAAGCCTAATCGAAAAGCTCGCGTTTATGAGTCGTCGCTAAGATGTTGATTGCGTTTTTCTTCAAATTACGTGAATACCGCTTGCCTGTAAGCCTGCGCGAGTTACTCGATTTAATAAACGCCTTAAAAAAAGGCGTTATATTTGCCGACGTAGACGCCTTTTACCATTTAGCACGCACCATCATGGTAAAAGATGAAACGCACTTTGATCGATTCGACAAAGCCTTTAGCGACTACTTTAGCGGTATTGCCGACCTTGATTTGCTCGAGAGTTTAAAGCAACAGCACAACTTACCTGAAGATTGGCTACGTAAAGAGTTTGAAAAAAACCTAAGCGATGAAGAAAAAGCCCAACTTAAAGCCATGGGCGGGCTCGACGAGCTTATGAAAACCTTAAAAGAGCGTTTAGAAGAGCAACAAAAACGCCACGCTGGCGGTAATAAATGGGTAGGTACTGGCGGCACATCACCTTTTGGTGCATACGGCTATAACCCAGAAGGTGTGCGTATAGGGCAAGACGGCAACCGTAACCGCCAAGCAGTAAAAGTGTGGGATAAACGAGAATACAAAAACCTCGACACCGACAGAGAAATTAGTTCGCGCACAGTTAAGCTCGCCCTTAAAAAGTTACGTAAGTTTGCCCGCACAGGCGCAAGCGACACGCTTGATTTAAACGAGACTATTCGCGCTACTGCCAAACAAGGCGGCATGCTTGATGTAAAAATGGCACCCGAACGCCACAATGCAGTAAAAGTATTGATGCTGTTTGATATTGGCGGATCAATGGATGACTATATCCACACCTGCGAAGAGCTATTTAGCGCCGCTCACAGCGAGTTTAAACACTTAGAGTTTTACTACTTTCATAACTGTTTATACGAGCACGTCTGGCAAGACAACGCGCGCCGCCATTCAAACGTAATAGACACCATGACACTGATTAATAAATTTACCAGCGACTATAAAGTAATATTTGTTGGCGATGCCACTATGGGACCTTACGAAATAGCCTACCCTGGCGGCTCCGTAGAACATTACAACGAAGAGCCCGGCAGTGCATGGTTGCAACGTATAACAAATCACTTTGATAAAGTCGCCTGGCTCAACCCACAACCCGTTGAACACTGGCCGTACTATCAATCAATTGGCTTTATAAAAGAGTTAATGGGTAATAGAATGTACCCGCTGAGTTTAGATGGAATAAGTAAAGCGATAAAAGAGCTGAGTTAAAGGAATAACATGAAAAAAAGTATTTATTCAAATGAATGGCTTGTTTGTACTCTTCTCATATTAATTGGATTTATCGTGGGTATTTCTACGAATTCAATTATGGATATATTACTGAGCAAATTTAAACAGGATAGCCTTGCTAACTGGATAACTTCTATCAGTACCTTTGTAATAATGGTAGCAACTATCGCTTTAGCCTGTATAGCTTGGAAAGTAAGAAACACTTGGGTTAATGAAAAAAAATACAACTTAAGCGCTATTTTGCTAAATGATATATCTTCTTTTTACTGTATCTCTTTTGAGCTTAGAGAATCTCAAGTTCAAATTTTCGATCTATATGAACATTTGAGACTTTCAGAATATGATGATGCTGAAGCTTTTAAAATTGCTGATGAAAGAAGTTTACCTGATGCATCTTTGCAAGCTGAGCTTTCTAGAATAAAAACAGCTAGGGAGGCGAGTATTCGGGATTATGAAGAGAAATATCGCGCTCATGGCACCTTAAAAAAAGAGCAAATAAAATATAAAAACGCAGCATTAGTCAACTCATCTTTAGTTAGCTGGGGCAACGAAGCTTTAGGGCTTATAAAAAGCATAGAGATAAATACCGCAGAGTTTTACGAAACTATTTCACCAAGGTATAAGCTTCTATCAAAAACAGTGGCTGAAAATGATCTAGATATTTTGGACTTACCTAAACTAAAAGAATCGAAACTTTTTAAAAAATACGAAGGAAAATATAAATTCAGCGATGTTTATTGTGACGACTAACTTTTTCGTATTCGAAATTCATTTTTCGCTCACTACATAAAATTAACTTCTTGCATGACCAGTTCATTTTTCAATAAATAATAAATATACGAGCAAGCATCCAGTCCGCACTACCTTATTAAAACCCTACAACTCAGCTATATGGTTCAATGTTTCAGGATGTCGCTGCACAAGCTTTAACAAGGTAATTGCTTGCCCATTTGGTGCGCTTCGCCCTTGTTCCCAGTTTTCAAGCGTTCTTGCTGAAGTATGAAGAATGTTAGCAAACACACCACGCGACATATTAAATGTTTCTCGAATATTTACTATTTCATCAGGTGAGATAGCAAGATCGTTGATATCCTTTACTGCATGAGAACGTAACGTAAGCTTACCTTGTGAATGCGCTTTAGCGTCCACAAGTGCTGTAGTTAATTCTGAAAATAAATCACGTTTGCTCATTGCGCCACACCTCTAAGAATTCTTTTAATTGCTTTTTCTGATCTGCTGTTAAATCGGTGACTTCGTTTTTACTGTAAATAGTGAGCAAATAAAAACGTCTTTTATCGTCCAAGTAATAATATATAACTCTTGAACCACCACGCTTACCCTTTCCTTTGCTCGCAACTCGTATTTTACGTAAGCCGCCTGTTCCTTGAATAACATCGCCCTGTTTTGGGTTAACCATTAGATCTGCTTGAAATAAACGATACTCGTCATCACTCAAGTACAACTCTCGGTACTTTTCGAATATGTTTGATTCAACAAATAGGCTTTTCATACATTAAAGTATACGCAGATAGCGTATAAATTCAATTAAAGATTTTAAACGATTGGCGCAGGTATCTCTTGCTTTAGCTAAAGCGCTTTACTCATAAACAAGCTGTAAGGATCTAACTCATAATCACCAAATGGTTCGCACTCTTTAAAGCCAAATTGAGCGTAAAGCTTTTGTGCGGGTAAAAATGCCTTTGCAGTGCCTGTTTCTAAACTTAACTTTTTATAACCTCGCAAGGTCGCTTGCTCAATAATATGCGTGAGCAATTTAGCAGCGATGCCTTGGCGTAAATAGTTGCTTGATGTGCGCATTGATTTAATTTCGCCATGCGTTGTATTTAGTGCTTTTAAAGCGCCAACACCCGCTAAATTATTATCAATCCATAAGCTATAAAAAGTTATATCGGGCTGAGTGAGTTTACTCACATCAAGTGCATGCACGCTCTCAACGGGTGAGTGTTTTAGCATATCGTTATGATGCGCTTGTAGTAACTTTATAACGTGTGGGTTTGAAAGCTCACCTATTCTAATATCCATTTATACCTCGTTTAATCCTAGAATTTAATGCTTGAGGGCTTTAATTAAAACCCTAAAGTAAGTGGCTGTATTTAGAATGCTAGTTTCCACACTACAAATGCTACTGCAAAACCAACTAAATACACCAAACCCAGCCAACTTAAACAGCGCAGTAACACGCTGTGTTTAATATCAGGCTCTGATCGCACAAGGCTAAAGTTGAGCCATGCAAATACAGGCGTTGTAACAAATGAAAGCGTCATTGCAAAGGTAAGCATGGGGCCAAGGGCTGATTTAAAAAATAAAATAACCGCCATGCCGGCAAGTGCTTGTAGTATTAACCAAATATTTAGGCTGTGTTTTGATTGCCCAAAGCCAAGTAATTTATGAGATTCGTTAAGCGTGCGGGCGTAGCCATCAAGCACGGTGAGTGTGGTGCCAAACATGCATAAAAAAGCGATTGCTGATACAAGCGGCCTTGCCCACTCCCCTATTGTTAACGCGTACATATCAATCAGCTGCTTGGCAAAGGCAACACCACCGAGTTCTATGCTGCTGGCTTGCCCGTATTGCACTAATACACCTAAGCTAAAAAACACCAGCGCTAAGCCTGCTGTAAGCCAGTAACCTACGTTAAAATCGAACAAGCCTTGGCCTTTAGTCACCGTTTGCTGCGCTTGTTTTTCTTTTAGCCATAAAGAACTTAATGCAGATATTTCGATAGGCGCTGGCATCCAGCCCATTAAAGCCACCATAAAGCTAAGCATAGCCAGCTCGTAAGGTGATGGGCCAACATAATCAGCAGGTGCCATTGGGCCGTTACTAAATGCAATGGCAAGGGCAATCAAAGTAGCGAGCGTAAGCAGCCCCATAATGCCTTTGGCAACGTTATCTAGCGCTTTAAAGTGTCCAAGTAGCAATATAACTAAACATACACCCAGCAGCATCCAACAAAGCAAGGTTACTTCAATAACCACGGGCAGCGCGTAATGCAGTAAGCTTGCGGTAAGCAGTAATACGCCAGCGGTATTCACTACGGCGGCTACAATGTTTAAACCGATAAAACTGTAAAAATAAAACGGGCCTTTGCTTTTATAGCCCTCCACTAGGCTATTTTTAGTGGCGAGTGTGTATTCCATACCAAAGCGAAAAAACGGGTACTTTAAAACATTAACAACGAGGATAAGCCAAAATAATTGCCAGCCAAATATTGCTCCAGCCTGCGTAGAGGCAACTAAGTGAGAACCGCCAATAGCGGCTGTTGCCATGAGTATTCCAGGTCCAAGCGCACCTAGTCGAGACTTCCATACTGCTTTTGTTGTGTGCATTAATTTCTCAAAATATGTGTGTTGTGTGTTCTTTTTATTAATTTTTTTAATTAATAAACTGCAAGAACGCATAACTTACCTAAATTACAGGCAATAAAAAAGAGCCATACGGCTCTTTTTTACAATACTTTGGAACTAAATTTTATTTAAGATCCATCTCTTGGATGATCTCGTGTGCGATTTCAGGTGTAGTGCTAACAGGCTTTTCGTGTAAGTTTGCTTTTATCTGCCCTTTTCGATGTTTTAGTGCCGCATCGAGTTTTTTAGCTGCGCTTGCAATGGCAGGGTACATAACTTCGTTTTCCCCTTTTACCGATATGCGCGTGCCTTCGTAATTAGTGCTAATTTCAGCTTGGATTTTATGATGCTCTTTTGACAAAATAATATCGAGTGCAATAAGCGATGGAAAGTGGCTCTCGATTTTTGAAAATTTTTCGTTGATGTGCTCTCTAATAGAGTCAGTAACTTCAACATGGTGACCAGAAAGATTAATTTTCATAGGGTATCCTTTTATTTGTTACCTCATAAATAGTATTGGGGGCTATTTAGATTAACACAAGGAAAAAAGAGAGATATTTGAGGTTTATTTGCGGTTTTTGGTGATTTAAATCATGCGTTGTGCAAAGTTTATGCAAAGCCCATAGTGCATGGGCTTTCAGACGTCTAGCTGTATTGATTAATCTGTGTACGAACAACAGTAGTCAGCAAAATCAGATACTTTTACTTTAAAGCTTACATTTGCATCAACATTAAACGATTCACCCGCGTTAAATGTTTTCCACTCACTTGCCCCTGGTAATAAAATATCCCATTGGCCAGCTAAAAGCTCCATGCATTCTTTTTGGTTTGTATCAAAAACAAACTCACCAGGTTGCATAAAGCCTAACGTTTTCGCTTCGCCATCACCTAAAATAACGGTACGGCTCGACACTTTTCCATCAAAATATACATTGGCTTTTTTTACTACACTTACGTTATCGAACTTTGGCATTTTTAGCTCCTGCTATTAATTTAAGATTTTTATTTATAAATTTTATCGCACTACCTTGCCTGATAGCTTACTTTCTTGCAAGGAAAGCAGCATTGTTCAAGGTGAAGTTGCTTCATGTTAGGGCATAAAAAAACCCGCAACATGTGCGGGTTTTTCAATTACTTACTTTATTTAATCAAAGCGATTAAAAAAGCTCGTTTGCTTTGCTTACAATGTTTGCCACTGTAAAACCAAAGTGCTCAAACAGCTCACCAGCAGGTGCTGACTCACCAAAGGTAGTCATACCTACTACTGCGCCATTTAGACCTACGTACTTGTACCAGTAGTCAGCAATACCTGCTTCTACTGCTACGCGGCGTGTAACAGATGCCGGTAATACGCTTTCTTTATACTCTGCGCTTTGATCTTCAAAGGCATCAGTACATGGCATAGATACAACACGTACCTTTTTACCTTGGCTGCGTAGCTCAGTTGCTGAATCTTGTGCTAGTTGCACTTCAGAACCCGTTGCAATGAAAATAATTTCAGGGTTGCCGTCACAGCTAAGGATGTAACCACCCTTTTTAACGTCGCTTAATTGCTGTGCGTCACGCGCTTGTTGCTCAAGACCTTGGCGAGTAAAGATTAACGATGTAGGACCGTCTTTACGCTCAATAGCTTGTTGCCATGCAATTGCCGACTCAACTTGGTCACATGGGCGCCAGTTGTATAAGTTAGGCGTTAAACGCATGCTTGCAATTTGCTCTACTGGTTGGTGAGTTGGACCATCTTCACCTAAACCGATTGAATCGTGCGTGTATACAAAAATGCTTGGTTGCTTCATTAATGCAGCCATACGTATGGCATTTTTTGCATATTCAACAAACATTAAGAACGTAGCACCGTAAGGAATAAAGCCTTTATGAAGGGCAATACCATTCATAATTGCCGACATACCAAACTCACGTACACCGTAGTAAATGTAGTTACCGCTTGCATCGTCGTGTGTTAAGCCTTTAGAACCATCCCAAATTGTTAAGTTTGAGCCTGCTAAATCGGCTGAACCACCCATAAATTCTGGTAATAACGGACCAAATGCGTTTAATGCATTTTGTGATGCTTTACGAGACGCTGGGTTTGCAGGGTTTGCTTGTAATTGCTCAATGTACGCTTGAGATTTTTCAGCCCAATCGCCAGGCAGTTCGTTATTAATACGACGCTTGTATTCAGCTGCAAGCTCTGGGTATGCTTTTGCGTATGCTGCAAATTTTTCGTCCCAGCTTGATTCAAGCTGCTGACCTTTTTCTTTGCTATCCCATTGTGCGTAAATATCACCAGGAATTTCGAACGCATCGCCAGTCCAACCTAAGAATTCGCGAGACGCTTTAATTTCGTCATCACCTAGTGGTGCACCG
This sequence comes from Pseudoalteromonas sp. NZS100, assembly GCF_015864815.1. NCBI lineage: Bacteria > Pseudomonadati > Pseudomonadota > Gammaproteobacteria > Alteromonadales > Pseudoalteromonadaceae > Pseudoalteromonas > Pseudoalteromonas sp. NZS100. The sequence goes on from NZ_JADYWM010000009.1 coordinate 137,789, forward strand.
TGACAATCGTGGCTACCAGATTTATTAGGTGAGCCGTAACCAATAATTGTTTTACAACAAATTAGTGATGGTTTATCGGTAACACTTTTAGCTTCTGCAATTGCAGCACTTATAGCATCGCTGTCGTGGCCATCAACACCACTGATTACATGCCAACCGTATGCTTTAAAGCGAGCTGGCGTGTCATCTGTAAACCAACCTTCTACTTCACCATCGATTGAAATGCCGTTGTCATCCCAAAATGCAACAAGTTTACCAAGACCTAATGTGCCTGCAAGTGAACCAGCTTCATGAGAAATACCTTCCATAAGGCAGCCATCGCCCATAAATGCATAGGTAAAGTGATCAACAATATCGTGACCTTCGCGGTTAAACTGTGCAGCTAGCGCTTTTTCAGCAATTGCCATACCTACGGCATTTGTGATCCCTTGACCTAATGGACCCGTAGTAGTTTCGATTCCTGGTGCATAGCCATATTCAGGGTGACCTGGTGTTTTAGAATGCATTTGACGGAAGTTTTTAATTTCGTCCAGTGGTAAGTCGTAACCACTTAGGTGCAATAGAGAATAGATAAGCATTGAACCGTGGCCGTTTGAAAGAATAAATCTGTCACGGTCAGCCCACTCTGGATTTGTTGGGTTGTGTTTTAGATAATCGCGCCATAATACTTCTGCGATATCAGCCATGCCCATAGGGGCTCCAGGGTGACCAGATTTGGCCTTTTGTACTGCGTCCATTGACAAGACGCGAATAGCATTTGCAAGTTCTTTGCGAGATGGCATGAATTCTCCTACCTTTATGTGTATTTGCGCGGGTATTTATGTGTTTGTTTATGCACCCAAGTAACTTGGGTTTGTTTATATCGACCATTCTTACTTATTGTGGGGGCTGTGTGCAATTAAAAACCCTATAAAAGTGAGGCATTATGAATATTTTTTAAGACCAAAAAGTTATTAGTAATTTTATTTAGACGTCTAGGCGTAAAAACACTATGCAAGGTGTTTTGTTTTCGATAAAATACGCCCCTTAATTTTTTAGCGCTAATACCGACGTTTGTGAAGCGCAATATTTGTGAGCAGAAATACAATGGCAAAACATTTATTTACTTCTGAATCAGTTTCTGAAGGTCATCCGGATAAAATCGCCGATCAAATCTCTGATGCGGTACTTGATGCTATCCTAGAGCAAGACTCTCATGCCCGTGTTGCGTGCGAAACTTACGTAAAAACCGGTATGGTTATGGTTGGTGGTGAAATCACTACTAGCGCATGGGTTGATATTGAAGAAATTACACGTAAAACAGTACGTGAAATTGGCTACACGCATTCAGACATGGGTTTCGATGCAGATTCATGTGCAATTTTAAACACTATTGGTAAACAGTCTCCTGACATTAACCAAGGTGTTGACCGTACTAGCCCAGAAGAACAAGGTGCTGGCGACCAAGGTCTTATGTTTGGTTACGCATGTAACGAAACAGAAGTGCTAATGCCTGCGCCAATTACTTACTCACACCGTTTAGTACAGCGCCAAGCGCAAGTACGTAAAAGCGGCGAGCTTAACTGGTTACGTCCAGATGCAAAATCTCAAGTTACTTTTGCATACGAAAATGGTAAGCCAGTAGGTATTGATGCAGTAGTACTATCTACTCAGCACAGCGAAGACATTTCGCAAAAAGATTTAGTAGAAGCGGTGATGGAAACTATCATCAAGCCGGTACTTCCTGCAGAGCTTATTACAAGCGCGACTAAATTTTTCATTAACCCGACGGGTCGCTTTGTAATTGGCGGACCAATGGGCGATTGTGGTCTAACAGGTCGTAAAATCATCGTTGATACATACGGTGGTATGGCTCGTCACGGTGGTGGTGCTTTCTCTGGTAAAGATCCATCAAAAGTTGACCGCTCAGCTGCATACGCTGCACGTTACGTTGCTAAAAACGTAGTTGCGGCTGGTCTTGCTGATAAATGTGAATTACAAGTTTCTTACGCAATCGGTGTTGCAGAGCCTACATCTATCAGCGTTGAAACGTTTGGTACCAGCAAGTTAGAAGAAAGCCGTTTAATCGAACTTATTCGTGAACACTTTGACCTGCGCCCTTACGGCTTAATTCAAATGCTTGATTTAGAGCGCCCTATCTACCTTCCTACAGCGGCTTACGGCCACTTTGGTCGTGACGAATTCCCTTGGGAACGTACAGATAAAGCTGATGCACTTCGTGCAGCTGCTGGCCTTTAAGCTAAAAGTGTTGAAGTAAATTAAAAACGGCCCTTAATAGGGCCGTTTTTGTATCTAAAACTTATCAGTTACATTGTTTGTAGTACGTCTACAAAATAACTATAAAATCAACCTCGAATTCTTTTGTACTTTAGGTATATACTCATTTCATTATAAAAGCTTTAGGGATAGTTAAATGGCCGATAACTTTCGCGTTATATTTGCAGGACTTGCCGATAACGTTGACATAAAAACAGCGTGCGCAAACTTAGCTGCAAAATTAAAAACGTCAGATGAAAAAGTAGCTCTTTTTTTTAAAGGTAAGCCGCTGTTTGCGCCAAGCGATAAAGACAAAGCGTTAAAACAGACTAAATTATTAGCAAGCCTAGGTATTAAAAGTAAGCTGCAAGCTGTTTCAAATGCGATTCAAAATAGCTCCCCCGCAGCTGCAAATAACAACCAACGTGATGAACGTATTTTTGATGCACTTGATTACATCACTAGCAGCTTAATACGCCTTGAAGAAAAGCTAGATGAGCTAGAGCAACGCCTTCCTGAAGCTCAATTAAATACACCAGACGAAAGTGTAGACGAATGGCAAAATGACGACCTAATGCTAGATGAGGATTTAGCGACTCCTAAAAAACGCAGTAACTTACTTTTATATTCATTGATTGCAACTGCCACCATTTTGCTAGTCGTACTGGCTGTTTTTTTAATTTTTCCCGATTTATTCTCTTTTTAAAAATGGCTAATTAGTTTAATGAGCAATAAACGCGCACAAATAAGAGCTGAAATTCGTAACACCCGTAAAAACTTGTCAAATAATCAGCAAATAATTGCTGCGCAATCGCTAAAAATGAATTTTATTCAACACTTAAAAAGCGAAAAAACAACGAATTCAAAGCATATTGCCATTTATTTAAGTAACGACGGAGAACTAGACACTTCATTGTTAATTAAAGAATTATGGAACTTAAACCACGTTGTTTATCTACCTATAATACACCCATTCAATGGCGCTAATTTACTATTTCAGCGCTATGAGAAAAACTCACCCATGAGGGCAAATCGCTATGGTATCTTGGAGCCTAAGCTGAACTGCTCTCAAATATGCCCATTACCAGCGCTTGATTACCTCCTTATGCCATTAGTTGCATTTGATAAACAAGGTAATCGCCTAGGAATGGGAGGTGGGTTTTACGACCGGACATTGGCGCGTTTACATGAACAAAATTGGCAAAAACCGCAACTAATTGGCCTTGCACATGAATGCCAAAAAGTTGATGCTCTACCAATCGAGTCATGGGACGTACCACTTGAAACCATTATCACCCCAGATAAAACATACTGTTGGTAACATTTAATTTTGGTTACTAACCGCATATTTCTGACATACATGAGCACAAAGCAATGACACAAGACGAATTAAAAAAAGCAGCTGCCTGGGCAGCACTCGAGTTTGTAAAAGAAAACACCATTGTAGGTGTCGGTACAGGCTCTACTGTTAATCACTTTATCGATGCCCTTGGCTCAGTAAAGGACACTATTGTAGGCGCTGTATCAAGCTCAGAAGCGTCAACTGCACGTTTGGAAGCGTTAGGTATTGAAGTGTTTGAACTTAATAACGTTGATGCTTTAGATGTATACGTTGACGGCGCTGACGAAATAAACGCTCAAAACGAAATGATTAAAGGCGGCGGCGCAGCGCTAACACGTGAAAAAATAGTAGCAGCAGTTGCAAAACAGTTTGTGTGTATTGTTGATGACACAAAGCTGGTAGATACATTGGGCGACTTCCCGCTTCCGGTAGAAGTTATTCCAATGGCGCGCAGCTACGTTGCACGAGAATTATTAAAACTTGGTGGTGACCCTGTTTATCGCCAAGGCGTAGTTACCGATAATGGTAACGTTATATTAGATGTATTTAACTTAAAAATTACCAATGCCAAACAACTTGAAACACAAATAAATTCAATTGTTGGCGTAGTTACCAACGGCCTATTTGCGATGCGAGGTGCTGATAAAGTGATTATCGGTACAAAAAATGGGCCACAAATTAAATAGGATGAGGTTATGAGTAAGGTATCGTTAGCAAAAGACAAAATTAAAATTCTCTTGCTTGAAGGTGTTCACCAAAGCGCTGTTGAAACGCTAAAACGTAACGGTTACAGCAATATCGACTACGTTAAAACATCCTTACCTGAGGACGAGCTTAAAGAGCGCATTAAAGATGTTCACTTTGTAGGACTTCGTTCTCGTACTCATATTAACCAAGCCGTATTAGACTCAGCTGAAAAGCTAGTTGCTATTGGTTGTTTTTGTATTGGTACAAACCAAGTTGATTTAGATGCAGCACGCGAACGTGGTATTGCTGTATTTAACGCTCCATTTTCTAATACTCGTTCAGTTGCTGAACTTGTACTTGGCGAAATACTACTTTTATTACGTGGTATTCCAGAGCGTAATGCAGCGGCTCATCGTGGTGGCTGGTTAAAAACAGCAAATGGTTCGTTTGAAGCACGTGGTAAAACATTAGGTATTATTGGCTACGGTCACATTGGTACTCAGCTAGGTATTATGGCTGAAAATATCGGTATGAACGTGGAGTTTTACGATATCGAAGATAAGTTATCACTGGGTAATGCAACACAAGTTCATAACCTAACTCAGCTGTTACAACGCTCTGATATTATTAGCTTACATGTACCAGAAACACCGCAAACTAAAAACCTTATTGGTACAGCAGAACTTGCAGTTATGAAGCAGGGGTCTATTTTGATCAATGCCTCACGCGGAACTGTTGTTGATATTGATGCACTTGCAGAAGCGCTTACAGAGAAAAAACTAAGTGGTGCAGCAATCGATGTGTTCCCTACTGAGCCAAAATCTAACGATGAAGAATTTGTATCGCCACTGCGCCAATTCGACAATGTTATTTTGACGCCACACATTGGTGGTTCTACACAAGAAGCGCAAGAAAACATTGGTATTGAAGTAGCGGGTAAATTGGCTAAATATTCAGATAATGGCTCAACTATTACTGCGGTTAACTTCCCTGAAGTATCGCTACCTGAGCTTGCTAATCGTAGCCGTTTATTACACGTACACCACAACCGCCCTGGTGTACTAACGCAAATTAACCAAGCGTTTGCACAGCACGGTATTAATATTGCTGCGCAATACCTACAAACAGACGCATCTATTGGTTATGTAGTTATTGATGTTGATACAGATCAATCTGAAGTAGCACTTAAAGAACTAAGCGCTGTTGAGGGTACAATTAGAGCACGTATTTTACATTAACCATTCTTTGATATTAAAAAAGGGTCCTTATGACCCTTTTTTGTATTTAGATTACATATACTTTCTCAAGTATTTTTTGAATACCGGATCTGTTGCAGCCAACTCTTTTTGCTCAGCTAATATCTCTTTTAAAATAGCGCCTGAGGTAAGCGGGTTAGCAAGGACCACTCTAAATACAACCGTTGGTTGATTGTCGTATTTAGAAGGCGTTAAGCGTGTACGTGATACAAATGAGCGACCAGACTCGCGTTGACGCTTTTGCATACTGGCAGTAAAACGGTTCAGTGAAGCAAAAATATCTAACCGAGTTGCGGCATCAGCATCAGCTATTGCTTGTTTAATTTGCTTAGGTACATAACGATACGTTAATAAGCACAACTCAGGCTCCGAAATAAGCTCAAAGTCTTCATCAGCCTTAATTAAATCAGCAAAGTAATGTGCTTTTTTGATGCTTCGATCAATCAGCATTTCGTAACCTTTGCGACCAATAACACGTAAGCAAGCGTGTACTAACATTGCCATACCCGGTCGGCTGCCTTCAAGCGTGTGGCTACCTAAGTCTTTTGAACCTTTACGTAATATATACTCAGCGTGATGTTCTATTGCATCAGTTGCAGCGGGGTCTTTAAATAAAACCAAACCCGCTCCCATTGGTACATACATTTGTTTATGTGCATCGATGGTAATTGAATCTGCTCGCTCAATCCCTTTTAGTAAAGGACGGTGCGTACTCGATAAAAGGGTCGCTCCCCCCCATGCAGCATCTACATGAAAATGGCAGTTAATGTCTTGTGCTAAGTCGGCCATTTCATCAAGTGGGTCAATATTACCAGTTTCGGTTGTCCCCGCGACCCCAATAATCGCCATTACTTTAATGCCTTGCGCTTCAAGCTCACGTGCTTTTTCGCGCATAGCTGTTACATCGACTTTGTTATTTTCGCAGGTTTTAATACCAATTAAGTTATCGCGACCAATGCCGAGTAAATCAACCGATTTACCTAACGAGTAATGCCCGCGTTCTGATATTAATACCGCTAAACCTTTATAGCCGTAATGCAGCATACCAGCAATTAAGCCTTGTGCGCCGATACCTCTAAAATCGCCATCAGGTTTTAATAAGCGGTTTCGCGCAATCCAAAGCGCAGTAATATTAGCAACCGTACCACCAGAGCAAAATGCACCTAATGAGGTTTTAGCACTGTGCATCCATTTAGAATAAAATGAGTCTTCTTGCCCATAAGCTAAATGATGCATCATCCCAAGCACTTGACGCTCAAGAGGCGTAAACGCTTTAGATGTTTCTATTTTTACTAGATTTTGATTTAGCCCTACCATCAATTTTGACAGCGGTAATAAAAAGTGCGGCAAGGCAGAGGTCATGTGACCAATAAAACTAGGCGCAGCTGTATGCACAGAATGTGCAACAAGCTGCTCCATTATGTCTTGGGCATAAGCAGAGACAAACGTTGGATCTTCTGGGATCACTGCCGATTGAAAATCTTTTTCTATTTCATGTAATGGTTTTTCAATTGCCGCTATATTTTCGTTTAGAAAACCTGCTAAATTACTCGAAATTTCAAGCTCGATTTTGCTTAAAGTTGAGTCTGGCGCTTCAGGTACAGTAAATATACGCTTAAGGCTTTCTTTAGAGGCGACGGCACAACGCTTTTGATCCATCTTAATACCTAGTGTGTGTGTAGCTAAAACACGCGCTTACCCATCAAAAACGCCTACTTATTAGGACATTTGGAGCAATCGTGTTTCTTTAAAAATTGCGCTAACTTTACTGCAATATAACTAAAATGTCTCGTCTAAACCTATAAAAGCAATCAAAGCGATGACAAAAAAATGATAATTTAATTAAAACTCTACCAAACCTAATTATTTATTGGGCATTTACTTATTTTGGGTATAATAAATTTGATAACAAAAAAGGGACACATATGCCAGAAGGAAGAGTCAAAGTTAGTTGGATAGTGGCAGGCTTTAGCTTGTTTTTAATAAGCTTGCTAACCTACGTTTACTACACTTACCAAACCACGCGTGCTGAAATAATGCAGTCGGTTGATAATCGCTTACTTAATGCCGCCACCAGCGTTAAACATATTTTAGGTGACGATTATTTAAGTGCGGTTAATCAAGGCGATAATATAAGTTTTTCTTACTATCAAGATAAAAGTAAACAACTCTCTGAGTTTGCTCAAGCACTTGATATTGCTTATGTCTATTCAATGATTTTAAAAGACGGTAAGGTGCTTTTTAGCTCATCAAGCTACACGCAAGACGATCAGAATAATGGCAAGGTAACTCAATTTTTAGATCTCTACCCTGAAGCTACCGATGCAAATATAAGTGCTTTTTATTCAACAGAGCCAGTATTTGAAATATCGAGCGATCAGTGGGGCCACTTTAAAACAATTTTTATTCCTTACGTTGACCCAATTAACGGCAATACCTATTTAACGGGTGCCGATATAACTATTTATGATTTAAACGAGAAACTTAAAGAAAGCGTATCGAAAGCTGCTGCAATGGCTAGCTTCTTCTTTTTTATCGCGATACTCGTTGCCGCCATATATATTTATTTACTAAAACGGTCTTTAGCAACTGACTCAAGTACTGGTTTTTCAAATCATATTGCACTTGAGTACTTTATTAAAAAAAGTAATGCACATCACATGCAATTAGCCGTTATTTGGGTTAATGAAATAGAAGATATAAACAGTTTTTACGGCACGGAAGTGGGTGACAAGGTAATGAAAAACTTACTTATTCACTTTAAACTTAGAAGCTCTACGCATTGCCATATATACAGACTAGCAACAAATAAAATAGTATTACTCGCGCCTAAGGAAATGAGTAATGACGAATTTACCGACCTCGTAAAAACATATAACTTTAATACACCGGTGTTAACTGACCCTTTTATCTACATAACCCTATGTGCAGGTATTGCCAGTGGTAACAAATCGCTACTACTTGAAAACGCTCATATAGCAGCGCTGCAAGCTAAACAAGGCAGGCATAGTGTAGTTAACTACTCAAAAGCGCTACACGATGTAAAAACGCAATATCAGTACAATGTAGAAATGGCTAAAGAAGTGCGAGAAGCGTTTGATAACAATCGTATAGTGCCTTACTTTCAACCCATTATTGACACAAATACCAATAAGGTCGTTCAATACGAATGTTTAGCTCGAATGGTAACAGCGCAAGGGGAAGTATTAAAACCTGATGCATTTTTAAATGTTGTTACCCGCTCAAGAATGGACGGAATACTTACCCGTACTATATTTTCACAATGTGTTAGTCGCTTTAGAAAAACCGATATTTGCTGGAGTTTAAATATAACAGCACAAGATATGCTCGACCCTAATTTAAGTGAGTTTATTGCGGACGAACTTAAGCGCTACCCGCATCCAGGTAATATCACATTAGAGCTTTTAGAAACCCAAGCTATTGCCAACTTCTCTGAAGTAAAAGCATTTATTGGAATGGTTAAAACAAAAGGCGTTAAGGTTATTATTGATGACTTTGGTAGTGGTTATTCAAATATATCAAACGTACTTAAGCTTGAAGTAGATGGTATTAAATTAGATGGCGCACTAATAAAGCAAATAGTGAATGACAAAGATATCTACTTGTTTATAGAACATATAGCCAGTTTTGCCAATCAACTTGGTTTACAATTAATGGCAGAGTCGGTAGAAAATACAACCATAGTAACCGCACTTAAAAAGGCGAATGTGACACTAATGCAAGGCAACTATTTTGCCCACCCAGTGCCACATGTTAATACGGTTACAGAAGAATTAGCACTTTAACTTACTTTAGCAAGGTAAGTTTATAACGAGTCGGTGGCTTTGCTGGCCACTGGCCCAGTATTTACGCTCAAAAGGCGTAATTGCATCGTCTGACTCATAAAGTGTTACATCGCAAGGGTTGCCTGTTAATTCAAGCGCCCGAGCAAACTCCTTAACGTAAATATCCCAATTGCTGCGCACTTCTAATTTTCCACCTAACTTAACGATAAATGGAAAAATAGCTGCGCCATGCCAGCGCCTACGAATATGCTTAGATTTAGGCCACGGGTTTGGATACAACAAATAATGGTGCGTAGGTTGCCAATTGGCGGCTACCGCTAAACGCCAAAAGTCATTTAAATCTGCTTGCACTAAGATGTACTGACCACTGTCGGTTTGCTTATATTCAACATCGTGCTTATCTAATCGGTGTGATGACTTATCAATACCAATGACAAGTGCATCAGGATGGCGCTTAGCTAAGTTAGCTGAGCTTTCACCCACGCCACAGCACGAGTCTAAAATAAGCGGGCCATTAAAGGCCTGTACTTTAGCGTTTACTTCATCAAATGCGGCCTGAGTATGCGCTGCAATCGGTTTTTTAAACTCAGCCTCTAAGTGCTTATTTACTATTTCATCAAGCTTTTCGTGAATACCCGCTTGATTAGATACAATACTACGTGAATTTGCATCACTCATTAGTGTCTTAGCCCCACACCTTTTTTAATTAAAGTTAGCGCTAAAGTAAATAACACCGTAATAAACACCAAAATAACACCTAGCGCTACACTTAAATCAACATCCGACACACCTAAAAAGCCATAGCGAAATGCATTTACCATGTAAATAATAGGATTTATTTGCGATACGTTTTGCCAAAATTCTGGCAATAACGTTATTGAATAAAATACACCGCCTAAGTAAGTTAATGGCGTTAGTATAAAGGTGGGAATAATGCTTATATCGTCAAAGCTATTTGCGTAAATTGCATTAATTAAACCACCTAAAGCAAACACAGCTGAGGTTAAAATAACGGTCGCCATAATTACAAAAATATTATGAATTTGAATATCAACAAATAATAACGATACACAGGTAACTATAAAGCCCACCATAATACCACGCGTCATACCGCCGCCCATATAACCCAGTACAATGATGTAATTAGGCACAGGTGCAACTAAAAGCTCTTCAATGCTTTTTTGAAATTTTGTTGAGTAAAAACTAGAGGCTACGTTGGAATAGGAATTAGTAATAACCGACATCATTATAAGGCCAGGTACAATAAACTCCATATAACTAAAGCCGCCCATATCACCAATACGTGAACCAATTAAGTTACCAAAAATAACAAAATATAAGCTCATCGTAATTGCTGGCGGCACTAAGGTTTGTACCCAGATACGTAAAAAACGAATACACTCTTTAATCCATAAACTCTTTAAGGCTACGCCATATTTAAACATTTATTCGCCCCGCCCTTGCTCTAATAATCCTACAAATAACTCTTCTAGTCTGTTTGCTTTATTTCGCATACTCAATACTGTATTACCTTGGGTTGTTAATGCGCTAAATACCGCATTTAAGCCCTGTGATTTAGCGACTTCTACTTCAACAGTATGATCGTCCGTCATCGTAAACTTATAACCTTCAAGCGTGACAGGGTTTGCTGGCATCTTTAAATCTAAAATAAAGGTTTCTTTATCAAGTTTTGCAAGCAGTGCTTTAATGGTGGTGTTTTCCACAATTCGACCAGAATCAATAATCGCTATGTTTTTACACAGTAACTCAGCTTCTTCAAGGTAGTGTGTGGTTAAAATAATAGTAACGCCTTGCTCATTTATTTGGCGTAAAAAATCCCACATTGAACGACGAAGTTCTATGTCTACACCCGCTGTTGGCTCATCAAGTATAAGTAATTTTGGCTCGTGCATAAGGGCGCGTGCAATCATTAATCGACGTTTCATTCCGCCTGAAAGCGTACGTGCTTGCTTGTCTTTTTTCTCTAATAACCCTAGCTGCGCTAAATATTTATCAGCACGTTTATGGGCTTCGCCACGTGGCACACCATAATAACCGGCTTGGTTAACCAGTATTTGGCTAAGCGTTTCAAACTGGCTAAAGTTAAACTCTTGCGGCACTAAGCCTAAATGCGCTTTTGCAGCTTCTAAATCAGTATCAATATCACAGCCAAATACTTCTACTTTGCCTTTTGTTTTATTAACAAGTGACGAAATAACACCAATAGTAGTTGATTTACCAGCTCCATTTGGACCAAGCAAAGCGAAAAAATCGCCCTCTTCAACTTGTAAATCAACGCCTTTAATAGCCTCAACACCATTTTTATAAACCTTGGTAAGGCCTTCTATATTTAAAGCAATATTTTGCTCATTCATTACTTACCCTCACCATAACCCCAACGTTCTGTTAGGTTATGCTCAATATTTAAATGATCTAAAATTCTCGCCACCATAAAATCAACTAAGTCTTCAATACTTTGTGGCTTATGATAAAAACCAGGTGCGGCTGGCATAATTGTTACCCCTAAACGAGATAACTTAAGCATGTTTTCTAAATGAATTTCGTTAAATGGTGTTTCGCGAGGCACTAAAATGAGCTGTCCGCGTTCTTTAATTACCACATCAGCGGCGCGCTCTAATAAATTATCAGACGCCCCCACTGCAATTGCAGAAACCGACCCGGCACTACATGGGCATACTACCATTTTTTTAGGAGCAGCAGAGCCCGAAGCCACAGGGCTAAACCAGTTATCTTTACCGTATACTTTTAGCTGATCAGGTTTGGCATTAAACAGCGTACTTAACTGCTCTGTGGCTTTATCTTCATTTCCAGAGAGCTTAATATTTGATTCTGTATCAAGCACCACGCGTGCTGCACTTGAGATGAGAACGTAGACCTGAAATTGCTGCTCTAGTAATACTTCAAGTAACCTAAGCCCATAAGGCGCACCCGATGCACCACTAAAAGCGAGCGTAATTCTATCTTTAAATTGCACACTATTCTCCGCTGTATTTATCAGCTAAACCATCAACAAGGTGTTGATGAAGGCCATTAAAGCCGCCATTGCTCATAATTAAAATGTGTTGATTAGGCTCAATATTTTCAAGCACTGTATCAATAATTGTTTGTGTGCTGCTAAAGCACTGCATACCTGCTTTGTCTGCTTGCTCTTTTAACGACCAATTTAGATTCTCTGGCTCAAAAAGGAGTACGTTGTCAGCATCACGTAATGAATCTAATAATGTATATTGGTGCACGCCCATTTTCATGGTGTTTGAGCGCGGCTCTAAAATAGCAATAATTTTTTCATCGCCTACTTTTGCGCGCAATCCTGCAAGCGTAGTTTTAATTGCTGTTGGGTGATGCGCAAAGTCGTCATACACTTTAATATTATTTATATCCGCCTTTAGCTCCATACGTCTTTTAGGGCTAATAAATTCTCCTAACGCATCAATACTATGATCAATGGCTATACCCACATGGCGCGCTGCTGCGATAGTCATAATCGCATTTTTAACGTTATGCTCGCCTATTGCTTGCCAACAGACAGTGCCCTGCTTTTCGCCATTAAGTAATACATTAAACTCACTTCCATCGGCTTTTATTAATTCATAGCTCCAATCATCGCCTAGCGTTTCGCTTTCGCTCCAAAGCCCTTGTGCTATTACGTCATTAAGCGCTACGTCTTGCTTTGGCCAAATTACCTTGCCGCTTTGAGGTAATGTACGCATTAAGTGATGAAATTGTTTTTTTATTGCGTTTAAATCTTCAAAAATATCAGCGTGATCGAATTCAAGATTATTTAAGATAAGTGTACGCGGGAGGTAGTGTACAAACTTACTGCGCTTATCAAAAAAAGCAGTGTCGTATTCATCGGCTTCAATAACAAAAAATGGCGTTTCACCCACTTTTGCCGATACACCAAAATTTTGCACTATGCCGCCAATTAAAAACCCTGGTTTCAAACCTGCGTACTCTAACACCCACGCAAGCATACTTGCTGTGGTTGTTTTACCATGCGTACCAGCAACCGCAAGCACCCAAGAATCTTGCAGTAAGTTATGCTTAAGCCACTCAGGGCCAGATGTATAAGGCAGACCTTTATCAAGCACATATTCAACACATGGGTTACCCCGGCTCATTGCATTACCAATAACGACCATATCTGGCTTTGGCTCTAATTGAGATACGTCGTAGCCTTGAGTCAGTTCAATGCCAAGCTCTTCAAGTTGCGTACTCATTGGTGGGTAAACGTTTTGATCGGAACCCGTTACTTTATGACCCAACGATTTAGCAATGGCTGCAATACCGCCCATAAACGTGCCACAAATACCCAAAATATGTATATGCATATACTTTCCTTAAATCGTATGCTCACTTTACAGCTATGCAAAGTTTAATGGCGCTATAATGCCAAAATTCGTGCTTAGTTACTATGTACGTCTGCACAATTCACTCGTGCCAAAAACACGTTAATTAGTTTTTTAAACGCTAAAAATCAAAAAATAGGCACGTTCACCTACCCTGCATTGCTTTTAATCAATTATTATCAATGTTATAAACCAGCTTGCTGTATAACTTTAAAACTTAAAAAGGACTTAATATGAAAAAACTATTCTTTATAGCCTGTATTTTACTTAGTCAAAAAAGCTTTGCTTTGGAATTTGCTAAGTACCCAATAGAACTAAGTTCAGGCGAAGGCGTTAATGTTGTTATTGCCCCAACAACAGATAAAAAACAAGCTTTAGTAAAAGTAACCGGTATAAATCATGATATTGATGGCATTGTATTTTTAACCGATTTAAAGCCCCACGGTAGTAATAAAGCGTACAAATATACTTACGATGGGTCACAAAGAAGTTTAGTAAGTGTTGAAGAAGGCTATCGCTGCTGCTCTTACACCCTTTATATTCCAGACACTCGTGATGGAACTTACTTATCAAAAAAAGAAGAATCAAACCCTGCCATTGTTGAAGATTTAAAAGCGCAATACGATCAACAGTTGAATAAAGGTACTCAAGCTAAACTAGCGAAGTTTAATCGTGAAAAGCATTTAGGGTATCAACAAAAAAATATAGCTGCCGCTAATAACGAAATAGATAAGCAATGTGGATTAAAAATAAATACCAATGTAAATTGGGAAGGCATTGATGATGAAAACTTAAAAAAATATGCCGTGGGTTCATTTTGTGCACAAGTTGCAAACGAAATGGCTTACATGTGCGAAGAAGATCAAAGCTTTAAAAATGACATTGCACAATTTAACGCTATTGAATGTAAATTTACTAATGAGCTAAAGTTACGTAAAAATGGTAATACTCTGATATTTAAAACAGCGCCAAAAGCCGCTAACCAACGTCAGTTTATAGAATCTTATTTGTTAAATTTGTAAGCTAAATTTAAAAATCAAAAAAGCACCTCAAGGTGCTTTTTTGGCTTTGTGTATAGCAGTTACATTTAATTAGTGGTTAACGACTACTTACATCATTAAAAATACAATCAAACCTACACCAAGCAATAAACGATATATCACAAATGGCAACATACCCATTCGCTCTATTACTTTTAAAAACATAAATATACATGCATAAGCCGATAAGAACGATAGCACCACACCTAGTAATAATGTATTCCAATCAACCACATGGTCACCCAAAGCAAGCTCTGCAGTATAATAAAGCCCCATCATAGAAATAATTGGAATTGCCAGTAAGAACGAAAAACGCGCTGCGCTTTGCTTATTCATTCCAAGCATTAAACCAGCAGTCATCGTGATACCTGAGCGAGAAGTTCCCGGGATCATTGCAACAGCTTGTGCAAAACCAATAATAAGTGCTGTTTTCCAATTAAGCTGATAAATAGTTTTAATTTGCTTACCTTTTACATCCGCGTACCAAAGCAATAAACCAAACACAATTGTGGTAGTAGCAATTACCCAAGCGCTTCGTAGGTACAACTCTATAAAGTCTTTTAAAAGTAAGCCTAAAATAGCAGCAGGCACAGTGCCTAAAATTATCCACCAACCTAGCTTACTATCATCAGTAGTACCCTGTGCTCCAAAGGATTTAAACCACGCACTGAGTATGTCGACGACCTCTTTGCGAAAATAAATAACAACGGCAATTAAAGTACCAACATGTACTGCCACGTCAAACGCAAGCCCTTGATCTTCCCAGCCTAAAATTTGCGATGGGAGAATTAAGTGCGCAGAACTCGATATTGGTAAAAACTCAGTAAATCCCTGTATGAGGGCTAAAATAATTATTTCGATGATACTCATGGGTTAGAAAACTCCACCTTCCATAGCTTTTGTTGAGGGTTATTATATTCATTCCATAACTGCGCAATCGTTTGTTTAGCTACAGGATGATAGAAATCTGGGGCAACCTCGCTAAGAGGTTGTAATACAAATGCGTTTTTAGTTATTTCATCTCGTGGTAATTGTGCTGGAGAAGCGCAAATTACATCATCATAAAATAGTAAATCTAAATCGAGCGTTCGTGGACTAAATTTTTTATCGTTCGCTGTGCGTCCATTATCACGCTCTATTTGTTTTAATAAAGCGCATACATCAACAAGCGACATATCAGTTGTAGCGCCAACGACTGAATTATAAAAATTATTCCCAGCAAACCCAACTGCTTCACTTTCAAAAACAGACGAGTGTACAATATGTTCAAAGTGCTGCTTAAGTGCAATTAATGCACATTGTATATAATGCGCTTTATTTATATTTGACCCTAGGCTGATATAAATTTGAGCCATTTAGTCAGTTGCCTTAACACGTGTAATTTCAACACCTACAGTTTGCGCTTGTGCTACTGCTGCTGGTTTACTTACTCTTATAGTAACTTGTGGAGTATTAAACTCGCTTAAAATAATATGCGCTAATTGTTCAACTAAAGTTTCTAGCAACTCTACAGGTTTTAAAGTGCAGTGCTCAATAACTCGCTCACTTACTTTTGAGTAATCGAGTGCTAAATTAATATCGTCATTTTCAGCTGCAGGCTTAATATCGCTTAGCATTTCAATATCAAAATAAAGGCTCTGTTTACTTTCTTTTTCAAAGTCGTACACTCCAATAATAGTGTCGACGTGCAATTGAGATATAAAAACCTTATCCATTGATACTCCAAATAACAACAAACTACTAAGCAACTATACTAAGCATCAATAAAATTAATACTGTATATGGTTTAGCCAGTGTTTAAATATGTAAAAATAACTTCTACAATAGCAAAATAACTAAACTAGCTATTAAATAGCCTGTTAATAATTTTTACTATAAATTTTGCTGCCAATAATAGCCTAAAAGCACTATCAATTGGTATAGCAATTAAAAAATAAGGAAGCGCGTGTTAGCCACTATAATGTTTGTTTTAGCTTATTTACTTGGGTCGATTTCGTCGGCTATTTTAGTGTCGCGGTTGTTCAAACTCCCAGACCCTCGTAATAGTGGTTCTAACAACCCAGGAGCTACAAATGTTTATAGATTAGGCGGAGCATTTCCGGCTTGCTTGGTTCTAGTGTTTGATATTTTAAAAGGCACTATTCCGGTATGGGGGGCTTATTTTTTAGAAGTTGAACCTTTAGAGCTTGGTTTAGTCGCAGTAGCTGCTTGTTTAGGCCATATGTACCCACTGTTTTTTAGCTTCAAAGGCGGTAAAGCCGTAGCAACGGCATTTGGCTCATTATTACCTATTGGCTTATCATTGGCAGGTTTACTTGTGTGTACTTGGTTAGTTATAGTGGCAATAACACGCTACTCATCACTGGCGGCGCTTGTAGCTGTATCTTTAGCGCCCTTGTATACATGGCTAATAAAGCCACTTTATACTCTTCCCGTTACTTTTATCACGCTGTTAATTATATTTCGTCACCGTACTAATATTATTCGATTATTTAGTGGGGAAGAACCAAAAGTGGGTGCTAAAAAAGCACCCACCGATGAAAACAAAAATATCTAAAATATGAGTCATTAAATCGGCTCAAGGCTATCTATAGGCCAACGAGGTTTTGTTTTCATATCAAGCGTGGCAAATTGCCCTGCTTTTAAACGTTGCATTCCGGCATAAGCAATCATTGCACCATTGTCGGTACAAAATTCAGTACGCGGATAAAACACTTCGCCTTTCATACCTTTCATTACGCGTTCGAGCTGCAGTCGAAGCTGTGTATTTGCACTCACACCACCGGCGATAACCAAACGCTTAATACCTGTTTGTTTAAGCGCACGCTTACACTTAATAACGAGGGTATCAATAACCGCAGTTTGAAATGCATGCGCTATATCAGCTTTGGTTTGATCGTCGTCGTCATTTTCACGAATCGTGATTGATGCCGCTGTTTTTAAACCACTAAAACTAAAATCAAGACCTGGCTTGTCGGTCATAGGGCGAGGAAATACAAAGCGCTTTGCTACGCCTTGTTCAGCCATTTTAGCTAAGCGCGGGCCACCGGGGTAATCAAGACCAAGTAACTTAGCCGTTTTATCAAAGGCCTCGCCTGCGGCATCATCAACTGACTCACCTAGTACTTCGTATTGTCCAATACCCGCTACTTTAACCATCATGGTATGACCGCCCGATACAAGCAATGCAATAAACGGAAACTCAGGGGTATTTTCCTCAAGCATCGGAGCAAGTAAATGCCCTTCCATGTGATGTACTGCTACCGCAGGTATATCCCAACCGTATGCTAATGAGCGACCAATAGACGTACCTACCAATAATGCACCAACTAGACCTGGGCCTGCAGTATAAGCAATACCGTCTAAATCTTCAGGACCACAACCTGCTTGTGCAAAAGCTGCATCTATAAGTGGTAATGTTTTACGAACATGATCGCGCGATGCAAGTTCCGGCACTACACCGCCGTAATCAGCGTGTACTTTTACTTGGCTGTATAATTGATGAGCTAACAAGCCTTTTTCGTCATCATATATTGCAATACCCGTTTCATCACATGACGATTCAATGCCTAAAATTCGCACTGTACTTCTCCTGCCTTTTAAATTCTACTTTGCTACTTTTATAACGTAAGACCAATATTTGTTTGGCCATCTTCAAGGGCAAACTTTTTTAGTGCCTTTACGCTATCAGAGGTAATACGCCCCATGTTTTCTACAAAATCAATTAGCTCACCTAATACTTCAATTTCGTACTGCATTAATGGGTGCTCTCTCACTGCTGTATTATCAGCAATCTCACCTTCAACCGTCATTTGATATTCAATAAAGCGAGCCACTGTTGCTTGAGATATTTTGCTCACACTAATGAACTCTTGCTCATCTTGCGCCACTAAACCATGCATTAAGCTAAGTAAAGACGTTGCAGCATCAATAGCAGGATAAGTACCAAACATATCAAAATCAGCAAGTTCAGGAACATTTGGCTCTATTTTTTCAACTTGTTTTTCGAGATCTATTTTACTTTTAGGCAGTAATATTTTTTCCCAACAAACATTAAGCGAATTACGTAATAAGGTTTCATCACCAAACCCCGTTGCTTCGCTAAATAAACCGTAATTTGGCAGCATTCGCTCTATTAAAGCACTTGCTAAGACGGCCTTTTGTAAATAGTTAAGCTCTCTAATACGCTGAAAATTATTTGCTTTAGTCATTCTTTAACGTCTCACACGACCAACAAAAATCAAATGTTGATCCATTATGCTCATTACAATTAGGGCATACCCAATCTGGAGCGGATTGTTTTACTTGTTGATAGTTTACCAATATTTGCCGCGCATGGCGCTCTTTTATCGCATAAACCTGCACACTAACTTGCGCCTGATCATATGGGATTTCTCCAAGCGCCCCTTGGAGCATCTCGCCTTTAATTTTACACTCTATTCCAGCAGTTTGTATTAAGCCTTTTACGATATTCGCTTCCAAGGTATTTTCAGCTTTATAAATTGTAACCCATTGAAAAGAGCTATCTGTTGAATTGTTATTATTAATATTTTGCAATATTCACCTCATTTATTTTGTGTTAACAATATCCTGCGCTAGATTATTAGCATGCTGTACTTTTAAGGAATAAACATGACACTAACAACCCCAGGCTTACTTTTTCCGGCCATATCGCTGCTATTACTCGCCTATACAAACCGATTTTTAGTTTTAGCGCAATTAATTAGGGAGCTAAATGCACGTGAAGGTGAATCTATTCGGCCTGTTGTAGTGGCTCAAATCACTAACTTACGTAAACGTATTAAGCTAATTAGAACGATGCAAGTGTACGGGGTAGCCTCTTTTCTACTGTGTACACTATCAATGTTTGCATTATTTATTGAGTTTAATGCCACAGGAATTATTTTATTTGGCATTAGCTTAGCTTGCTTAAGTTTATCGTTATTAACGTCTTTATTTGAAATACATATTTCCTGTGATGCAATCGAGATAGAACTGCAAAGCATTGAAAATAAACCACTAAGCAGCCGAATAAATAGAAATTTTGTAAAATAGAGTATTATAAATAAAACACTCTATTATTTGTCACAATCATGTTGTATGAACGCCCCTTTTTGGGGCGTACTTTTTTATTAATTAGAACAATTTAATCCAAATATACTAACTAACTTACTGACTACAAATAAGTTTACTTAGCTAGCCCATTGCAAAAACATAGATAAAATACAATAAACAACTAGTTATGAATTTAAAAAGTAATACTATTTGGTCGCTTTTCTCTTTAATTAATACTAAAAGGGGGGTATCCTGCTGGAAACACGTATGAACTTGCAACCGTATTTCAATATAGAATTTTACTAAACTTTAGAATAAAAATTAATATATTTGATGTCCGTGGTATCTGCGACTTACTTATAAAAAGGGACTATAAAGTGAGATTTGAACAATTAGAGCAATTTGTAGCACTTGGTATATTACGTCATTTTAGACAAGCTGCTGAACAAACCCAAATTAGTACTTCAGCGCTAACGCGCAGCATTCAAACACTTGAAGATGAAATGGGATATGAATTAGTAAAACGCTCAACACGCTCTGTTAAATTAACGCCAGAAGGCGAGCTTTTTCTAGAATATGCTAAAACAACCCTATCGGAACTTGAGCTAACGAAAAAGCGGATTTTTCAATCAGTAAACGGTAATGCCAATGAAAAGCTCGTTATTGGGTATACCAATAAGGCAAGCAGCATAGTCCCTATTTCTTGTGGACAGTTTTTAGCTCAATACCCTCATATAAAAATTGAGATGCAGCTACAAGATCAGCAAGAGCTAACACGCAAACTCCAACAAGGTGAAATAGACATTAGCGTATACTCTCAAGCTATTAATAGTATTGGCAGTGACATTCACTTACCTGATCAGCTTGTGTTATTTGTTTCAAAAAACCACCCTCTTGCCCATAAAAACGATATAAGTAAACAAAACCTTGATAGCTATCCGATGTTTGGCTGTTTCTCTGAGTCTAAACAAGTACAAACTATGCTTAATGAAGCAATTGATTCTTTAAATAAATCATCAAGTATTAAAGTGGGTAGTATTGAGCAAGTAATGGCAGGTGTAGTTAAATCAGATCATTTTGCTATTGCAAGCATTGAACATGCTAATGCAATCGCAGAGAATTCTGAATTAGTACAACTAAAAACAAATAAAGATTTAAACCACGAACAACTCGTTGTACAAACAAGCCAACAGACGTCGATTACTGAACATGTAGAGCATTTACTATCGCTTATAAAAAAAGCGGGTGCTGCATTTAGCTAATCTGATGTTTCAAAAAGTGCGGCACAATAAACAGTAGCTTTTAACAGCTTTTCGGCTACACTGTCGCACCTTTTTTAAACAGCTGATGTGAATGAACACACTTTTTGGTCCTGATGTCTATTTAGATGATATAGAACGCCAAGGATATACCGTAATTCATAACGCGCTTATTGCCGATTTAGTTAACGATTTAGTTGCAGACTGCCACCGTATAAACCCTCACTTTAGCCTTGCTGGTATTGGTCGATTAAATGACTTACAAATAGATAAAACCGTACGTACTGATAAAACCTATTGGTTTGACGGCAGCTCTCAAGCACAGCTTACCTATCAAGCAATAATGCAAAGTATAAAGACCACGTTAAATCGCAGTTTTTTTATGGGGTTATTTGATTACGAATGCCATTATGCAAAATATACACAGGGTGATTTTTACAAAAAGCACTTAGATGCATTTAAAGGTCGCTCTAATCGAGTATTTACAACGGTACTTTATTTAAATACGCCTAAGCAAGGTGGCGAACTTGTTATTTATAAACCTAAAAGTAAAGAGATAGAAATAACAATTAAACCAACTGCTGGCACATTAGTAATGTTTGAAAGCGAACGCTTTGCTCACGAAGTACTTCCCGCCGTTGACGATCGCTATTCTATTGCAGGCTGGTTTAGAAAAAACGCCTCTATTAGCGGCATTATTGATCCGCCCCGATAACTCCTAATAGAGCATTTTAATAGCCTTTATTGAGGCTTTTAAAATGCTATTGGGTATGAAAGTAATAACCCTATAAAAATAGCCAAACCCACGTAATGATTATTTAAAAACGCTTTAAAACAGGCATCTCTTTCACGTTTATGAATAAGCGTTTGTTGGTATGCCAATAGGCCCGCAGCAATACTTAAACCAACGCCAAACGCGACACTTAAATGATTGCTTATACCAATAAAAGCAACCAACGCTATAAATACAGCATTAAGTAAAAAGATAATATGGCGGTCGTATTTACCAAATAAAATAGCGGTTGATTTTACCCCTATTTTTAAATCGTCGTCCCTATCAACCATCGCATACATGGTGTCGTAAGCCACTGTCCAGCAAATATTGGCTATAAATAATAACCATGCCTGCTGTGGTAGTGCATTAATTGAAGCCATATACGCCATAGGAATAGCCCAACCAAATGCAGCCCCTAAAACAACTTGAGGTAACTGTGTATAGCGCTTCATAAAGGGGTAACAAAAGGCTAAAGCCAAAGCTCCAAAAGAAAGCAAAATAGTATTAACGCTAAGCATTAATACTAAAATGAACGCAATAACTATGAGTAGTAAAAATAGACTAAGTGCTTCACCACTACTCACCTGCCCTGAAGCTAGCGGCCGTTGAGCTGTGCGTTTTACCGAGCCGTCTATTTTTCTATCTGCAAAATCATTAATTACACACCCTGCGCTACGCATAACAACAACGCCCAGCGTGAATATAATAAAGTTGAGTAAGCTCGGCATCCCACTATTAGCAAGCCATAAAGCCCAGTATGTTGGCCAAAGTAATAACAAGGTACCAATGGGCTTATCTATACGCATTAACTGTATATAATAAGGAATATGTTTTGGCTTTAAAGCGGCTAATTTCATGAGTATAAATATGCTCCAGGTAAAAACACTTCACACACTAAAAACTTATATTCTTTGAGTGAGAATACACTTCGACGCCCTAGTAAGTTTTTCTCGGGTAAGTTCAATTTTGTAACTAACTGCTGAATAGGGTGCGTGTCATCAAAATAAGCAATTTCTATATCCGTTCGTTTTAATGCTGGGTCTTGAAAAATCACATCACCTAAAGGACGCTCGCCCATATTGTGCAAAGGATTAATAGAATCATTTTTCGGAAGCCAGCTTTGTGCGTACACCACAGGTTTGTTATCGCACAGTAAGAGAACTTCTCGATTAATAGCTGTTTTAGCTGTGCTGTTTAGTAGTAAGTTTTGCTCTGGGCTTAAAGTAAATAACTGCTCACTTAATACCTTTACATTAAAATTTTTTGAGTTACTTTTTAATTTAGCCGTTAATGAATTCTGTTCAAAAAGCCACTCTTGCTCTAGAGGAGATAAGTCACTTATATAAGAAGTGGACTGCCAATTAGCAGATATAGACAGAGGATAAGTAATCACAATAGCTCAACAAAATAAAAAACAACGAGATGATACCATTGCCAAAGCTTTTGAAAAAGTGATGTTTTATAACCATAAATAATTGCTTGGCGCTGTTTATTACCTACTATTAAGTATAA
Source organism: Pseudoalteromonas sp. NZS100 (assembly GCF_015864815.1). Lineage (NCBI taxonomy): Bacteria > Pseudomonadati > Pseudomonadota > Gammaproteobacteria > Alteromonadales > Pseudoalteromonadaceae > Pseudoalteromonas > Pseudoalteromonas sp. NZS100. The sequence goes on from NZ_JADYWM010000009.1 coordinate 161,147, forward strand.
ACTATTTGTAACAAGTTTTAAGAAACGCTTTAAATATGAAAAAAATAGTATACGCAGGTCTTTTTACGTTCTTTGTAAGCGTTATAAGCTTTACAGCTCGTGCTGAATCCACAGTTGGTTATTTTGGTTTTGAGCCAGATATAATCACCAACTACATTGGCGCATCAAGTAAAAAAATGGGCTATGTACGTGTAACTATTGATTTAATGCTTACTGATACTTCTGATATTGCAGTGGTTGAACACCACACGCCATTACTTCGTGATGCCCTAGTAGAGATTTTATCTAAAGAACCAGAAGAAAAAATAAAATCACTTACTGGCCGTGAAGAAATACGTGCAAAGTGCGCCGAAAAACTAAAAAGCCTGCTAAAAGAAGAAACAGGACAAGAGATCATCCGTGAAGTCTTGTTCACTAAATATTTATATCATTAGTATTTAACGTTTTGCGTTAAATATTTTGGCGGTATAAGCAAAAGCCATACCGCTAACTAACCCACCTAAGTGCGCCCAATTAGCCATACCTACAAACAATACATCAGCAAACCCAAGCACCAACCAAATCAACATAAAACCAACAATAGCCGTACTAACTAGGGCAGGTTTGTTCGGATTTAAAAAGCTATGAATCCAACAAAAACCAAGTAATCCATATACTACGCCACTCAAACCGCCAAAGTTAGGACCAACCATTAGGTATTGTGCCCAATTACTAATAAGTGCAGTCACTAAAAACAAGCCTATTAAGCTTAGTTTCCCGCATTGTTTTTCGATATTGTCACCAAGCGAAATCCACCAAATTAAATTAAACACTATATGCATTGCGCTAAAATGTACGAGGGCGGGCGTTAACCAACTTAAAGGCTGCGTAGGTTTAAACTGCATCATGGTGTAAATGGTCTCAAAACCACCTAGTAAAAAAGCAAAATAAATTATAACGCTTACAATACTTACGGTTTGATTTAACCAGCTGAGCGCTTTAAATCGCGTCATTAGATTAAGTGATTGCCCTTGATATTTAAGCGGCGATTGTGTGCTACCTACATCCCATGAAGCTTGTTGATAGCGTTCATGGTTAGGGTTTTGTGTAAATTCGGCCCATAACGGCTGAACTTGATGAAAGTCCTCCTCAGTCACGCTAATAATGACATTACTGCCATCTGCCGAGTGTATCTTTGCATCTAGGCCTTGGCTTTTTAAATAATCTATAAAGCCTTGTGCGGCGCGCGGGTTATTTAAACTGCCAAGCTCTATCATCGCTCTACTTTCTCGCTATAAGCCGCTTCCCAAGCAGTAAAACCACCATCCATACTGTAAACGTCTTCAAAACCTTGCTCAACTAAATAGCTAGCGGCACCTTGAGAGCTCATCCCGTGATAACACACGATAATAATTGGCTGATCGAACTCTTTTTCCATCATAAATTGCGCAATATTACCGTTAGACAGCGCTTCAGAGCCTGGAATATGACCGGCTTGATACGAATTAGGATCGCGAATATCTGCAATTACCACGTCTTCTTTATCTAAAAGCTCTAACGTTTGCGCTATAGAAATATGTTTAAATGCCATTGAAATCTCTTTAATTAATAGTATAAAAAAGGCGGCCTAAGCCGCCCTTCTTGTAATTTAGTGAGGAACTAATCCCAGTTTAAAATTACTTTACCTGACTGACCTGAAATCATCATATCAAAGCCAGCTTGGAAGTCATCCACAGAATATTGATGTGTAATGATTGGGTTTAAATCTAGGCCAGATTGAATCAAACTTGCCATTTTGTACCACGTTTCGAACATTTCGCGACCGTAAATACCTTTAATCACTAAACCTTTAAAAATAACTTGGTTCCAGTCAACTGCCATATCAGATGGTGGAATACCTAGCATGGCAATTTTACCGCCGTGGTTCATATTATTAAGCATTGAATTAAACGCGCTTGGCACACCTGACATTTCAAGGCCAATATCAAAACCCTCTGTCATACCTAGCTCTTTCATTACATCTTCAAGCTTTTCATTGGCAACGTTTACAGCGCGTGAAGCCCCCATTTTACGTGCTAAATCTAGGCGGTATTCGTTTACGTCGGTAATTACAACGTGGCGAGCACCAACATGTTTTGCAACAGCTGCTGCCATAATACCAATTGGGCCTGCACCAGTGATAAGTACATCTTCGCCAACTAAGTCGAACGATAATGCGGTATGAACTGCGTTACCAAATGGGTCAAAAATAGAAGCGAGTTCGTCAGAAATATTATCTGGAATTTTAAATGCGTTAAACGCAGGAATAACTAAATATTCGGCAAACGCACCTTCACGGTTTACACCTACCCCCGTTGTATTACGGCATAAATGTACACGCCCTGCACGACAATTTCGACAGTGACCACACGTAATATGCCCTTCGCCAGATACGCGGTCGCCAACCTGAAAGCCACGAACTTCTTGACCCATATCAACGACTTCACCAACATATTCATGGCCAACAACCATAGGCGTTGGAATGGTTTTACTTGCCCATTCGTCCCACTTGTAAATATGTACGTCGGTACCACAAATAGCTGTTTTGCGAATTTTAATCAGTAAGTCGTTATGACCTACTTCTGGCTTTGGTGCATCTGTCATCCAAATGCCCGGTTCTGCTTTTAATTTAGATAATGCTTTCATAATCCACACTCAACTAAAAAACCGAAGCGAGGCTTCGGTTTAAAATAAAATTAAATAACGCCCATTTCTTTACCAATACGGGTAAATGCATCGATAGCTGTATCGAGTTGCTCAATACTATGTGCCGCTGAAATTTGTGTACGAATACGCGCTTGCCCTTTTGGTACTACAGGGAATGAAAAACCGGTTACGTAAATGCCTTCAGCAAGTAATTTATCAGCCATTAACGAGGCTACTTTGGCATCTCCTAGCATTACAGGGATAATTGCATGATCTTTACCTGCACACGTAAAACCAGCAGCTTCCATTTGCTCACGGAAATATTTAGCATTTGACCAAAGTTTAGCGCGAAGCTCGCCGCCATTTTCAAGCATTTCAAGTACTTTAATTGATGCAGTAACAATTGAAGGCGCTAATGAGTTTGAGAACAAGTACGGGCGTGAACGCTGACGTAACCATTCAACAATTTCTTTTTTACCTGATGTATAACCACCTGAAGCACCGCCCAGCGCTTTACCTAATGTACCGGTGATAATATCTACACGGTCTAATACATTACAGTACTCAGGTGTACCCTTACCGTTTTCGCCAACAAAGCCAACTGCGTGAGAGTCATCTACCATTACAAGCGCATCATATTTATCGGCTAAGTCGCACACAGCTTCTAAATTACAAATAACGCCGTCCATAGAAAACACGCCATCGGTAGCAATTAGTTTAGTTTTAGCACCGGCTTCGTCTGCTGCAATAAGTTGCTTCTCAAGATCAGCCATGTCGTTATTTGCATAACGAAAACGTTTAGCTTTACATAAACGTACACCATCAATAATTGATGCATGATTTAATGAATCAGAAATAATAGCGTCTTCTGCGCCTAAAATAGTTTCAAACAAACCTGTGTTTGCATCAAAACATGAAGAATATAAAATAGTATCCTCTGTTTCTAAAAACGCACTGATTTTTTGCTCTAGTGTTTTATGGATATCTTGAGTGCCACAAATAAAACGTACTGAAGCCACACCAAAACCATGATTATTTAAACCATTCTGCGCCGCTTCAATTAACTCTGGACTATTAGCTAAACCTAAATAGTTATTAGCACAAAAGTTGATTACTTTACCTGATGCAACTTCGATTTGAGCTTGCTGCTGGGACTTGATAATACGTTCGTTTTTATACAAACCTTCGGTTTTTACGTCTTCAATTTGCTGTTGTAGCTGGCTAAAAAAAGCAGATGCTCTCATCTAGGTTCTCCATATATTTGAACGGGTAAACAACCGCACTTTCGCGGCTGTTTATTATGCGGGGTATTGTAAAAGTTTAATGGGTAAAATGCACGGTTTGCAGTTCGTCGCAAACGCCCTAAGTTGGAAGGAATTCCTGCCAGTTTACAGGCTGTTTATTTATGTGTTTAAAAGTGCAGGTAAACTACTTATAGAATCGATAATTAAATCAGCTTCTTGCTTAGCGCTTTCGTCAAAGCTTTGACCTGAACGCACTAAAACGCGTGTAGTGATCCCTGCTTTTTTCGCAGCCTGCATATCACTGAGTTTATCGCCCACCATAATACTGCAAGCAGAGTCGATGTTATGCTCTTGTATGCCTTGTAATAACATACCTGGCGCAGGCTTTCTGCAACTGCACTCTTTCAAATATTCAGGGTGCGCTTTTTTTGGGTGATGCGGGCAAAAATACACATCTGTAACTTCAATGCTGTGGGCACTAAACTGGTCTTTCATCCAGTCGGTCAGTGCTAAAAAATCAGCTTCGGTGTAATAACCTCGACCAATTCCAGATTGATTAGTGACGATTATGATTTTATAGCCTGCATCATAAAATGCTTTACAAGTGCTAAAAACACCGTCAATAAATTCAAATTTATCGCTTTGATACACATAACCATGATCAACATTTACCACGCCATCTCGATCTAAAAAAAGCGCTTTATTTTTTTGTTGTGTATTCATTACAAAGACTCTTTTTGTACAACATGGTCAAACATCGCTTTTACATCATCAACTGTAATTTGGCTCATTAAATCATCGCCTTTTACGCGTGTACCCCACGAGACTTGCTCAGCCGTTTTACCTGTTTGCTTAAACAAGTTTTGATGATAAACCTCTACCACGTAGTCTTGATATAAATAAGGACCTGTGCGTGCTGGATTTGAATGTGCATATAAACCAATAACCGGCGTACCAACTGTTACTGCCATATGCGCAGGACCCGTGTCGGGCGCAAGCACTAAGCTGCCACGCTTTAACACGCACAACAACTCTTTGAGTTTTGTTTTGCCTACTAAATTTAAAATAGGCGTGTTGCTGTGCTCAATAATGCTATTTGCTAGGTTAATTTCAAGTTCTGTTGGGCCACCCGTCAATACCACCTTAAAGCCTTGCTCGCTTGCATAATCAGCCAATGTGGCATAACGATCAGCGAGCCAATTACGCTGCGCTTTACTAGCTGCGGGCGATATTACTAATAGTTTATTAGTTAGGTATTCTGATGTTAATAACTCATCTGCAACCGCTTGGTCTTGCTCGGTATATGGCATGTCCCAACTCGGTTTATAATCAGCTACACCAATGGCTTTTGCAAAACCTTTAAAGCCTTCAAGCACATGCGCCTGGGCTTGTGGGTCTATTCGTTTATTAATAAATAAGCTGTGCAATTCTTTTGAACGAGCCCAATCGAACCCTATTTTTACTTTTGCAGGAATACAACGCGCTACAAACCCAGCCCTTAATGCAACTTGCATGTTAAGTAACACATCAAATTTTTGGTTTTTGAAGTGTTGCTTTAAGCTTTTCAGCGCTGCTTTGCCTTGTTTTTTATCAAATACCACCAGCTCAACACCCGGTAAGTCGGCAAGTAGCATGGCTTCTACTTTGCCAATAACCCACGTAATTTTTGCATTAGGGTGTGCTTTTTGAATAGCTTGTACAGCACTCACACCATGACATACGTCACCAATGGCTGAGAGTCTTAATATACAAATAGATGAATAATTAGGAGCTTGAGTCACACATTCCCTTAGGTATTAAATACAAAAGCCGATCTTAAATTATAATCACGCTATTGCAAGCACTTATCCTGCGCTTTAAAACGCGCTAATATAGACACATTATTTAGCAATTACACAGAGCTATGTTTAAACAACACGTGCAAGGCAATCACACGCTATTAAGCCACCCTAAATACACAAGCCAAATTACCCTCGATTGGTTTGATGCAAATTATTGGCAACAACGAAATAAAATTGTGGGTGCTAAAAAAGGTCGAGCAACTGCGTGGTTTTTTAAGCAAAACGAATTAACAGCCGTGCTGAGGCATTATTGGCGTGGTGGTTTAGTGGGTAAATTGCTAAGCGATCAGTATTTATACCCAGGACTTGAACAAACCCGTGTGTATAAAGAGTTTAGCTTAATGAGTAAGCTTATAGAGCTTGGTTTAAACGTACCCACCCCTATTGCAGCTAAAGTAACCCGCAGCGGGTTAATTTATCGTGGTGATATTATTACCGAGGCTGTTAAAGGCGCTAAAAGTGTACTCGATATATTAATTGAACGCCCATTGACTGAAGATGAGTTGGAGCGCATTGCGAAAACAATCGCGCTATTTCATTCAAAAGGTGTGTATCACGCCGATTTAAACATTAATAACATTTTATTTAATGATATTGGTGATGTGTATATTATCGACTTTGATAGAGGTGAAATAAGAGCGCCTAACCCACAGTGGCAACAAAGTAATATGGCACGCCTTGAGCGCTCATTTTTAAAAGAGCAAGGTCGAAATGATGTATTTAATTGGCAAACGAGTGACTGGCAAACTCTGCACAGTAACTACTTCAAAGCGCTCGCCAATATCAGTTAACCTAATATAAGTTAACTTAGTTAGCCAAGGCTAAATACTGCAGAGCAACTTGCTCTGCCTGTACTTGTTTTAAAATATCTGCGTTTTCTACATTTGGCTTATCTGCTAGCACCTGCTTAACGGCATTGGCTAATGCCTCACTTTGTTGAACGGGTACTAAATATTTACTCAGCTCGCCTGTTAATATCTCGCTTGGTCCAAATGTACAATTAGTGCTAACTACCGGAGTACCCACCGCTAAAGCCTCAATTAATACCGTTGGCAGCCCTTCAAAATCAGAGCTCAAAACTAAAGCTTTGGCATGCTGAATCCAGTTGTACGGGTTTTGTTGAAATCCAGGCACTACTAACTGTTTATCTATGCCATATTGCTGTGCAAGCTTTAACGCTTTAGCCGGTTTATTACATAAAAGGACTAACTTGTATTTTTTATCAAGCTTTGCAAATGCTGCAAATAATATATCGTGGCGTTTTTGTTTGGCGAGCCTTCCTACATGAATTAAGTAAGGCTCATTTGGGATGTCGTTATTTTTCTCATTTGCTTGTTGGTTTATTTTTTCAAAATCGAACGGGTTATAAATAGTCGCGATTGCACTTGGGTTAATTAAATCCCCTTGTGTTATTTCTTTTTCAACACCCTTTGATACGCAAATAAGTGATTTACCATTTAAGTTTTGCTTACTTTTTTTAAGGTATAAATATGAAAATGGACCTAACTTTTTTTGACGGGCAAGTTCTGCATTAACTGAGTTATGAATAACAAAATGAACATTTTTGATATTACTACGTGCAAGTAAATTATTACTTCTATCAAGGTTAGAAAGTACTAGGTCAATATTGCCAATCTCGCTTTGTTTTTTTTCAAACCACGCTTCTAATCGCAAAATACTATTTTTTCGCTGCCAGAATCTATCTACTTTAGATGCTCTATCAGGAAAAAGGCTATCAACTTTAACTATATCAGGAATGTCATACTCAGCGTTGCTCGCAAGAGATAATATAGTGACGTTGTGCTGTAGTTTCGCCATTTTTTCAGCCAAAGTAAGCATTACTTTTTCAGCACCACCACCTACTAGTGAATCAATTACAATCACTATATTCATAAGCGATCTCCTACAAGCATATTTTTTATGCCGGTAGTGATCACGTCGAAGCTGTGTGTGCTATCGAGTTGCTTATACTTACCAATAAATTCACTATAAAAAGGCTCGGTAATAACTTGAGCTATTTTCGTAGCAATTTCATCAATATCAAGATTCGCTTTTATTACAACACCTGCATTAACGCAATGATCCAAACGTGTATTTTGATCTTTTGAGATAGCACATGCCACAACAGGGGTTTGAACTGCAATTGCTTGCAATAAAGTATCTCCACCACTAAGTAATGCGACTTTAGCTTGGCTCATTAATGCCAAAAATTCGGTTCCTTGCAGGCTTGATAAACAAGTAACCTCATCACTTTTCGGAATTGCTTTATTATAATTTGCACCAAACACAACAACTGCTTTTAAACCAGTATTTTTAGTGATTTTAAGCGCGGCTTTAAAGTAAACCTCAGCACAATTAAGATTATTTAATATATGCCCGCCAGAACCCGCATTAACAATAAAATAGCCATCAGATACTAAGTTATAGCGATTTAAAACATCACGTTTTTGCTCACAAGAAGCAAATGGAACAAAAGGGCCTACATTACGAGGGTGTGCCAAGGGAAACATGTCTAACTTCGCACTTTCAGCCCACGTAAGTGGCTCAATACAATAATCAGGCTGTACAACCCAATGTGTATCAATTAAATTAATCCTGTTTAGCTTCAATCCCTTAGCGCGTTTTTTTGCATGCTGAGAAATAAATACAACTTTAGCGCCTACTTTTTTAGCCGCTTTCATATGCCCTGCACGTCCTGCACAATCAAAAACAACGACGTCAGGTTTAAATTGCTCTATAAAGTCGCAAACAGAATCAAGCTCTTTAGTCGCTGAGTGTTCAAGCAATGTGGCTTCAAAAGGACACTTTTTTGCGTAGCTTGTATGCTTGTTTAGTATGAAGTGAATATCGAGAGAATCAGTAAGTTCTGCCTTTAAACTTTGAGCCAACAACAACGAGCGCATATATTCACCAATGCCTTCTGGTGATGATACGGGAATAAATAAAAGTCGTTTGTTGCTCATTACATTCTCAATTTCCTATTTGAACTCCAGTATACCAATCAGATACTTATTACGATAGCTAGGTTACATTTTTATATATTAAATTAGCCCTATAAATTTGATTATTTACTGCAATAACAAGCTTAGGTTGATAAACTTAGCCGCAATCTAAATCACAAGGATCTGAACTTTGCGAAACAGAATTTTTCTCCTTTCTACTCTTTTTTGCGCTATGAGCGCGTCAGTTAATGCTGAGCCATGGGTAAAACCCGATGATTACGGTCTTAGAGCTGATATTCAACAATTAGCTGATGCCGGTGTTATTTTAGCTCCTGTAACTACCTATCCGCTTATGTGGAAAAGTTTTATAAGTGATGTGCAAAGCATGCCGCTTGAGCAATTATCTCCAAGCTTGCAAGATGCTTTACTTCGCGTTAAGCATCGATATAAATCAGAAAATAGCAGCTCGCATAGTCTTCAATTATCAGCTTTTGCAGCCACAGATCCGATCATAGCAACAAGCTTTGGTGCAACAAATACACAAGAAACAGAGCTTTCAGCAGCTTACGCTTATTTAGGCGATAACTTTGCAGCTAAAGTAGCTATAAATTACAGAAAAGACGGTAAAAAATGTTTAGTTGATGGAAAAACGACTGACGATATAGTTACCGATGAGCAAGCTTTAACCGATTGTAACGATACCTCACTTGACGATAGTTACTTAGCTTACCGTTTGGGTAACTGGATTTTTAGAGCCGGTGCTGTTGAGCAATTTTGGGGACCTGGTGTTGATAACAGCTTAATTATGTCTGGTAATGCGAAACCTTTACCTGCACTAAGTGTAACCAGAGAAAAAAGTACTGCTTTTGAAACACCATGGTTAAGCTGGATTGGTCAATGGGGCTTTACCGCACAAATGGCTAAACTTGAGTCTACACGTGTAATTCCTGATGCTTTACTTTGGAGCAGTAGATTAAATATACGCCCAATACAACAATTAGAAATTGCTGTTAGCTGGTCTGCGCAATGGGCAGGTGACGGACAACCGGGCTCTGCGGGTGATTTTATTGATGTCATAACTGGGCAAACAGCATGTATTGATGGCAATGTTAGTTGCGATAGCCAATTAGAGTCAAAAATAGGTAATCAATTAGCTGGCATAGATATTCGCTGGTCAGATACACTTTTCAACCAACCTTATGCTGTTTATGCCAGTACGATTGGCGAAGATGCCAGTTCACAATTTAAACCCGCTGATAGAGCCTACTTATTTGGTGTACAGACAACACAACGTGTATATGATCAAAACTTATTAATAAATGTAGAGTACATAGACACAGGTGTTTCATGTTCAGCAGAGTCTACCAATGAAAATTGCTACTATGAGCATTCAGATTACAAATCGGGTTACCGTTACCACGGTCGCACTATTGGCTCTACTTATGATAACGATGCACAGTCAGTTGTTTTAACCCTGTTAGGTCAGTTATCTAATGGAGACGATTGGCAGGTAAAATTACGCAGTGTTGATTACAACAGCGATAACCGTGACCTTTATCCTAACAATCCAGACTTAGGAAATACAATTACTAAAACAGGGTTTAATAGTAAGCAATTAGAGCTTCGTTATAGAATGCTTTCGATGGGAGGGCGAGTCACTTTAGGTGCTTTTGCATCTAACAACGACGGTGCTGAAAACGATACATCAGCATTTGCCAAGTACGAATATAACTTTTAATACGTTACTATTAATAAAGTAACGTATTAAATGTAAAAAAGGGATGAAAACAGTGTTTTCATCCCTTTTTTGTATTTGTTAAGTAAAATTAATTAGTAATTACTGTTTAATTTTATTAATTACTTTTGATGTTGAGCACCCATCTAAAAATTCAAGCACTTCAACTTTTCCGCCATGGCGAAGTACATGCTCAGCACCCGCTATTTGATCTACAGTGTAATCTCCACCTTTAACTAAAATATCAGGGCTTATCTGCTCAATTAATTTAGCGGGAGTGTCGTTTTCATCTAAGCTACCAAACGGAATAACCCAATCAACAGATGAAAGTGCGCTAAGTACCATCGCACGCTCATCTAGTGGATTAATAGGACGTTCTGCCCCTTTTAAACGCGTAATTGATTCATCATTATTTAATCCAACAACGAGTCTATCGCCTCGTGCTTTAGCTTGCGCTAAATAACGTACATGCCCAGCATGTAAAATATCAAAACAGCCATTAGTGAATACAATGGTTTCGCCGTTTTGTTTTGCAAATTCAATATGCTGAAGCACATCATCAAATGGTGTTTGGTAATGCTCACCCGTAGTATGTAAATACTGACCAAGCTTGCGGCTTAGCTCTTCTGGCGAGACAGTTGCAGCCCCAAACTTACTCACAACGATACCTGCGGCTAAATTAGCAATTTCGACAGCATCTTTAGGCTCCATGCCCGCGCCAAGCATAACAGCGAGTGTAGCTATAACCGTATCACCGGCCCCGGTTACATCGCTTACTTCAAGCTCTTGCGCTGCAAAATCAAATTTTTCAGCTGCACTAATAAGCGACATACCTTGCTCAGAACGCGTAAGTAACATGGCTTTAATGCCATTTTTGCTTATTAAATCACGCGCACTTGCTGCTAAAGCTGCTTCTGAATCGGTTTGACCACCCGCTAACTTAAACTCATGTAAGTTAGGTGTAATGTAATCAGCACCTTCATATAAATGCAAATCTGGCGATTTAGGGTCAATTAAAACGGTTTTTCCGGCGCCCTTAGCAAGGCTTACCATCTCTTTAATTAAGCTTAAAGATCCTTTGCTGTAATCAGAGAACACTATAAAGTCGTATTCATCAAGTACAAGCTCTAAGCGGTTTAATAAAAGCTGGCTGTGTTGCTCGGTAAACGTTTCTTCTAAATCAAGTCGGACTAGTTGTTGATGGCGGCTAATAACACGCATTTTTGAAATAGTCGGTAAATCACATACACTGACTAATTGTGAGCTTATTTTTTCACCTTTTAGGATGGTCTCTAAAATTTGCCCGCTTTCATCTTCACCAATTAAGCCCAGTAAGCCAACTTTTGCATCTAACCGCGCTATATTTTTTGCAACGTTAGCTGCGCCGCCCGCTTTGTCTTCAAATTTACTTACTTTAACAACCGGTACTGGCGCTTCTGGCGAAATACGACCAGTATCACCATACCAATAACGGTCTAGCATTACATCGCCAACAACTAATATTCGTGCCGCTGATAAGTTTTTTAATAACGATAAATCCATTACTGCTGCTCCGCAACAACCATATCCATGGCTTCACATAACCAGTGACCTATAAACATGTGAGCTTCTTGGATACGTGCTGTTTCGTCATTTTTTATAATAATAGGTAACTTAGCAATATCTTTTACTTTACCGCCATCACGCCCAGTTAATGCCACAGTAAAAGCGCCTAGTTTATTTGCAGCTTCTAATGCTAAATTAATATTATTACTAGTACCTGATGTGGTTAAACCAATAACTAAATCTTCTGGCTTACATAACGCTTGAACTTGGCGCTCAAACACCGTATCAAAGTGATAATCGTTGCTGTGTGCTGTTAAAATAGAGGTGTCGGTAGTCAATGCCATTGAAGCAAGCGGACCACGTTCTAACTTATAACGCACTACAAATTCTGCTGCTAAATGCTGTGCATCTGCTGCACTACCACCGTTACCAAACCAAACAATCTTGCCACCAGCTTGTAATGCACTATGGCATGCTTCTAACAATTGCATAGATTCTTGATGATAAGCCTCCATCGTTTCAAATAATGCCTGATGACGGTTTAATGTTTCAACGTAGCTAGTTGCCACTGAATCGATAATTGACATGAAAAAATTCCTCTTGGAACTGAAATGGCAGGAAAAATTAAATTCATTATTCCATAATTTTATTTAATTGTGTGTATTTTATCGGGTTATAACTGAACCCAGACCATATTTTATAACGAGTCTGTTTAGAAAACGGCTATTTCACGGTAAACTAACGCCACTTCCCTTTAAGAAAGATCAGTATGGCACGCATTTTTTACTCATTCGCATTAATTATTATTAGCCCACTGATTGTATTTTATCTCTATATTTTACGAGGTAAAAAAAACCAAGGCTATCGTGCACACTTTAAAGAGCGCTTTGGGTTTGTCAGTAAGTCTTTGTTTACGGTTAAAACTAAACCTTTAGTTTTTCATTGTGCATCTGTTGGTGAGGTGCTTGCCGCAACGCCACTTATTAAAGCTTTGCAAAAAGCGCATCCAAACTTAAATATACTTATAACCTGTAATACTCCAACAGGCAGAGAGCAAATACTTAGCCAGTTTAAAAATACTGTAGCATGTAGCTATTTACCAATCGATTTTCCGTTTGCGACGGCTCGATTTTTAAAGCGTATAAAACCACAAGCATTATGTATCTTAGAAACTGAGCTATGGCCAAATTTAATGGCGATAAGCCACAAAAAAAACATACCAGTACTTGTCATCAATGCAAGACTCTCTGAAAAGTCGCAGCAGGGCTATCAAAAGGTCGCTAAATTAACGCATATTATTATGCGCTCAATTACGGTACTTGCGAGTCACAATAAAACAGATGCTAAACGCTTTATTGAACTTGGTCTTGAAGCTTCAAAAAGCCATGTAACAGGCTCAATAAAATTTGATATAACACCAAGTGAAGAGCAACTAGCTAAAGTACTCAACCTTAAACAGCTTTATAGTAGTAATGAACGCTTTGTGTGGGTGGCAGGCTCAACACATCCTGTTGAGCATGAGCTGGTACTTTCAGCCCATCAAGAGTTACTAAAAAAACAACCGAACGCATTACTTATAATTGCCCCGCGCCACCCAGAGCAATTTGACAAAGTGGCAGAGCTTTTAACGCAAAGCCCACTTAGCTTTAGCCGTCGTAGCCAAAATAACTATAATAATGAGCAAATACTCCTTGCTGATACGCTTGGTGAATTACAGTGTTTATATGGCTCTGCAAATGTGAGCTTTATTGGTGGCAGCTTAATTCGCAGAGGTGGGCATAACCCACTGGAATCAGCTGCGTTTTCGGTAGGTGTAATAACAGGTCCACACACATACAATTTTGACCATGTTTATCCCGAGCTAACAAAGCTCAAAGGTGCTGTAGTGGTTGATAGTAACGACGAACTAGCTAAGCAGCTCATAACGTTTAGCCAAAACACAAAAGCGTGCCAAACCTTAGGTATTAAAGCTGCGCAATGCGTAGCTAAAAACCAAGGTGCTATACAAAAAACACTTACCATTATTAATCAATATTTAGAGCCAAAACCGTGACCAACATAGCTATAAGCCAAACCCGTGAATGGGTGTCATCTGTTATTGTTAAATATAACTTTTGCCCATTTGCTCGAAAAGAAGTAGAAAATAACTGTATTCATTACATCGTAAGTCCAGCAGCAAGTGTGGATGATGCTGTAATGGATATGCTTGAGCAATGTGTTGAGCTTGACCGTGAACCAGAGCGCGAAACAACCCTTATCATGTTTGACAATGGCTTTAGTGACTTTGAAGACTTTTTAGACTTGGTCGATTTAGCTAATGCACTTTTAGTCGCGCAAGGCTTTGAAGGGAAGTATCAAATTGCTAACTTTCATCCTGATTACGTATTTGCCGACAGCGATGAAACCGATGCCGCAAACTACACAAATAGAGCGCCCTTTCCTACATTGCACTTAATCCGCGAAGCAAGTATGAGCGAAGCACTTGATAGTTATAACGAGCCTGAATCTATTCCTGAGCATAATATAAATCTAGCAAGGCGTAAGGGGATTGATTTTTGGCAGCAGTTACTTGAAGGCTGTAAAAAACCGAGCGCTTAAATGCTCGGTTTTATTTTGGTTTGTGCAAAACAAGACAATAACAAACGCTTATTTTTTAACCCAGTTACCATTTACTTCAACGTAATGACCACTTTGGGTTTTTTCAATTGTTTTAGCAGCAGCAAGCGCTTCTACTTGTGAAAGTGACAAGTTATTCTTTTTAGCGAGCTTTAAGTACTGCGCTTTACGCTTTGCATTTATGTCATCAACAACGGCTTTTGCCTCTGCGTTTTGTACAACAAGTCCTAAATAACCAGAGCTATCTTCACCTACTAAACCTTGGTTTTTAGCGTCATCAAGGCTAATAGCCCAAGCAGAGAACGACATACATACTGCACTAACTAACGTAATAATGTTTAATTTTTTCTTCGTATTCATGTTCTAGCTCCTTAAAATAACTCACTGTCGTCACTAAATAAATTGTCGAGTTCTTTATCTACTTTTACGCGAATTTCGTGATCGACCTTCACATTTAAATTAATAGTAATGGGCTCTTTAGCAGACACCTCAACACGATGCGTGCAGGCACTTAATGCACTAATAGCACTCAGCGCGAGCAGTACTTTTATCAATAACGACTGTCTCATTATTAGTTTCCTTTTTGTGAGTATTGTTGCTCAACTTTTTGTGTAATTTCGTCACTTAAACGCAGTGCACGCAAAAGTGTAAATACGTTTTCTTCGTGGTTATAATTAAAGTTAACCTGCTGCTGCTCTGCTTTATTATAGCCTTGCAAATTAACCCCTAGTTTTAACCAACCATCATTTTTTAGTGCCACACTGCTATTAAGTTTTTGAATATCTAAATTAGTTAATAGCCCTAACACAGGTTGTAACTCTTGCTGTTGCTGCATTACTGAATCAAAAGCGGCATTATTGGTAATTTTTAAATTACCTGTTCCTTGGCTAAATAAGCTACCGTCAATTATTTCAATTTTCCCACTATCAAAGTGAACAGGTAAAGACCCCGCCAAGCGTCCCGTTAATACAATGCCCGACTTATCGTCGAGTGTAACAAGTTTGCTTGCATCAATATTTTCAAACTTAACATTAGCAACTTGGTTTGGCTTCCCTACTGTGTAGCTATCTAATGAAAACTCGCCACCAAACACACTTCCTTTTACATCATTTATAAGCGCGGTATTGTTATTAACTTGCCATTGACCTTCAATCGCTTTAACTACAGCACCTGCTCTAAATTCATTTAAATTAAAGGTAGTTGGTTTTACATTAAGCTTACCTGAATTATATTCCCCGCTAAATACACTGTTTAAATCACTCGCAAGGTAATCGTTATACAGTGCACTTGTATGGCTAATCCCTATATTGAACAGTGCATTTTGTAAGTTTATATCGCCACTAATATAGCCATTAAATTCGCCCTCTGTTAACTGTGCAAGTGGCTCAAATTGACTAATAAACGCATTTAACAGCAGCGTACTTTGTTCAGGAATAATGACTTCAAACGGATGAGCTTGCGACGACACATGATGATTTATAACTAACTCAACATCGTTTATAAATGCGTGATGCGTGGCTTTTAGTGCACGGCTTTGCAAGCCCGTAGACTCTATTTTTATATTATTAAGTTTTATGTCGGGGCTATTAACAGCCTTTATATTCGTTTTTGCTGTTAGATCCGCAAATAACTCACCTACGCCTAAATTAGCATTTGCTGTTAATGTGTTACTTATATCTGTGACTTTAAATTCTTTATATTCTGCGCTTTTTAATTGCTGCGTTAACGTTACTTCTGCGTTTAACTGTTTATCCATTTTTGCTGTTAAATCACCTTGATATTGCACTGCACTTATATCAAACGCATCTACACTATTAAGCGTTAATTTAGCATTTATAAGCCCAATTGGTTTTGAGTCTATAAACTCACTTATATTAAAGTGACCACTAAGGCTAAGCCCATTCGCTGTTGCGGGTGCAAACTCAGGTAAATTTTCAAGCATAACGGCGTAATCGCCTTTAATTGCAGCGTCAGATAACTGAGCATTAACGTTAATATTATTTATATTTGGTGTATTTATTTGAGCTGACAAAGTTGTCTGTAAGTCTTCAAATGGAGATGTAATATTTAGTGTTGTATCTGTTATTAAAATATCAAATTGCTTATCGCCCACGCTTACCAAATTAATTGCAGGTACACTGAGCTCACTAGCCTCTAAGCTAATTGATTGAGGGAGTTTAAGTTGCCAATTTAAAGGAACTTGTTTGCTAATAAAGCCTGCATATTCACTTGGTGGAATTAACTCAGTACAGCTTGGTGTTAAATTAATTTTGTTATTAAGCAAATCGGTATTAAACATTAACGCTTGGCTATTTAAATTAAAACGCGTCGCCAATTTACCAGTGGTTAATACGTTAACTTTGCACTGCTCATACGTGTGAGCAAACTGGGATCTAATATCGCCATTTAACTCAAGTTCTATACCATCAAAGCTAAATGCTTGCTGAGTATTAAAGTTAAAATCTGCTATTAATGTATTTTTAGTGTTTATAACGTGCTTTAAAAAAGTGTCATTAATTTCAAACTGACCCATTACTTTATTAGCAGTCAAAATTGCACTTGCGTTTATATCACCTGAGACATTAAATTTATTTAGTTCGGGTTCTAATATGCTTATTTTAAGTGGCTTATTGAGCTCATCACTTTTTACTACAAGCTGTTTAATATTGATTAATGGGCGATTTAAGGGAAGTGCTAAATCGAGATTTTTAGCAAGCTGATTAGCATTATCACTTTTAGGGGGTGGATTAACTGTTAGCACTGCATTTTCAATATATACACGCTTTGTATTTGCAGTAATACCAGTGAGTTGTAATTGTTGATTTTGATAATTTAAACACACTCTATCAGCATGAATATTTAAGCTAGACGTAATTGAAAAATCGAGACAACTTAACGTAATGTCTGCTTTTTTGAGCTCAGGCGCTATAACCCATTGTAATAACGGCAAGCGAAATACATAACTAAGCAGCAAGGTACTTAGTAATACAGCTCCAACAATTAAACCAATTCGCTTAAACATACTATCCTTAAATGCTTTGTGCTTTTAGCTAAACTAATACCAACCTGCATAAATCTTTGATCAATTTAACGAATTAAATTGCACTATAACGTCGTTAAAGGTTTTTTATTTAGAACAACTAGATATAAAAACTTTTGCCTAGTTCTAGCGTAATTTTCTTAACGTTAAATAGACCCCATATATAAGCAGATTGGTATAATCAAAAAAGGCTGCACAATGCAGCCTTTTTTATTTTACAGTAAGATTATGAATCTAACTTGTATAAACGTAAATATAATTAACCTACGTTTTTACGTGCGTTACGGAACATACGCATCCACGGGCTATCCTCGATCCACTCATCAGGATGCCAAGAGTTGGCAACGCTTCTGAATACACGTTCTGGATGCGGCATCATTACAGTGGCACGACCATCAGTTGACGTAATACCGGTAATACCTTCTGGAGAACCATTAGGGTTAGCTGGGTACTGCGTTGTAGGGTTACCGTAGTTATCTACAAACTTAACCGCTACAGTGCCGCTATCAAGCGCCGCTTTAGTGGCTGCATCGTTTGCAAACTCAGCATGACCTTCACCATGAGAAACCGCTATAGGCATACGCGAGCCAGCCATTCCATTAAAGAACACAGATGGATTTTCTTGTATTTCTACTAAACTAAAGCGTGCTTCAAAACGTTCTGATTTATTAGTTACAAAGCGCGGCCAATGTTCAGTACCAGGGATCAACTCTTTTAACGTTGATAACATTTGGCAACCGTTACATACACCTAAGCTAAAGGTATCTTCACGGTGGAAGAAGTTTTGGAACTGATCGCGTGCCATATCGTTAAACAAAATAGACTTAGCCCAGCCTTCCCCCGCACCAAGTACGTCACCGTATGAGAAACCACCACAGGCCACTAAACCTTTAAATTGCTCTAGTGTTAAACGACCTTCTAAAATGTCGCTCATGTGTACATCAACGGCTGCAAAACCTGCGCGATTAAACGCTGCCGCCATTTCTAAATGAGAGTTAACACCCTGCTCACGTAAAATAGCCATTTGCGGTTTAGCACCGGTTGCAATGTATGGCGCTGCTATATCTTCGTTTAAATCAAAGTTAAGTTTTACGTTTAAGCCTGGATCTTTTGCATCAAATTTAGCATCAAACTCTTGCTTAGCGCACTCAGGGTTGTCACGGCGTGCTTGCATTTGATACGTTGTTTCAGCCCAAATAGTACGAAGCTCAGTACGCGTATGATTAAGTACCGTATTTTCGCCACGGTTAAATATAATCGTATCGTCACTGTTAAGCGTGCCAATGTTGTGGCTAATTGCTGCTATACCATGTTGTTCAAACACCGCATTCACTGCATCTAAATCAGCATTTGCAACTTGAATTACTGCACCTAGCTCTTCGTTATAAAGCGCTTCAATGTCAGAACCTGTTAAAGCTGCTAAATCAACCGTTACACCGGTATGACCCGTAAACGCCATTTCAGCAACCGTGGTAAATAAACCACCGTCTGAGCGGTCATGATAAGCAAGTAACTTACTATCAGCCACAAGCGCTTGCATTGCGTTATAAAAGCCTTTTAATAACTCTGGGCTATCAACATCAGGGGTTACATCACCTAATTGCTTATAAACTTGCGCAAGGCTTGATGCGCCCATGCGGTTTTTACCCGCACCTAAATCAATTAATATAAGCGATGTATCGCCTTTATCTGTGCGCAGTTGTGGTGTTACTGTTTTACGTACGTCGTCAACACGACCAAACGCAGTTATAACCAGTGAAAGCGGCGATGTTACTGACTTCTCTTGTGAGTCACCTTCATCTTTCCATGTCGTTTTCATCGACATAGAATCTTTACCTACTGGAATCGTTAAACCAAGCGCAGGACAAAGCTCTTCGCCTACGGCTTTAACCGCTTCGTATAAACCAGCATCTTCACCTGGGTGACCCGCTGCTGCCATCCAGTTTGCCGATAACTTAATGTTTTCAAGGCTACCGATGTTTGCACAGGCAATATTAGTTAACGACTCCGCTACAGCTAAACGAGCAGATGCACCGTAATTAAGTAATGCAGCCGGAGTACGCTCACCGAGTGACATAGCTTCACCGTGGTAAGTGTCATACGTTGCCGCAGTTACAGCACAGTTAGCAACAGGTACTTGCCAAGGACCAACCATTTGGTCGCGTGCTACTAAACCCGTAACTGAGCGATCGCCGATTGTTATTAAGAATGTTTTTTCTGCAATGGTTGGTAAACGCATTAAGCGCTGCGCTGCATCTGCTGCATTTATTGATGTGATATCAAGCGCTTTGCCAACAACTTGCTTTGACGTTACATCGCGGTGCATTTTAGGTGCTTTACCTAATAATACGTCCAGCGGCAAATCAACAGGGTTATTTTCAAAGTGGCTGTCTGACACTGTTAAGTGAGGTTCAGCTGTTGCTTCACCAATAACAGCGTACTGGGCACGTTCGCGCTTACAAATTGCTTCAAAGCGGTCAAAGTCCTCTACGCCAACAGCGAGTACATAACGCTCTTGTGATTCATTACACCAAATTTCGTGTGGTGCCATGCCTGGCTCATCGTTAGGGATGCTACGTAATTGGAATTTACCACCACGTCCGCCATCATTAACAAGCTCAGGAAACGCATTAGATAAACCACCGGCACCTACATCATGGATGAATGCAATTGGGTTTTCATCGCCTAGTTGCCAACATTTATCGATAACTTCTTGGCAACGACGTTCCATTTCTGGGTTTTCGCGCTGTACTGAAGCAAAGTCTAAATCTTCGTTTGACTGACCTGAGGCCATACTTGATGCAGCACCACCGCCTAAACCTATGTTCATTGCAGGCCCGCCTAGCGCAATTAATTTAGCGCCTACAGGAATATCACCTTTTTGAACATGATCAGAGCGAATATTACCTAAACCACCGGCAAGCATAATTGGTTTATGGTAACCACGTATTTCTTCACCGTTATGGCTTGTTACTTTTTCTTCGTAAGTACGGAAGTAGCCTAATAAGTTAGGACGACCAAACTCATTATTAAATGCAGCGCCACCTAGTGGACCTTCTGTCATTATATCAAGTGCGTTTACAATACGACCCGGCTTACCAAAATCGCTTTCCCACGGTTGCTCGTAACCTGGAATACGTAAATTTGATACAGTAAAGCCAACTAACCCTGCTTTTGGCTTAGAGCCACGACCCGTTGCGCCTTCATCGCGAATCTCACCACCAGAACCTGTAGCAGCACCTGAGAATGGCGCAATAGCTGTTGGGTGGTTATGAGTTTCAACTTTCATTAGTATTTCAATGTCTTCTTGATGATACACATATTCACCTTGCGCATTTGGGAAGAAGCGACCCGCTTTTGAGCCTTTCATTACTGCCGCGTTATCTTTATAAGCCGACAATACATTTTCAGGATTTAGCTCAAACGTATTTTTAATCATTTTAAACAGCGATTTTGGCTGCTCTTTACCATCGATTGTCCAGTCAGCATTAAATATTTTATGGCGACAATGCTCTGAGTTCGCTTGTGCAAACATAAACAATTCGATGTCGTTAGGGTTACGTCCTAACTTTGTAAAATTTTCTACTAAGTAGTCTATTTCATCATCAGCAAGCGCAAAGCCTTGCTCAACATTGGCTGTTGCTAGTGCTTCACGTCCACCACCTAAAATATCGACAGACGACATTTGGCGTGGGGCATCACTGCGAAACAGCTGAGCCGCATCTTCAAGTTCATTGTGTGTGGCTTCAGTCATGCGGTCGTGCAATAACGCAGTTACTTGTGCAAGTTGTTCTGCGTTTAAATCACCTTCAACATAATAAGCAATACCGCGTTCAACACGGTGAACCTGCTTTAAACCACAGTTGTGGGCGATGTCGGTAGCTTTAGATGCCCAAGGTGAAATGGTACCTGGGCGAGGTGTAACAAGTACAAGTTTGCCAGCTGGGGTATGCTCTGCAATAGTTGGACCGTAAGTTAATAGTTTTTCAAGCTTGGTTTGCTCAGAGCTACTCAACGGCGATGTTAAATCGGCAAAGTGAGCATACTCGGCGTATACGTTAGTGACTGGAAGTTGCGATTGTTGGCAACGCGCTAAAATTTTATTAACTCTGAACTCTGAAAGTGCTGGTGCACCACGAAGGATCAACATAGGTAATTTCATCCGGGGTTAGGGATTGAACGATATTTTAGGCACGCATTATAGTCCAATTAGCATTCAGATTTAACTCAAAATTACGCTTTTCATAAAATTAACTTTTTAGCTTTATTTATAGCCTCTTTTGGTTAATAAAATAAAAGGTAAAGTGACGCGATGGCTTAGTTTTGCTATAACGGTGGCTGGCGAGCTTAAGGGGCACTCAATGTTCAAAGAAAAACTAATAATAATCATTACTTTAGTTATGCTGTTATGTGCATGTGATATGCAAGAGCAGCCAACTCAACTCGCCCAAATAAAAGAACAAAACAAAATACGTGTGGGTACACTTGCAAGTGCTAGTAATTATTATCAAGCCGTTCAAGGTGAACAAGGCTTTGAATATGAGCTATCTCAAGCATTTGCTGAATATCTAGGTGTAGAGCTTGAAATAGTGCCATTTTTTAACTTATCCGATATGTTTGAACGCCTTGAAAGCGGTGATTTAGACTTAATAGCGTCAGGACTTACCTATAATAAAACCCGTGCAGAGCAATATCGCTATGGGCCAACTTACAGAACAATCAGCCAAAAGTTAGTTTATAAACAAGGGCGCGTTCGTCCTCGAGAGTTTGACGATTTAGATGGCAACTTTACGGTTATAGCTAAAAGTAGTCATTCGCTTACTCTGCAAAAAATGAAAAAGAACAATCCAGATCTCACTTGGATAGAAAGCGAAGAGTTTGATGAAGAAGAACTACTTCAAGCAGTTATTGATGGCGAGATAGATTACACACTCGCTGATACGCATACGCTATCGCTGTTTCGCCGTTATCACCCAAATTTAAGCATTGGTTTTTCAGTTAGCCATAACGACCCGATTGCATGGATACTTAATAAATCTAAAGACGACTCTTTATATGCGTTGTTGGTGCCATTTTTTGGTGACGTTAAGCAAAGTAACCAGCTCTATGTACTTGAAGAAAAATACTTTGGTCACGTGCGCCAATTTAACTATGTAAATACCCTAGCCTATATAGAAGCAATTAAAGAAACCTTACCAACATACCAGCCATGGTTTGAACAGTATGCAGGTAGCCTTGACTGGCGATTATTAGCGGCACTTAGCTATCAAGAATCTATGTGGAATCCTCGCGCTAAATCGCCAACAGGCGTTCGCGGTATTATGATGCTAACCCGCAGTACAGCAAAACAAGTAGGTGTTACCAACCGCTTAGAGCCAGAGCAAAATATTCGCGGTGGTGGTAAGTATTTAAGTAAACTGATTAAGCGTATTCCTGATAGAATTCCTCAACCCGATAGAACATGGCTTGCACTAGCGGCTTACAATGTAGGTTGGGGGCACGTTAACGACGCGCGTATAATTACCGAGCAGCAAGGCGCAAGCCCTGATAAATGGGCTGATGTAAAAAAACGCTTACCGCTGTTAATTAAAAAGCGCTATTACCGCAAAACTCGCTATGGTTATGCGCGTGGCGATGTAGCGGTTAAATATGTTGATAATATTCGTCGCTATTACGATGCACTTGTTTGGCTAGATGAGAATAATGCTATTGCTGTAGAACCTGAACCAGAACCAATCACAGAGCAGAGCACTGATAGCGAGCCAAAGCTAAATGAAGTAAGTGATGAAAAAAGTAACAAAGATGAAGCGCAAACAGAAAAACAACAGCCTATAATTGAGCCCGAACAACCGATTGAAAACAATAACTAAGATTTGTATAGGTATCAGTTTTTTGAGAAAGCCAGAAAGCAAAATTTAAGTAAATTAAATATCTGTTTACTTGTCATCAAATGATCACTAATGTGTATTACTTGTATATTATTATTTTATAAGATATACCCTGCGCCTTTCTCACTCTTGCATTAGGAGAAAACATGCTAAAACGTAGACGCACACAAAAATTAAAACGCAATGTGATTTATTCAACAGCCACACGTCGTCGTGTTATGCTAAGAAAACTGCACAAAAAAATCATCTGGCGCCGCCGAATGTTTGCTATGCAGCAAATGGCTGAAACAGAAATAGAGCCAATCGCTAGTTAGCTTTAGCTAGGTTTATTTATTTGTTCATCACGAGCAGCTTTCTTAGCTGCTTTAATTTGCGCTCTTCTACGCTTAAAAAAATTCGAAATAGTATCCCCGCACTGCTGTGCCAAAACACCACCGCATACCTCTACTTGATGATTTAACCTCGGCTCTTGTAATAAGTTCATAATTGAACCTGCAGACCCTGTTTTAGCATCGAGGGCACCAAATACCAAACGCTTTATTCTGCTATGCACCAACAGTCCTGCACACATAGAGCAAGGCTCTAACGTTACATATAGTGTGCAATCAATTAAGCGGTAATTATTAAGTACTTTTCCAGCTTCTCTTACTGCAATCATTTCGGCATGAGCAGATGGATCGTTATCGGTTATTGAACGGTTATACCCGACTGAAATTAACTGGTTATCTTTAACTACAATCGCCCCAACCGGAATTTCATCAAGCAACTCTGCTTGCTTTGCATACAAAAGCGCTTGCTCCATCCAGTAGGAATCATTAAATGGCTCGTTCATTTTTTCTACTTAAATAACTTTTTATACTGTAATTATACCTAGTTAGCACTCTAAAGTGCGTCATTCATTACTTTATTGCAAAAATAAAACGATATTTACCTGTTTGTAATGGCTCACTCGTGTGGATTTACGCTATAATCTCACGCTTTTTTTATTTAGCTCACAACACGGGTAGCAAATGAAATTTCCTGGACGCCGCAGGCATAAACATTATTTTCCAGTGGAAGCCAAAGATCCACTTACCAATCAACTTAACGCAACAGAGCGATTACAACGTAGTTATATTACGGGTATCGATCAGATCGTTGTTGATATAGAGGCAAAAGTTGATCAAGCTTTCCTTGACGAATTTCAACTACGTAGAGGTATGTCACAAGTTATTGATAGCGACATAACGAACGCCTTATACGATCGTTTAAAATTAAACGATATGGTTGATTTTGAGTTTGCCGGTGGGACCATTGGTAACACTATGCACAACTACTCTGTACTTGCAGATGATCGCTCAGTTTTATTAGGCGTAATGAGCGAAAATATAAAAATAGGTAGCTATGCTTACCGCTTTTTATGTAATACCTCAAGCCGTGTAGATTTAAACTATCTTCAACCAGTAGATGGGCCTATAGGTCGTTGTTTTACATTAATTGATGAAACCGGTGAGCGTACTTTTGCAATAAGTGCGGGCCTAATGAATCACTTACGCCCTGAATCTATCGATAAAAACCTTATTGAAAATTCATCAGCATTAGTGATCAGTGCCTACCTCATGCGTACGCAAGGTAGTGAAACGATGACTGAAGCGACTATGCAAGCGGTAAAATACGCTAATGATGCAGGTGTGCCAGTTGTTCTTACACTCGGCACTAAATTCTTAATTGAACAAGACCCGGCCTGGTGGGCAAACTTTGTTGAAAAGCATGTTGATATTCTTGCTATGAACGAAGAAGAAGGGTTAGCTATTACAGGTTTTGAAGACCCTCTCCTAGCTGCCGATAAAGCACTTGATTGGGTGGATTTGGTAATTTGCACCGCTGGCGAAAAAGGCTTATTTATGGCCGGCTACGTAGACGAAAGCTTAAAGCGTGAAACCGAATACCCGTTATTACCAGGCGCAATAGCTGATTTTAATCGATACGAATTTTCACGTGCTATGCGTAAAACCGAGTGTGATGAGCCTATCAGAGCATATAGCCATACAGCCCCATTTATGGGTGGACCTGACTCAATCAAAAACACCAATGGTGCAGGCGATTGTGCTTTAGCGGCTGTGCTACATGACTTATCAGCAAATGTTTATCATAAACTTAATGTGGCAAACTCAGCTAAGCATCAGCAACAAGCTATTACTTACTCGTCACTATCGCAAATTAGTAAATATGCTAACCGAGCTAGTTATGAAGTGTTAGTTCAGCACTCTCCTCGCTTATCTCGCGGTTTACCAGAGCGCGAAGACTGCTTAGAACAGGTTTATTGGGAACAATAATAACGGTGGGAGCAAGTATTGCTCCCTATCAACTTCCTAAAAAATAGAAATATCGAGCTTTTTAGATAGCAGTTCCAGCGCCGCAATTCCTGCAACCGAATTACCAAACGAATTAAGCCCCGGAGAATAAACAGCTACCGTAAACTTATTTGGTAACACGGCTAAAATAGTCCCTGACACTCCCGATTTACCTGGCATACCTACTCTGTAACCAAAATCCCCCGCAGCATCGTATAAGCCACTGGTAAATAATAGCGAATTAAGCTGCTTATTTTGACGGCTACTTAAAACACGATCGCCCGATCGATTATCAACACCTTTATTTGCTAGAAAATTATAAGCTTTGGCTAATTCAATACAGTTGAGCTCAATAGAACAAAAGTTAAAGTAAGACCATAAAACATCATCGACTTCATTTTCAAAATTACCAAACGACTTCATTAAATGCGCCATAGCAGCATTACGATGCCTAAATTCATACTCAGAATTAGCGACTTTTTTATCAATCACTATCCCTCTATTACCAGCTAACAACCTAAAGGCCTCGAGCATAGAGTGCATTGGTGCAGATAAGCGGCTGTACAACGCATCACACGTTACAATTGCGCCTGCATTTATGAAAGGGTTACGAGGAATCCCTTTTTCAAACTCAAGCTGTGTAAGCGAATTAAAGGCAGTACCTGAAGGCTCCTTTCCAACTCGATGCCAAAGTTCATCACCATAACGTTGCAGTGCCATAGTAAGTGTCATAACTTTTGAAACAGACTGAATGGTAAAACGTTGAGAGCAATCCCCCGCACATACAGTCTTACCATCAGTTGTATAAATAGCGATAGAAAATTGCTCAGGATCGACCTCTGCAAGGGCCGGTATATAATCAGCTACTTTTCCTTGTGATAATAAAGGGCGTACTTCATGTGCTATTTCATCAAGCACCTTTTGGTAATCAGCTGTAGGCAAACTAGACCTCTATATCATCATTCATAAAAATTGGATTTTAGCACGCGCGAATAGACGCAACTAGTTTTGTTGTTGAATTTAAAGGGGGATGTTTTTCTTAATTTAAAAAAGCAAAAAACGTCACATTACTGTAACGGGTTTCTCTTAATTAAATCCTGGCAATGTCGTAGTGCCCACAGCGGTGGAGAGGCACATAGCAAATGCTACACTATCTTTGTGTCGGGGCGTACTTCTGCGGGGCTCGCCTTAGAACTATTTTATTTCGCCACTGAGTTCGGCATGGACTATTTACAAAATTACAAAAAGCAAAAAACCCGTCACATTACTGTAACGGGTTTCTCTTAATTAAATCCTGGTAATGTCCTACTTTCACATAGCAAATGCTACACTATCATCGGCGCTGTTTCGTTTCACTACTGAGTTCGGCATGGGATCAGGTGGGTCCAAAACGCTATTGTCACCAAGAAAATTCTTTTCAATTTTCTTATTTTAATTATTAAGGTTAAAGTCCTTCGACTGAATTTGAAGCCTGGTAATGTCCTACTTTCACATAGCAAATGCTACACTATCATCGGCGCTGTTTCGTTTCACTACTGAGTTCGGCATGGAGTCAGGTGGGTCCAAAACGCTATTGTCACCAAGCAAATTAGGTGCAAAGAATGAATGACAAGCACGTAGTGCTACCATTTTCTTTGCGCAAGGTGCCTCAATGTTAACGCTACGCGCTAAGAGTCACCTCTTGAATTTGGAAAATATCTGATAATATTTTTTAAGTCTTTCTAAGTAATTTCTACTTTAGTCATATTAACTTCTGTCAAACTGTCGCATAAAACGCGTTTGGCGTTGTATGGTTAAGCCTCACGGGTAATTAGTACAAGTTAGCTTAATGGCTC
>NZ_JADYWM010000065.1:0-629 GCF_015864815.1 Pseudoalteromonas sp. NZS100
GCCGACGTTGAGGGTGGCGCCGGTGACGCGGTCGTCGGGGCCGACTTCGACGGGCACTGATTCGCCCGTGAGCATGCTGGCGTCGACGGCGGAGTTGCCTTCGATGACGAGTCCGTCGCTGGCGATCTTTTCGCCCGGGCGCACCACAACGTGGTCGCCGACGACGAGCGAGGACACGGCAACGCGCTGTTCGACACCACCGCGCAGAACGGCGGCATCCTTCGCGCCGAGCTCGAGCAGGGCGCGAAGAGCAGCACCGGACTCGCGGCTAGCGCGAGCCTCGATGTACTTGCCGAGCAGAATGAAGACGGTGACGGCGGCAGCAACTTCGAGGTAGATCTCGCTTGAGCCACCGTGGGGTGTTCCGAAGAAGGTCATCGTCATGTGCATGCCAGCTTCGCCAGCGCCACCGAAGAAGAGGGCGTAGAGCGACCAGCCGAACGCGGCGATGATGCCGAGGCTGATGAGGGTGTCCATGGTGGCGGCACCGTGGCGAAGATTCACGGCGGCAGCGCGGTGGAACGGCCACGCACCCCACACGACAACCGGCGCGGTCAGGGTGAGGGCCAACCACTGCCAGTAGGTGAACTGCAGCGCTGGGATCATCGACATCAAGACCACGGGCACGG
>NZ_JADYWM010000066.1:0-619 GCF_015864815.1 Pseudoalteromonas sp. NZS100
CTTAACTAGGCGCGTTTCCTCGCGACGTACACGGTGTTGGATGAGACCCCACCGGTGAGCGCATTGTCAAAGTCGACCGCGTGCGCGATCGGGTTCTCGAACACTTGGCCGAGGCGCTCCATGAATTCGGCATCGGAAGGGTCATCCGACCACAATGCGAAGACGCCACCGACGGTGAGATGGGCTCGCACACGACGAAGACCTTCGACGGTGTAGAGGTCGGCGTGGCTGGGGTCGAGCTGGTGCCGGGGTGAGTGGTCGACATCCAGAAGAATCACGTCGTAGGGCACCGTCGGTTCGGCGCGCATCACGGCGAAGAAGTCGGCGTGGGTGAGAGTGGTGCGGCTATCACCCGTGAGTTCGGCAGACACCGGCAGCAAGCCACGATTGTGCCAATCAATCACGGCCGGCAGAGCATCGATCACTTCGAGCGAAGTCACGCGCGGATCGGCGAGAGCGGCAACGGCCGTGTAGCCAAGGCCGAGCCCGCCGTTGACGACGCGCAGTCCATCCCCGGTAGCCGCCGCAAGCCCGAGATCGGAAAGCGCGATTTCGGCGACAGTGAAGAGGCTCGACATGAGGTACTCATCGCCGAGTTTGACCTCATAGACGTCAACGT
>NZ_JADYWM010000067.1:0-495 GCF_015864815.1 Pseudoalteromonas sp. NZS100
CACGTAACTTCACCACTTCGTCATTCAAAATTCACTTTTCAATCATTAATCACATTACACAAGAATCCCACACTCCGATCAAGATATAATAACACATGAATTTCATAATAAACAATTAGCAAGCGTATGCGACATTTATGCTAAGACTCAAGCCTATATGCAATGTGGTACCATGTCAGTGAAAAATCTCATCGGACACCTAAGAGTACATGACAAGACAAACCACACACTAGTAAGTCAGGTCACTCTCACTAGGTAAAATCATAGGGAGACCAGTCAGGGTCACAGTGTTTTGCGAGAATGCTCCAACCATATGGGATCAACATAGGCTTAAAGGAGCACTCAAACCCGGTGACCCCCAAGGCCTACACTCCGAAGAGTCCGTCAGGGCCTCTCCCTCCTGATTCAGGTCCAACCCAGAAAATATTTTAGCACACAGACTCTATCTATGAACTGTACAAAACACACGACTCCTCAATTGTTCTCAAAATAGTT
>NZ_JADYWM010000068.1:0-587 GCF_015864815.1 Pseudoalteromonas sp. NZS100
ATTAAAAAAGCTGTTGAATGGTGTTTCAGCAGACGTTTTAGATGAATGTGCGAAACCGAAAATGCAACTTATCTCTATGCGATTACCAACTACCTTGATTGATGATTTAAAAAACATAGGAGAGATGGAAAATCTAGGTTATCAAACTTTGGCGAGAGAAGTTTTAACTAGATTCGTTGAGGCAGAAAGCCGTAAAAAATTGAATCAATTGCTGTCAGAGTGTAGAAAGTTAAAAAAAGAGGTTAAGTCTTTGAAAGAAAGCGAACATAATCAAGAAGAACATCAAGAAGCAAAGTTCGCTTAGTCAATCAAAACTAGAAAAAACTAAAGCCCCTTATTGCTTAGCAATAAGGGGCTTTAGTTTTTCTGTATCTGTATAGAGGTGGATTATGGTAAATGAATTTAAGGGGTGGAAAGCACCGGATCACGTGCTCTGAAATAGACCTGCTATACTGCCAATAACGCACAAATGTATGTCCCAATAATCTATTTATAGAGATCCGCTATGCCACTGCTCAAAACCTCATTGATTCGTAAAACAATACTCTTTTTAGTCGCTGCGATGCTTTCTTTTTCAGCGATGGCTG
>NZ_JADYWM010000069.1:0-585 GCF_015864815.1 Pseudoalteromonas sp. NZS100
TTAAGTGAAACCGCAACACTCAACACCACGGCCCCAAGTATCAGTATTAATGCATTGGTTGACACGAACGACACCACCCCAACCATTAATGGTACAAGCGATGCGGCAGATAACACCACCATCAGCCTAACGTTTGAAGACAGTGCAGGGAATATTACGACTGTTGATACGACCGTAACGGGTGGCGTATGGAGCGTTGATGCCCCAGCTGATTTAGCCGAAGGCGAATACACGGTCACCGCCGAGGTAGATGATGGCCTAGGTAATATTGGCAGCGCCACCGAAATAGGTCAGATAGATCTTACTGGTCCGAGCCTTGTTATTACAGACAATGGTGTAGGCAACGACACCACGCCAACGATTGCAGGTACCAGCGATGCACCGCAAGGCAGTGAAGTAACCATTGTTGTCACCGACAGCAGCGGCGCAGCGCAAACAATGAGCGCCACCGTGCTTGCCAATGGCACGTGGTCAATCCCTGTACCGGTAGCACTTGCAGAAGGTGCATACACCATTAGCGCGAGTGTTGAAGATGTGGCAGGCAACGACACCATCGCCACAGGCGCAGGTGAAATAGATACCACT
>NZ_JADYWM010000070.1:0-450 GCF_015864815.1 Pseudoalteromonas sp. NZS100
TACCCAAGATCGCATATCTCGCACACCCTCCTCTGTAGGCCAAGCATTAGCATAAAACTCGAGGACTATGTCTGGGTCGAACTTGGCCATGGGGGTAACCAGTGATGCCCACCGCCGGCGAACTATCTCCTCCTGGAAATCGGTATACTCGTCGTCCCTGAGCTGGACGCGTCGCTCCCGGAGAAATGACCATCCCTTGATGGCCTCGAAGCGCTGCTGGTGTACAGCGCTCCTAAAGCGGTGACTGTCATACTCGGGAGCGGAACTAGTTCCTTCGGCCGCCTTATCCTTCCTGGACCTCTTTGAGGCAAGCTTCCTCGGGGCCATTTCCTGCGAGAACAAACATTCAGAAGTTAGCTTTTCAAGATAACGCTTATCTTAACGCAAAAAGGTCGTACTAATCCCTCTAATTTAGACCAAACTTATGTAATCCATTTATGCACACGCGCA
>NZ_JADYWM010000071.1:0-573 GCF_015864815.1 Pseudoalteromonas sp. NZS100
CTGCGGAGTCGGTGGAACCGGCTGCGAGCGATGCGAGAGCAAGAAGGATTACCGAGTCGTAGGACTCTGCTGCATAGCTGAACTCTTCGAGCTCAGGCTGTCCGGATTCGACCCAGAAGTCGTTGACGGCCGACGTGAAGTCAGCAATCGTGTCGACGCTCAGGCCGGGAAGAGTTCCCTTGGCGCCCTCGAGGGTTCCAGTAGCAAACTCATCACCGAAGTTGGCGAGGTTACCGTCTACGAAGTAGAGGTTCTCGGCCGGGAAGCTGCTGACGATGCTCGGGAGCATGGTCGAAACTTCTTCGAACGTGATCAGTGCGATGGCGTCAGGGTCCGAAGCAAGAACTTCAGAGATCTGAGCATCGAACGTGGTGTCACCGGTGTTGTAGGTGGGCTGTGAAACAACTTCACCACCGGCGGCTTCGAATGCTTCCTGCGTGTAGCCGGCAAGACCGGTTCCGTAGGAGTCATTGAGAACGATCATGCCGAGGGTCTCGTGACCATCGCCAGCGATCAGGTTACCGAGAACCTCACCCTGAAGCACGTCAGAAGGAGCGGTACGGAAGTACAGGC
>NZ_JADYWM010000072.1:0-570 GCF_015864815.1 Pseudoalteromonas sp. NZS100
CACGTACTCCCACGTAGCCCATATCCTGGTTTCTCTCAACACTGGGTCCCCGTCAATCCTCCCAAGCTTTCCCAACATCAAAGTAATACAACACTCAAACAGCACAAGCTATCACAGCCAAGCAAAACAGGGCAAAGGCAGAAAACTCTGCCCAAAACTCAAACCAAAATCACAGCTTTTTCTCACTTAAAGACCCCAGTAACATTTCCTTCGTTCCAATTCGTTAACCGTTGGATCGACTCCAAAATTTTACTGGAAGTCTCTAGTACATAAGCCTACATTTTGACCGTTGGGATCTACTAGCAAACATCCAGAACTCATTCTGCACTAGACTTTCCACAGCCAACCACACACAAGCATTTTTCTGCACAAGGCCAAAATTCTGCTGCACCTATTTTGACAGCAAAATTCTGCATAAGTGCAGATTTCGAAAATCACACTTCCTCTCATCCAATCTTGCCCAAATCGAATCCTACAAGTCCTAAATCATGTATCAATCATGTCTAAACCAAGGACAAGCTTCAAACCACAGCAACACAAAATCTAGGTGTCCAATACCCCTCAATTTAA